>JBHJHK010000255.1:0-5619 GCA_050330975.1 Candidatus Competibacterales bacterium | reverse complement strand
CGGCTGCGGCTGCGGCTGCGGCTGCGGCTGCGGCCTCCTCTTCAGCCCGGCGGCGATTGACTTCGGCAACGCGGATTTGTCGCTCGAGTTGATTGATGGACTGGAGCTGGCGCTGGGTGGCGTAGTCTGACAGGGTACGGGCCCGGGAAGCGAAGACCGCTGCCCGGGCCAGGGAACCGCGATCGAGGTTGCTGCGTCCCCACCTCAGATAGCGATCCACGGCGTCTTGTAGAAAGCCCGTGGCCTGCTCGTTGTCGGGATCGAGCTCCAACACGGCGGTGGCCCAGCGCTGCACGCTGTCCTCGGCGGGTGTGAGGAGGTGGTTGGCCGCCAACGCCGCCTCGGCTTTGTCCAGCAGCTCGGCGATCTGGGTCTCCCGGGCTTCATCTCGTTCGTCTCGGGGAGACACCTCGGGTTCTTCTAGGGCGTCGTCGGCCAGGTCGTCGAGACCGGAAGGCGGGGTGACGATCCCCACCACGGGGCCATCGAGTTCGGCGTCATCGGCGTCATCGGCGCCATCGGCGCCATCGGCGGCCCCCGACTCCGGGGTGTCGAGGAGGGTGGTCTCGGCCACGGTGGGGTTGTCCATGGCGGGTTCCGGGGACCCAACGTCGTCGCCGGGAACCACCACCACCGGCTCCTGGGAACCCTCGGCCACCGGTGACGGCAGGGCCTCGGGGGTCGGGGCCATGGCCTCCCCACCGGCTTCCCCGTCGGGGGCGCCCTCTGCCCCACCGAACGAGGTGGCGATGGCCTCGGACGCCTCGTCTTGGGGGCCGGGTTCGGATCTAGGGCTGACCTCGGCGGTGGGGTCTCGTGGATCTTCTGTATCGTCGGGTGTATCGTCGGGGACTACCTGGGGGGTCGCCACCACGGCGCCACCGGTATCGGGGGGGGGGGGTAGTGTCGCACCTTCGCCGCTGTCCCCGGCGGGAATGGCCGCGTCGTCCACCTCGATGGGCACCACTGGCGTCGGTGGAATGGTGGTCAAGGGGTCTTCGATATCGCCGTCGTCCGTCAACAGCGGGGCGAGGAGGGGATCGTCGTCGAGAGTAAGAGGGAGCTCGTCCTCCGGGGGAGCCGGCTCGGCGACCGGGGTTTCACCGGCCACGGTCTCGGACGGCTCGGATTCGGGCTCTGGGGTGGTAGCGGCCTCGGCGGCGGCCCGGCGGGCGGCCTGTTGAAGTTCTTCGAGGCGGGCTTCGGCCTCGGCGCGGAACAACCCCCGGGGGAAGTTGGCGATATAGGACTCCAACAGGCTGGGATCATCGCTGGCTTTGATCTCTTCCCAAATCAAGCGCTCGAGATCCACGCTATCGCCCGCCTGGGCGATTTGCAGGGGGGCTGGGGAGGCGGCGACCAGGGGAGAGAGGAACCCTGCGCCGCAAATCGCCGCTCCAATTGCGAAGACGAACTGAGCTTTGAGCATCGGCGAATCCTTCCCGAGTTATCGTGGTGTCCAGCGTCGGGCGACAACACTGGCCTTGAGGGGTGGAGCGGTGTTGGGCCGATCGTTCAGTCGGTGATGAGACCTGTAATTTTAACGAATTTTCTCCCCGAGCGACCCGTGGGTACTCACCAGTTTCTGTCGGTGCGCGGCGGTGGCATCAGGGTTTCCTTGGGGGAGAAGAAGCGCTCTTGGGGCTGGGTAGCTTGCTCGGCGCGGGCCGCCTCGGCGGTGAGGCGTTGCTCCTGCTCGACCCGGGCCCGGCGAATACTGCTCTCCAGCCCCGACAATCGCCGGCGCTGGTCGTCGGTGGCGTATTCGATCAAAGACCGAGCGCGATTGGCAAACACCCCCGCCCGCTCTAGACGTCCGCGGTTGACATTGCCGCTCCCCCAATTCAGATAGCGCTCGACGGCGGCCGACAACAACTGCCGGGCCTGGGCGTTATCGGGTTCTCGGGCCAGTACCGCCGTCGCCCAACGTCGGACACTGTCCTCGGGAGGGGTCAACAATCGCTTGGCTTCTAGGGAGGCGGCCGCCCGCTCCAAGAGCACCGCCACAGGTAGAGCGGCGGGGTCCACTTCAGCGGGGGTATCGGGGGTGGGGGTGTCAGGGACGGGGGTTGGATCCGCTGGGGAGGCCGCTGGCGGCGCTGGGACCCCCAAGGCCGCTAGGCGCTCCCTGGCCTCGGCGACAAAAGCCCCGTTGGGGAAGCTCTCCAAGTAGGCGCGGAAATCCTCGGGTTCGCGGCTGTCTTGGATGCTCTGCCAGACCAGCTGCTCCACGGCGGTCGCCTCGGGGGACTGTGCGGCGCTGGGGATAGCTATGCCGGTCCCCAGTACGAAGAGCAGAGTAAAGATCGGCGAAATGATGCGCATGAGTTGGCCTCTGGCAAGTCCAATGATCCAAGTCGACAATCCCCGCCCATGCGGGGTGCGGCAGTGAGGGCCAAGCCCCTGCCATTCTAGGGGTCAATGGTTGGCAAGCCAAGCCAAAGGGCTTTCCCTTGGCCATGGGGGGTGTCACGACCCCCAATGGAGTTGGCCCACCCGTCCAGGAGAATTGCCCGAAGAAATTCTGTCATTCATAACCCCAAATAGCGTTGGCCCACCTCGGGTTGAGCGGCGAGTTGAGCGCTGGTTCCGGTCCACACGCTGCTGCCCTTTTCCATGACCACGTGGCGATCGGCAAGTTGGGTGAGGGCGTCGAGATTTTTGTCGACGATCAAAATCATCCGACCCTCGGCCTTGAGGGTCCCTAGACACTGCCAGATGTCCCGCCGAATCAGGGGCGCCAAACCCTCGGTGGCCTCGTCGAGGATCAGGAGCTTGGGGTGGGTGAGGAGAGCGCGACCGATGGCGAGCATCTGCTGCTCTCCCCCGGACAGCTGTCGCCCCAAGTGGCGGCGGCGTGCCGCCAGGGCCGGGAAGGTGGCAAAGATCCGCTCTAGTCCCCAGGGCTCCTCGCGGTCGGTGGGGGGTGGATGGGCGGTGGCGGTGAGGTTTTCCTCCACGGTGAGGCTTTTAAAGACCCGCCGCCCCTCGGGGACCAGCCCCAAGCCCGCCCGGGCGATGTGGTGGGGTTTGAGGCCCTTGATGGAGTGCCCTGCAAAGCGGATCTCTCCCCCCCAGGGGGGCACCAGGCCAAACAGGGTGTGGAGGGTGGTGGTCTTGCCCATGCCGTTGCGCCCCAACAGCGCCACCACTTCCCCCGGCGCCACGGTGAGGTCCACGGCGAACAGCACCTGGCGGTTGCCGTAGCCGGCTTTGAGACCGCGGACTTCAAGCATCCCCACCCCCCCCGGGTCTGGCCCACAGGTCCTGTTCCTCCCCGAGGTAGGCCGCCAACACCCCGGGGTCGCGCCGGACGACATCGGGGGGGCCGCGGGCGATGACCCGGCCGTCCACCAGCACCGTCACCACATCGGCCAGGGCGAACACCGCCGCCATATCGTGTTCCACCAACAACAGCGGCACCTGGCGCCGCAACTGGCTCAATAGGCTCACCATGGCCTCGGCCTCCCCGGGCCCCGTACCGGCCAAGGGTTCGTCCAGCAGTAGCAACGCCGGCTCGAGGGCCAAGGCCATGGCCAGTTCCAGTTTGCGCTGGTCGCCGTAGCTCAAAGTCCCGGCGGGGCGGTGGTGGTGGGGAGGATCGAGGCCCACCTGGTCCAAGAGCGCCGTGGCGCCGTCACAGAGGACCCGCTCTGAGGCCACGGGACGCCAAAAGCGAAAGCTGTGGCCCCGCGTGCTCTGGACCGCCAGGGCGACATTGGCCAAGGCCGTCATCTGGGGAAAGACGCTGGTAAGCTGGAAGGTGCGGCCCAAGCCCAGGGCGGCTCGGCGGTGGACGGATAGCGAGGTGACATCTCGCCCCTGGAGTAAGATCCGCCCGGCGTCACAGGGGAGTTCGCCGCAGATCAATTTCATCAAGGTGGTCTTGCCGGCGCCGTTGGGGCCGATGACAGCGTGGACTTGGGTGTGTTCCAGGGTCAAGCTGACATCGGCGGTGGCCACCACGCCCCCGAAGTGTTTGTGGAGGCCGAAGACCTGGAGGGGTGGCGGATTCAAGGGCGTCCTGCCGGTGGCTGGATCCGGGGCCCGAGCCAGCGTTCGATACCGTGGACCAGGCCGCCGCGGGCATACAAGGCCACCAGCACCAACACGGGACCCAGCAACACCTTCCAGTTGTCGGCGATGGGCTCGAGCCAGGCCGTCGCCGCTTCCCCGAGCCCAAGGCCGGGGAGCCATTCCCCCAAGGCCACGGGGAGCAACGCCTCCAGACCCAAAAACAGCAGTGCCCCGTAGAGGGCGCCGTGGAGGCTCCCGGCGCCCCCCAACACCACCATGATGATCAGGTCCGCCGAGCGGTGCCAACTCAGGTAGCTCGGGCTGACGAACTCGGTGTGGTTGGCGAGTAAAGCCCCGGCCAAGCCCGCCACGGCGCCGGCGATGACGAAGGCCGTCAGCCGATAGCGGTAGGGATCAAACCCCAGGGCTGCCACCCGGGCTTCGTTTTCCCGGCAACCCTGGAACACCCGGCCAAAGCGGGATCCCACCACCGCCCTCAGGGCCAAGTAGCAACCCACCAGGCAGGCCAAGACCGCATAGTAAAACCCCAGGCGATGGTCGAACAACCCCAGGCCAAAGGTCTGGGTGCGACCCCACAGAACCAGACCATCGTCGCCGCCGTAGGCTTCGAGGCTGGTGGTGGTGTAGTAGAGCATCTGGGCGAAGGCCAGGGTGATCATGATGAAATAGATACCCCTGGTGCGCAGGGCCATGGCGCCGATGGCCAGCGCCACCAAGGCGGCGCCTCCCACGGCCACGGGCAAGGCGATGGCGGCGGTCTCGATGCCGTGGTGGGCCAAGATGCCCACCCCGTAGGCGCCGACGCCGACGAAGGCCGCGTGGCCAAAGCTCACCAGGGCGCCGTAGCCCAAGATGAAGTCCAGGCTCATGGCCGCCAGGGCGAAGATCATGATGCCGGTGAAGAGGCTCAGGAGATAACCCTGGCCCTCGGCGAGGCCCAGGGGCAACAGGGCGAACAGAGCGAAGATCGCCCCGGGTATCACCGGCCTCAGCCGCGAAGCCCCAGGGGGGGAAACCGCCGGCGGCGGCACGACGTCGGGGGAAGACATGGCAGACGCGCTCCGAGGGGAGGGGGACGAAACCTAGCTTCGAAGGGGAAACAGCCCCTGGGGGCGCAGACACAGCACCAGGGCCATCAACAGGTAAATGGACATGCTGGCCAACGCCGGACCCGCGGTGGCCGCGGTGGCTATGTCGACCCCCATCCAGCGCAGGGCGTCGGTGGCGAAGGCCCGGCCCAGGGTGTCCACCAGTCCCACCAGCAGCGCGCCGCAGAACGCCCCTTTGATGGAGCCAATGCCGCCGATGACGATGACCACCAGGCTGGTGATCAACACCCCTTCGCCCATGGTGGTCTCCAGGCCCAACAGGGGGGCGTTGAGGATGCCGGCCAACGCCGCCAAAGCGGTGCCCGCGGCAAAGACGCCGGCGAACAGCCGTTGGACGTCCACCCCCAAGGCGGCCACCATGGGGGCGTCGTCGGCCCCGGCCCGCACCAGCTGCCCCACCCAGGTGCGGGTCGCCCCCCCCCCCACGGCCCACCCCCCCCCCAACCCCACCCCCAACACCCCCCCCCCCCAC
>JBHJHK010000254.1:0-2913 GCA_050330975.1 Candidatus Competibacterales bacterium | reverse complement strand
CATCGCCCACCCCGTCCACCGGCACGCCCAAGGCGCGCAGAACGGCAAGCTGCGTCTCGACCGGCGCCACCGCCGGCCCCCCCGCCCCGTCCCGAAACACCCACACACCCCCCGCCCCGGCCGAAACCCCCAAGATATCCGGCGACACCAGGGGGTTGCGAAACAGGGTTTGGTAGCTTGCCCCCGCCGCTGCCAAGGCCGCCCCCACCAACAAAGCCGCCAATATTCGAGGCAAGCGGATGGCCAATACCACCGCCTGGACCTGGGGATCGCCTTGACCCACCAACGCCCCCAAGGCCTGGTCGGGGGATAGGGGATAGGGGCCGATCAACAGGGCGCCAAAGGCCAGGGCCCCCAAGCCACACGCCAGACCGGCCGCCAGGTGGACGGGCCCCCCGACGACCCTCAGGGCCGGGGATGCCCCGCGGCCCATGCCAGCAGGCGCTCTAGGTCGGCGTCGGTCAACTCGACGTGGTAGTACTGGCGATAAAATGCCCGGGTGTCGCTGGATAGATCGCCGCTCCACTGCTCGGGGTAAAACAACCCCGCCAGCCAGCGCAGCCCCATGAGGCGGTTGAGGGAGGGAGGACGGTCGATCCAGCCAAAGGGCGTGGTGGGGGCGAGATACACCCGCCCCCGGCGCACTGCATCAACCCCGGCCCACAGGGAGTGCTGGCCCACTAGGCTGAAGAAATTGGGGTCCCAGGTGATGATCACCTCGGGGTCGGCCACCAGGATTTGTTCTAACGACACCTGGACCAGGCTCCGGCGACCGGTGTTGTCCATCAGAACATTGCGCCCCCCGGCCCGCTCGATAATCTCGGTGTTGATGGAGCCCAACGTCCCCGATTCCAGCCCCACGGGCCCCCGGGCCAAATAGGTGCGGGGGCGCTGGCTTTGGGGCGTGGCGGCGATGATGGCGTCCAAGCGGGCGAAGGTGGCCTCCACGTCCCGGACCAGGGCCTCGCCCCGCTCGGCCCCCCCCAGGCCTTCTACCACCCCACGCAGGGCTTGGGCTGTGTTGTCAAACCGGCCATCGATGAGGAGGTAGGGAATGCCCGTCTGGGCCTGGACCCGGTTGGCCAGGTCGATGTAGGTGTCCCGCACCGAGCCAAAGTCGATGATGACGTCGGGATCCAGGGCCAACACCCGCTCCAAGTTGGCCTCCCCCCCCCGCCCGGTGAGCCGACCCGTGGCCGGCAGATCCCGGTAGGGAGGGGCGATGTAGGGGCGCTCGTGGGGACGCAGGGCCCGGGGCCAGCCCAGCAGTTTGTCCGGGGCCAGGACATAGAGCAAGATCGCCGCCGGCGGCCCGGCGGCAAAGGCCGTGGTGACGGTCTCGGGCACCTCCACCACCCGGCCGGCGCTGTCGGTGACGGTGCGGGCGGTGGCGGCTCCCGCCGTCAATGCGCCAACCAAAACCAACAGCCCCAGCCCCAAGGCACGCCAATTTTCGACCGGGGGCCTGGGGGCCCCAGCGATGTCTTCGACCATGGCACTTTCTCCCCCTTCGCTCAGTGGATGGGAGCGAGCATTGCAAAGCCCCCCCAATGGCGCAAGGCCCAGGGTGGGTTGATCGCCAGCCAAGCCCTGGGCACAATCAAATACCCAGCGCTAAAGCCCCCACTGCCCATGCTCCTGGTCCTCGTCGCGGTCTTCGCCGGCGGCACCTTGGGTTCCCTGTGCCGCGAGCTCCTCAGTTCCCTGTTGCCGGCACCTTGGCCCTGGTTCCCCACCCTGCTCATCAATGTCGCCGCCAGCTTTGTGGTCGGCTGGCTATTCGGGGCCCGGGAACGACTCCACAGCCACGTTATGCCCCTGGCAGCGGTGGGGTTTTGTGGTGGGCTGTCGACCTTTTCCCACTTCGCCTTCGAAGTGACCGTTCTCCTGGAGGCCGCTGCGGTGTTGGAAGCTGTGGCCTATCCCGCTTTGGCCATCGCCATGGGGGTCGCCGCCGCCGTGGCGGGGGAGGCCCTGGGGCGCCGCTGGGGGGCTGACACCGCGCCGTGAACGAGGGGCTACTCCAGACCTGGTTTGCCCTAGGGGGAGGCTTGGGGGCCGTGGCGCGCCCCGGCCGCACCCTGGCCGTGACCCACCGCTTTCCCCTCTCCACCTTGATCGTCAACGTTGTGGGTTGTCTGTTGCTTGGGCTTGCCCTTGTCCTGTTGCCCCCTTGGCCGGGCCTGTCGGGGGAAGAGGCCCGCCGCCTGGCCTATGGTTTTTGCGGCGGTTTCACCACCTTCTCGAGCTTTGCCTACCAGACCCTCGACCTCCACCGCCGCTACACCTTGCTCCACGCCGCCACCAATATCGCGCTGAGCCTGTTGTTGTGCCTCTTGACCCTTACCGCCGGGCGACAACTGGGCACCTGGCTCCACCCCTGGCTCCACCCCTGACCATCACCTCGCTTCCGGCGAACTTTTGTTCCAAACTGGGATTCTCAAAATCTAGCTGGAAGTTTTTAGGCGAAAATTTAAAACAACGCCCCTTTAACCACCGCAAGGAAACCGCCTGCCATGGGGGAACTACCCGTGCCTCTGCCCTTGGTCATCGACCCCACCGGCCAAGGGGCCTCGGTGACCGGCCGGCAGCGGCTTGGGGGTCCACATCCCCCAGCTGTTGGCCCACTTTGACGACGTCTTGGTGGTGGACGTCGGCCACCTCTAGCCCACCCCTAGCGCAACCCCTTCTCAGGTCCCAACGCCATGGATTTTCGTCTCCCCCCCCCCCGCCCCCCAAACCGGGCCCGCCAAACGCCCTATTTGGCCCGCGGCGGGAAGACCCCCGCGGCCCAAACACGTGCCTAGGGCCGCCGGGTAGCGCGGCCGGGGGGGCGGGCGACGAAAATCCATGGCGTTGGCACCTGAGAAGGGGTTGCGCTAGGGGTGGGCTAGAGGTGGCCGACGTCCACCA
>JBHJHK010000253.1:0-3617 GCA_050330975.1 Candidatus Competibacterales bacterium | reverse complement strand
GCCCCCGGGGCCCCCCCACCGGTTTGCGGCCCTTGGGTCTATCCCTTGCCACCCCGGCGGCCCGGGCCGCCGTGCGCCGCGCCCTGGCCGCCCGCCTGGCGGGCCACGACGAGCTCCTGGGGGTGAGGAACGGCGCCACCGCCGACGAGCGCCCTCTGCAGGCGTTCCTCTGGCGCCACCGCTACCTGTTGAGCCCCGCCGTCGACGGCGAGCGCTTCACCGCTCCCGCCCTGACCAGGAGCCTGGAAGGCCAGCTCCAGCGCCTCAGCTCCCCCCTGGGACCGTTGGTGGAGGAATTGCTGCCCAGTGACCCCAGCGGCGAGCTTCTGGTGCTCTTGGACCTCTGGCGGAGCCAGGGGGCGCCGGAGCGCCGCTATGGGGTGTGGTTTTCCCGAGGTGGCCAGTTGGCCCTGTTGGTGGCGGAAATCCGCGGCTCCCCCTTTGACGCCGACCGCCAGCGCCGCGTCTTGGCCGCCATCGAAGCCGCCTTGGCCGGGGCCAAGGCCCAGGTGGCCAATGTCGAACCCAGGGCTCTCGAGGTGGAGCTCACCCTCAGCGGGCCCTTGGTGATCGCCGCCCACACCCGAGACACCATCCGTCGCGAGGCCCAGTTCTGGAGCGCCATCGCCTGTGGCGCGGTGATCCTGTTGCTGTGGGGGCTGTTTCGCTCCCTGCCCATCGTCGCCTTGAGCACCATCCCCATGGCCTCGGCGGTGGCGGCGGGCGCCGCTGCCACGGGGCTGGTGTTTGGCCAGCTCTACGGTCTCACCCTGGCCTTTGGGGTGACGCTGTTGGGCATCGCCATCGACTATCCCCTCCACCTCTTTGCCCATCGCCGCCCCGGGGAGACCGGGGCCCGTTGTATGGCGCGGATTTGGCCCACCTTGCGTTTGGGGGCGCTGACCACCGCCTTGGGCTACAGCGCCATGTTGGACACCCGCTTTGAGGGCCTGGCCCAGTTGGGGGTGTTTGCCATCGCCGGCCTCGCCGCCGCCACCGCCGCCAACCGCTGGGTGCTGCCGGCCCTGTTGGACATCAGTCCCGTCCATAACAACGGCCGACTCCTCGCCCTGGGGGGCTGGAGCGCCCCCCTGCCGCCGCCCAAGGTGCGCTGGATCCTCCTGGGCACCGCCCTCCTGGGGCTGTTGGCCACAGCCTTGGTGACGCCCCCCCGCTGGAGCGACGACTTGGCCGCCCTGAGCCCGGTTCCCACCCACCTGGCGACCCAGGATCGCCAGCTGCGCCGGGCCCTGGGGGCGGCGGACCCCGTCCACCTGGTGGCCGTCACAGCAAGAGACCCCGAGGCGGCGTTGGTGGCCAGCGAAGGGGTCATGGCGACCCTCGAAGCCCAGGTGGCCAAAGGCCACCTCCAGGGCTTTGACGCCGCCGCCCGCTACCTGCCGAGCCAAGCCCGCCAGGCCAGCCGCCAGGCGGCCTTGCCCCCGGGAGATCAGCTCATGGCCGCCTTGGAACGGGCCACGGCGGCCTTGCCCCTAGATGCCGAGACCTTTGCCCCCTTCCTCGCCGCCGTGGCCAAGGCCCGCACCACAGCCCCGTTGGACCTGGGCGACTTGCCGGAGGCGGTGGCCCCCCGGGTGACCAGCCTGCTGTTTCCCCGGGGCGAGGAGTGGGTGGCCTTGCTGCCCTTGGTGGGTTTGGAACGCCCCACCGCCGTCGCCCAAGCCCTGGCCCGGGCCCATCCGACCACGGCGCGGCTGTTGGATCTCAAGGGGGAAACCGAGGCCCTGGTGGCGGACTTTCGCCGCGCCACCCTGGAGCGCACGGCCCTGGGGGCGGGGTTGATCGTGGCGGTGTTGGGGGTTGGCCTCGGGGGCTTGATCCCCCTGGCGGCGGTGTTGACCCCAGTGGTCCTGGCCGTGGCCCTCACGGTGGCGGCCCTGGGGTGGTTGGGCCAAGCTCTATCGCTGTTTCACCTGGTGTCGCTGTTGCTGGTGTTGGGCATTGGCCTCGACTACAGCTTGTTCTTCCGCCGGGGGGGAAAAGCCGAGGAGCGACGGCGCACCGCCGCCGCCGTGGGGCTGTGCGGCGCCTCCACGCTACTGGTGTTTGGCCTGTTGGCCCTTTCCGCCGTGCCGGTGCTCCAAGCCGTGGGCTCAACGGTGATTTTGGGGGTGGGCTTTGCCGCCGTCGCCGCGGCCACCCTGGCGCCACCCCGCCCCAACTAGTAATTTCCCCGGGGCTCGGATATATTCTATCTATCTCAAAGTACTAAACTATTATTCACTCAAACAGCATTCACTAAACTCGACCTTTCCCAAAGTGCTGGACAAACCCCCCTGGATAGCGACCGAGGCCCTCCCCTCGCCAAGGGTGGCCCCGGCCAATTGCCACCCCTGAACTGGGCCGCCCCCAAGACGCCAAGGTATGGCCATTTCACCCCTCCTGGTCTCCGCCTACACCGCCACCAGTGCCATGGGCTGGGGCCTCTCACCGACCCTCCAGGCCCTCGTGGATGGCCGCAGCGCCCTGCGCCCCTGCGACTTCGCCGATGCCATCCTCGACACCTGGATCGGCCGGGTGGCGGGGGTGGAGGAACAACCGGTCACCGGCGCCTTGGGGAACTACGACTGCCGCAACAACCGCATCGCCCAGCTGGCGTTACAACAAGACGATTTCCAAGCCCGGGTCGCGGCCTTGGCCCGGCGCTGGGGACCCCGGCGGGTGGGGGTTTTCATCGGCACCAGCACCTCGGGGATTGGCGCCACCGAGTGGGCCTACGCCCACCGCGACCCGACCACGGGCACTTTGCCGGAGTCCTTTGACTACCGCTGTACCCACAACGTGTTCTCCGTGGCCGACTTCACCCGCCGCCATTTGGGTTTGGAGGGGCCCTGTGCCGCCATCTCCACCGCCTGTTCCTCCAGCGCCAAGGTGTTTGCCTCGGCCCAGCGCCACATCTGTGCTGGCCTGTGCGACGCCGCCGTGGTGGGGGGGGTGGACAGCCTGTGCCTCACCACCCTCTACGGCTTCAACGCCCTGGAGTTGGTCTCGGCCAAGCCCTGTCGGCCCTGGGACGCCGAGCGCGACGGACTCAACATCGGCGAAGGGGGGGGATTCGCCCTGTTGGAGCGCTCCCCCGACCACGGCCACCCCGACCACCTCCCCGGGGGCATCTACCTGTTGGGCTACGGGGAGAGCAGCGATGCCCACCACATGTCCGCCCCCCACCCCGAGGGCAAAGGCGCCGCCTCGGCCATGGAGCGGGCCTTGGCCAGCGCGGGTCTTGCACCTTCGGCCATCGACTACGTCAACCTCCACGGCACGGCCACGCCCTCCAACGACGCCGCCGAGGATCGGGCCATGGCGACGGTGTTTCCCCAGGGGGTGGCCTGTAGTTCCACCAAGGGCTGGACCGGCCATACCCTAGGGGCGGCGGGTATCCTGGAGGCGGTGTTCGCCTGTCTGGCCGTGGAGCACGGTTTCATCCCCCAGAGTCTCAACACCCAGCGCTGCGATCCCAATCTCCACACCGCCGTGGCCCTGGAGCCCCAGCGCCGGCCGGTGGCCCGGGTGTTGAGCAACTCCTTTGGCTTTGGCGGTACCAACTGCAGCCTGGTGTTGGGCCGTCTGTCGTGAGGGCGGTCTATCTGGAGGGG
>JBHJHK010000252.1:0-2619 GCA_050330975.1 Candidatus Competibacterales bacterium | reverse complement strand
CACCCCCCAGCGCCCCAAGACGTAGCGCCAACCAAAGCGCGGGGCCTCCCACAACAGGGTGCGGTTGAGGTTAAAAAGACACCAGGCGGTGAGGTAGGTCACCACCGCCGCCGTGCCGGCCCCGGCCTTGAGGAGGCTGATGCCGATGGCGAACACCACCATGGGTCCCCCGGGGGTCACGGTGCCCACCAGGGTCGCCAGGGCCAATCCCCCCACCCCCGAACCCGGTCCCACGGCGTCCATCACCGCCCCTTTGGGCAGGACGGCGGCGATAAAACCGGCTCCCAGGACGGCGATGACCACCCGGGGTAGCACCAATTTGGCGTTGGCCACCGCCGCCGCCAGGGCCCGATGCACACTGCCATCACCCCGGCGATGGGCGAGGACGAACAAGTACCCCACCAGGGCGTACAACACCACCGTGATGATCAAGAGGGTCACGGCGTTCTCACGGCCGGGGGGCGATGCCCAAACGCCGCACCAAGGCCCCCACCACCACCGGTAGGGGCAGGCAGATCCCCCAGCGCAACGCCGCCAGTTCAAAGCCCATAAACGACACCTCCCACACCAAGGTGCGGTTGAGGCTCAACAGCGCCCAGCCCAGGAGGTAGGCCGTCACGGCGCCGCCGTCGGCCCCCCGGGCGATCAAGGTCACCCCCAGGGGAAACACCATGGCCGGCCCGCCGGGCAACAGGGCGCCCACGGCGGCCGAGAGGATTAGGCCATAGACCCCCGAGCCCTGGCCGAGCCAGGCGGCCACCTGTTCCCGGGGCAACAAAACCGCCAACAGCCCCGCCAATAGCACCCCGGCGATCACCTTGGGCAACACCGCCAACAGCAGGTGGGCATCGCCCATGAGGATCTGCCAAAAGGCCCCGGGGCCCTGGTTAAACCACACCCAAGCGGCGCAGGTGGTGCCCGTGGTGGCGATGAGGCCCAGGCCCCAGTCAATGCGCAAGGGCGCAGGATCCGGAGGCGGGTTGTGGGGTGGGGGGATTGACCACGGGCGTCGAGGTGGAGGTGGGAAGCTTGAATTCAGGGAGAATCTACTAAACCCCGGGCTCCATGGCCACCCCAATCCCCGCCGGAGGTGGCCCAACGGGCGGTGCGGGAGGCCGGTATCGAGCTCACCGACTGCATTGTTTACAACCCCGGTCAGCCCTCTTACCAAGCGGAGCTCATCTCGGTGTTGGCCCGCCATCCCGATGCCATCTACCTAGCCGGTGGCCAAGAATCGGGGATTACCGTCATCAAGGAGGCCATGGCTGGGGGTTTCAGCGGCCAATGGCTGTTCACCGCCGACTTGGCGGTGCCCGAGGTGTTTGATGCGGCCGGGGCTGAGATCTTGAACCATCGGGCCCATGTGGAGGTGGCCGACCCCGAAAAGTCCTTGGCGGCCTACAAGGCCTTTGCCACCCTCCACGCCGAGAAACTCGGTGGCGAGCCGGGGCCTGTGGATGAGCTTCATTGGAAACTAGGAGACTTTGATAGCCACTTTCAAGACGCCGTCTTGTTGATGGCTGAAGAGATCATAAGCTTCAACGATTTGTTCCAGTGGGTAGTGGTGGGTCACCATGGGCTTAAGATCCACGCGACCCGATGAAATTACTTCCATCAATCGGCGCATTCTCTCCTTGCCTCCCGGGCAAAGCGAAGTGACAATTTTATGATCGCCCAAGCCTGCCAAAAATCCGTCCAAAGGTATTTTCAGATCTTGAGAGTAAACACCTAAGCTGGAGAGGGTTCCACCGGGCTTTAAGCAGCGCAGGCTGTTTTCAAAAGTTTCTTGCAGTCCCAGGGCTTCTATGGCAACGTCCACACCGCGTCCATCGGTGATTTTCATAACCTCTGCGACGACGTCCGTCTTGGAAAAGTCGATCACGTGATCGGCACCCAGTTTTTTTGCCATCTCAAGGCGTTCCGGCACAGAGTCCACACCAATAATCGTGGTAGCCCCCTTCAGCTTTGCCCCCGCTGTGGCGCAAAGGCCAATAGGCCCTTGGGCAAACACCACCACGGTATCGCCAATCTTGATGTTGGCGCTTTCTGCTCCGGCAAATCCTGTCGACATAATATCGGGGCACATCAAGACTTGCTCATCCGTCAGGCCGTCGGGCACAGGTGCTAAATTGGCCATGGCATCGGGAACGAGCACATATTCAGCTTGAGTCCCATCAATGGTGTTGCCAAAGCGCCAGCCGCCCATGGGCTTTAGACCATGGCGCGAGCCTTGACCATCCTGGGCGCAGAGGCCATCCAAGCAGGCATTGGAGTAGCCCGAGGGACAGATGGCGCCTGCGATGACTCGCTGACCTTCCTGGTAGCCAGTCACCGATTGCCCGAGCTTCTCAATAATTCCTACGGGTTCATGCCCCACGATAAGTCCCGGGGCGACGGGATATTCTCCTTTGAGAATGTGGACATCGGTCCCACAAATAGTCGTAGTGGTGAGTCTTAACAGGGCATCGGTTGGTCCCACATGGGGAATTTCTTTGTCGTCCAACTCAATGCGACCGGGTTCAACGAATATGGCAGCTTTCATCTTGGCCATGGTAATCTCCTCCTGTAAGTACAGATTTTTTCAGCAATTCCCGGTCGCCTGATAGCTCAACGAAGAAT
>JBHJHK010000251.1:0-2619 GCA_050330975.1 Candidatus Competibacterales bacterium | reverse complement strand
GACTGGCCGTCGTGGGGCCGCCCAACCCCTGCCAGCCGCAGGGGGTCGTTGGGCTGGGGCGCGGGGCCGTCAGGGGCTTCGAGGACGGGGGGGCAGTGGGCCAACACCCTGTCCATCAACGGCCCAAGCCCCCGGCGCTGTTGGGCCGAGATGGCCACGGGATCCCCCAGACCCAAGGTGTAGAACTCGCCGCAGACTCCGCTGTCCTCAAAGCCCTCGGTCTTGTTGACCGCCACCACTACGGGCTTGCCTCCCCGGCGCAGGCGATGGGCGATGGCTTCATCGGCGGGATTGAGCCCGGCGCGGCCATCCACCAGGAACACCACAACGTGGGCCTCGTCCACCGCCCGCCAGGCCTGGCGGCTCACTAGGTCTTCGATGCCCTCCAAGCCCTCGGCATCCACCAGGCCCCCGGTGTCCACCACGGCCGCGCTGCGGCCAAAGCCCTGGACCAGGCCGTGTTGGCGGTCCCTCGTCAGTCCTGGCAGGTCGGCCACCAGGGCGTCGCGGCTGCGGGTTAGGGCGTTGAACAGGGTGGATTTGCCCACGTTGGGGCGTCCCACCAGGGCGACGACGGGCAAGGGTGCCACGTTGACCTCGCGAGGGTTTTTGAGGCCCGCCTCAGCGGGCCGCCGGCCGCAGGGCGGTGAGATCGCCGTCTCGCCCCAGGGTGTACAGCACGCCATCGTTCCACAACGGCGCCGCGGCAAAGCCATCCCCGGCCACCCGGGAGCGCCCCACCAGCCGGCCATCGGCGGGGTCAAACCAGTGGAGGTAGCCGTCAAAATCCCCCACCACCACCCAGTCCCCCGCCACCACCGGCCGGGTCAAGCGCCGCCCAGCCAAGACGTCTTGTTGCCAAAGGGCACCGCCGCTGCGGGCTTCCAGGGCCCACAGGTGGTCTTGGTCGTCCACCACAAACACCAACTGACCATCGGTATCGAGGCCGGCGTAGCTGGAAAAATCGCGATTCCACAACGAGGCGCCGCTGTTCAAGTCCACGGCCACGGCGTTGCCCTGGTAGCTCACCAAGTACAGTACCCCGTCGCTGATCACCGGTGGAGCGTCGATATCCACCAGCCGTTCCAGCTCGTTGCTGCCCTCGGGGGGGCTCACCAGGGCCTCCAACAGCAGTCGCCCCTCGGCGAGGGTCAACACCACCAACTGACCGTTGTCCAGGCCGGCGAACACCGTTCCCCGACTCACCAGGGGCGGGGAGATGCCCCGCAAGCTCAACGCCGGCACGGTGTAACTGTACAGCCAGCGCCGCAGGCCATTGGCGGCGTCTAGACCCAGCAAGTGACCGGCGTTGGTGCGCACCACCACGGTGTCGGCCTCGTAACCGGGGGCGGTGAGGACTTCGCTGGGCACCGTGGTTCGCCAGCGCTCTTGGCCATCGCTGCGGTCCAGGGCCAATACTTCGCCGCCGCTGGTACCCAGGTAGAGTTGCACCGCCCCAAGACCCACGCCGCCGCTGATGGGCAAATCCGTGTCCACCGCCCAGCGCACTCGACCCGTGGCGGTTTCGATGGCCATGACGTCTCCTCGGTGGCCGGCGACGAAGAGGTCGCCCCCGCCCACTGCCGGGGTCAGGATCAAGTATTCGTCGCCGATCCCCGACCCCGCGTCCCGTTGCCACAACACCGTGGCCGCCACCGCCGGGTCGGGCAGGTCCGTCAGGGGCGCCGGCGGGGTGCGGTTGTCCCGACCCCGGAACAGGGCGTTCACCGGACCGCAGCCGGAGGCGGTGGCCACCAGGGCGGCGAGGTCGGCCAAGGCCGTGCGGCGAGGGAGGGGGGTGGTCCCTCGGGGCGGGACAAAGGGGGCTGGCATGACGGTGGACCCTCAGGAATTGTCGGGGGTGGTGGCCGCCTCCCCGGCGACCCCCTCGACACCGGGCCCAGGGGCGCCGCTGGTCAGGTCCCTGCGCTTCACCTCTAGCCAGGGGCTGGGGCGATCGGGACCCCGGGCGGCGATGGCGGCGTCGTAGGCTTCTCGAGCCAGGGCGAGTTCTCCCCTGAGGAGATGGAGGTCCCCCCGGGTCTCCGCCACCGCGGCGGCAAAGCTCGGGTCAGCCACGGCGTCGAGTTGGGCCTCGGCCGAGGCCAAGCGATCCAGGCCCATCAAAGCCCGGGCTAGCCGCACCCGGGCCAGGTCGGCGGTGGGGCCTGCGGCGGCGTCCTCTACCACAGCCTGGAGTCGGTCCACCGCCAGGGCGTCATCGCCGGCCAACGCCGCCTCCCTGGCCATGAGCAGAGCGCCGAGCTCGGCGTAGTACGTGCCGGCGTAGTCCTCCTCCAAGAGGGCGTAGAGCTCGGTGGCGGCGGCGGCGTCCCCCCGCTCCACGGCGGCCAGGAGAGCGTCGTAGTGATTGGAGGCCGTCAGGGCCTGGTCGAGTTGGTAGCGCTGGTAAAACTGCCAACCCAGCACCAGGACGAGCCCCAGGGTCACACCGGTGAGGAGGCTCGAACCGTGGCGCTTAAACCAGGCGATGAGGGCTTTGAGGCGCTCGTCATCGCTGGTGTGGCCCTCGTCGATGGGGCCGGCCTCTAGGGGGGGGGAGGGGGGTAGCTTGGGGGCTGGCGTTTTGGCCATTGTAAATAAAGAAGGTCCAAACAA
>JBHJHK010000250.1:0-2468 GCA_050330975.1 Candidatus Competibacterales bacterium | reverse complement strand
CAACCTTGGATCCCACAGCCCACGCCGAGGTCGTGGCCATCCCCAACGCCTGCCGGGCCCAGCGAACCTTTAGACAGAGTGACTGCCAGCTATACACCAGTTGCGAACCCTGTCCCATGTGCCTGGGGGCCATCTACTGGGCGCGATTGGCGGTGGTTTTCTATGGCAACAGCCGGTGTGATGCCGCCCACATCGGCTTTGACGACGAATGGCTGTATCGAGAGGTGGCGACGCCCTTGGGGGAACGCCGTGTGCCCATGGTCCAGCTATTGGCCGACGAAGCCCTGGAAGCCTTCCAAGCCTGGCGGGCCTGGAGTGACAAAACCCCCTACTAATAGGGGGTTTTGTCGGCCATGGACCTGGGTTGGGGCCCTTGGCAGGGGTTTTAGGTGTAGCGCTTGTCGTAGCTGTCTTCGTTGTCTTTGTAGAATTCCTCGATCTCCGACAGGCTCGGGATGTACTCGGAGTTGAAGCCGGCGCCATCGGTGTTGGGGGTGGCGATGCCGTGGGCGGGGATATTGGAGAGGTCTAGATCGTTGTCGAAGGCGCCGTCGGCATCCAACAGCCCAGCTTCCCGCAGACCTTGGTATTTGGCCTCAGTCTCGGGGTCAGAGCGGCCCAGGTTGTAATTGATCACCTGGAATTCCCCCAGGGTCTCGCCGTCGTCATCCCGCAGGGACAACCCCATGACCCGGGCGATCTCCCGGCGGTGCTCTTCGTTGGGCTCGTACACGATCTGGGTGTTGCTCTCGACGGAAAAGGGCACGGTTTCGTCGTTGCCGTACTTGGCCAAGGCCCGGTCGGAGAGCTGGATGCCCATATCCTGGAGCTGGTCGAGGGTCAAGCCGCCGTGGTCACCATTGGCCAACAAGGTGTCGCGGAAACGCTCGATGTCGTGGTAGGTCTCATTGATATAGGTGTCCCCCAGGCGAAAGTTTTTCTCCTGGTTGTTGGCCTCGTACTGGGGGGTGTAGTTGATCTGCTCCACGGGGCCGCCGTCGGAGGACTTGTGGACGTGGCCGCCGTTGAAGCGGATGGCGCCTTCGTCGTAGTAACCCAGGTGGGTCTCCCGCAGGCCCAAGGCGTTGGCATAGGCCATCCCCCCAGCGCCCTGCTCTTCGCTGTCCCGGACGTACTCGTTGTCGCGGATGGTGCCCTTCTCGCCCTTTTCCACCTTGTGGAGTTCGCCGCTGTGGCGCACCAGGCGACCCAAATCGTCGGTCTCGTAGGTGGCGAGGGCGGTGTCGTCTCGATGGATGTCCACCAGCTGGCCCTCGTTGAAGCGGGGCATCTCGTACTGGGAGGTGTGGTAGACGGTGTTGGGGTCGGGGTTGTTGAGGTCGCTGCTCTTGGCGTAGAGCAAGAAGTTGTTGTCCTCATCCCGCCACTTGGCGTCGGGGCCTTCGTTGCGCTTGGTCTCGTAGCGGTAGGTGGAGTATTCCAGGTCGATATCCACCACGTCGGTGTCCACCTTCTGGCCAAAGCGGTCGACGACCTCCACGCTGCCGTTGGCCTTGAGGGCCTCTAGGGCGTCGGCGTCGGCGACCTCGTTCAAGGAGGGAAAACGCACCTTCTTGTCGTCGGGGCCAAAGCCAAGGGCGGTTTTGAAATCCTCCAGGGCCTCGGGCTTGACCTTGACCAGGAAAGGCCCGGCGGCGGTGTAGTTGATGGATTCGGGGAGGTTGGTAACCCCCTGCTCCCGCAGGGTGTCGAGACTTTGGTTGGCCAGGGTTTCGGCGGTGAGGGCGTCCACCACCCCCAATTCCCGAGCCCGGGCGATGTCGTCGGGGCGCACACTGCCGTCCTTGATCCCCCCTTGGAGCTGATTGGGATCGGCGAACAGGGTCTTGAGCTCGGCATCGGGCTTGACGATGTCGTCGTAGGCGCCGTCGAAGCGGCTGGCGAAGGGATTGAGGGCGTCGGGGTTGGTGCGGGGCTTGTCGGTCTGGGTGCCCCGGGGGATGGGGTTGATTCCGCCCGTGACGTCGGGGGTGTCTATCTCGTCGGTGGCGTCGGTGGCGTCGGCGGACACAAAACGCACCGGCTTGCCGTCGGCCACTTGATCGGCGGAGTAATTGGCGGCGTCCACCATCTCCCCCATGGGGCTCACCAGCATCAGGCCGTCGCCGCTGTTGTTGAGGGTCACGCCCCCCTTGGGCAGGGTAACATTCAGCTCCTTGCCGGGGGGCACCTCCCCTTCCAACCAGGTGAGCTTGCCACTGGTGTCTTGCAGCTGCCAGCCGGCCAACGAGATGGCCTCATCCCCCTGATTTTGGAGGGTGACTTGCTCGTTGCCAGCGTCGGTGCCGCTGGGGTTGGGCACGGCGCCGGCGATGACCAGGCGGGGCTTTTCGGCTTCGCCACCAAACAGACCGTTGAGACTCCCCCCCGGGGTGCCCATGACGGTGGGACCTGCCGCCGTTGCGGGCTTGTCCACACCCCCTTCAAAGCGGGCCGGATCGACGGGG
>JBHJHK010000249.1:0-21474 GCA_050330975.1 Candidatus Competibacterales bacterium | reverse complement strand
CCACCCCCCCCCACGACCACCCCCCAAGGGGTGGAAGCTCAATTGAACCTGAGTCGGTCCCAGCGCCGCCAAATCCAAGCGTCCCTCGCCCGTCGGGGCTTTGACCC
Source organism: Candidatus Competibacterales bacterium (assembly GCA_050330975.1). GTDB lineage: Bacteria > Pseudomonadota > Gammaproteobacteria > Competibacterales > Competibacteraceae > JBHJHK01. The sequence goes on along the minus strand of JBHJHK010000249.1, from coordinate 21,367 downwards.
CGGCCCCGCCGACGGTCTACTGGGCCCCCGCAGTCGGCGGGCCATCGCGGCCTTTCAACGGACCCGCGGGGAGGAGCCCACGGGCTATCTAAACTCCACCACTGGGAGGGCGCTCTTGGAGGAAGCCCCACCGGAGGGCCCCGGGGAGGTGACCCCAGAGCCCTTGGCCACGGGTTCTCCCGACGCTGAGACGCCCCCAGCCGTCGAACCGCCCCCAGGGGATTCAGACACCGCAACACCGCCGGCACCAGCCCCTGCCCCATCGCCCCCGGCACCGCGCCGGGAGGTGCTGTTGGCCCGCATCGATGCCCTGTTCGTCCGCGGTGACTACCGCGGTGCCTTGGCCATGGCCCGGGCGGCCCTGGCCGACAATCCCAACGTCAGCGCCCTGGGGGCCTGGACCCGCAAACTCCAGCAGACCCTCGACCGGGCAGAAGAGGCGAATTTTCGTCCCTCGCCCCCCAGGAGCTACCAACGAGATGGCGCCATCCAGGTTCAACACGCCCAGTGTCAACAGGGGGATTGCATCAACGGCAAGGGGGTGTTCAACTATTCAGCTGGCCATATCTACAAAGGCGAGTTCCGCAACGCCGAACCCCACGGGCGCGGCATCTATCTCGATGTGACCACGGGCGTCCGCTACGTGGGGGATTTCCACCACGGCGTCGCCCAGGGCCGCGGCAGTTACTACTACCCCAACGGGACGTTTTACACCGGCGAGGTGGCAGACAATGCCCCCCACGGCCAGGGCGAACTCCACTACCCCAGCGGCAACGTCGTCGTCGGCCAGTGGCAGCGGGGCCAACCCGTGGGGCCGTAATGCCCCTTTTTCCCCCAAAGCCACCCTTCATTCATGACCTCCTCCCCCCTGACCCAACGTCCCGTTGCCAACCTTGGCTTCACCCTCGACGTCGCCAACCTCGCCGACCTAGACGCCCTGACGGCTCTAGAGCAACAGGCCTTCAGCAAAGACCGCCTATCCCGCCGCAGTCTGCGCCATATGCTCACCAAGGCCCACGCCGATTTGCAGGTGGCGCGAGTCCCCGGCACCACGGCCCTGGCCGGCTATGTCCTGGTGCTCTACTCCAAGGTGACGGCCACCGCCAGGCTGTACTCCATCGCCGTGGACGAGTCCCACCGCCGCGGAGGGGTCGCCAGTGGACTGCTGGCGGCCGCCGAGGGGTTGGCCCGGGAGCGGGGTTGCATTTCCCTGCGCCTGGAAATCCGTCGGGATAACCTCCCCTCCCAGGCCCTCTTTCGCCGCCATGGCTATCGCCCCTTCGCCGTGTGGCCCAACTACTACCAAGATCGAGAAACCGCCTTGCGGTTTGAAAAGCCCCTGGTCCAGCCCCAAGGCCACCTCAAGTTACTCTCCGTGCCCCACTACCGCCAAACCCTGGAATTCACCTGCGGCCCGGCGGCCTTGATGATGGCCATGAAGGCCCTTGACCCAGCGTTAGCCCTCGACCGCAAGTTGGAACTGCGGCTGTGGCGGGAGGCCACCACCATCTACATGACCTCGGGTCACGGCGGTTGTAGCCCCCAGGGATTGGCCTTGGCGGCCCGCCGCCGGGGCTTTGCCGTAAAGGTGTACCTCAACGGCGATGGGGTATTCCTGGTGAATTCGGTGCGCAGCCCAGAGAAGCGCGCCGTTATGGCCTTGGTGCAAGAGGATATGGAAGAAGAACTGGCCGGCCTTGGGGTCACCGTCCAGCGGAGCTGTCCCAGCCTCGCCGAGCTCAAGACCCGCTGTGAAGCCGGGGCCGTGTCACTGATGCTCATCAGTTCCTATCGCTTCTACGGCGAGCGCACCCCCCACTGGGTGGTGATCACCGGCTTTGACGAGCGCTACATCTATACCCACGACCCCTTTGTCGACAGCGACGAGGGTGAAACCGTCACCGACTCCCTCAATATGCCCATCCCTTTGCGCTTGTTTGAGACCATGGCCCGCTACGGCAAGGGGGGCCAGCGGGCGGTGGTGATACTGGAACGCCCCCCAGATACCCCGGCAGAACCCGCCACTGGGGACCCAGTCGTCCCATGACGCCCCTGCTGGTGGTCGTCGACACCTGGGGAGAATCTGTCCCCCCCTTGGGGGAACTGGTCACCGCCTTGCCCACCCTCTCGGTGACTGACTACCTCCAGGGCCAGGGGGCCGGCAAAGGCGCGGCCCGGGTAATCAACTTGGCTGCTAGCTATAAATATTTGAGTGCCGGCTACTACGTGTCGCTGCTGGCCGAGGCCAGGGGTCAGCGGGTGATGCCCAGCATCCGCACCATCAACGACTTGAGCCGCCGCACCCTCTACAGCCTGGAGCTCGACCCCGTGGATGCCGCCCTCCAACGGCGCCTGGAAAAAATCGCCCCCGGCGGCCAGTTGACCCTGGATGTCTTCTTTGGGCACAGCCCCTTGAGCGGCCTGGGTATCCTGGCGCGCCAGGTCTTTGAACGCTTTCCCGCCCCCTGGCTACAGTTGGAGCTGCGCCGCCGACCCCCGTGGCAGGTCGCCGGGGTGCGGCTGCTGACCTTTGACAAATTGGCGCCCTCCCAGGGGCCGACCTTTGGCGCTGCCCTGATTGGCCACGCCGGGCGTCGCCTGCGCCGGCCCACCCCGCGCAAACACTGCCGCTACGACTTAGCGGTGTTGATCAATCCCCAAGAGGCCATGCCGCCGTCGGATGGCGAAGCCTTGACGCGCCTTTCCCGGGTGGCGCGCGCCAAGAGCGTCCAAGTGGAATTCATCCAGGCCAAAGATCTGCCCCGCCTCGACGCCTTTGACGCTCTATTCATCCGCGAGACCACTCGGTTGGGCCACCACACCTACCGCTTTGCCCGCCGGGCCGAGCGCTTGGGGATGCCGGTCATCGACGACCCAGAATCGATTTTGCGCTGTACCAACAAAGTGTTCCTGGCCGAGCTGCTGGCGAGCCGCGGGGTGCCGGCTCCCCGCACCCTGATCGTGGGCCGCAGCCAGTTGGCTAGCCTCGGGGAGCGGTTGGGGTTTCCCTTGGTGTTGAAAATCCCCGACGGTTCCTTTTCCCGGCGGGTGGTCAAGGCCGACACCCCCATGGGAGATGGCCTCTACGGGGTGGACCTCAAGGAAACTCCCCAGGGCGTGAGGGTCATCGAGGTCAACGACAACCCCAACATCGACGGCGATGTGGAAGACGCCGTCTTGGGGGATGCCCTCTACGCCACCTTGGTGAATGAGTTTATCCGCCGCATCGAGGGGCGGCGTTAGGGGTGTTTTTAGAGCGCCATCCAAGCTGGCTGGCTTCAATCTCAGGCGATGGCCAAGCGCTGTCCCAGGGCCAGGGCCGCCGCCAACCGCCAGGCGGCGCGCTCCACCAAGGTCGCCCCCGCCGCCATGGCATCAGACGTGGAGGTGGGCCCCTCGACGATGGGCAACGCCACCTGGATCCCCAAGTCGGCGAGCTCGGCGGGGTCCAAGGCCACGGCACCGGCCAGCACCGCCACCGGTGTGCCATGGCGAGCCGCCAGGCGGGCGAGGCCCCCCACCACCTTGCCCCGGGGCGACTGGGCATCCAACCGCCCCTCGCCGGTGATCACCAAATCGGCCTGGGCGATGGCCGCCTCGAGCCCCGCCAGCTCCGCCACCAGGGCAAAACCGCTTTTGTATTCGGCGTCAAAGGCCGCCATGAGGGCAAACCCCAACCCACCGGCGGCCCCGGCGCCCGGCGCGTCGCGCCGTCGGCGGCCCGTGGCCCGTTCCAAAACGTCGGCAAAGTGGGCCATGCCGGCGTCAAAGGTCTCCAAGGCGTCGACGACCACCCCCTTTTGGGGGCCGAACACCCCCACGGCCCCCGTGGCACCCAACAAGGGGTTGTCCACATCGGAGGCGAGGGTCAAAGCCGTCTGGGCCAACCGCCCATCGAGGCCACTTAGATCGATGGTCTCGACAAAGGCCAAGGCGCCTCCAGTGGCCCGCACCGCCTGGGTGGAACTGGTGTAAAACCGCGCCCCCAGGGCCTCTAGGCAACCCGATCCCCCGTCCACCGTGGCGCTACCCCCCAAACCCACCACCAGCTGCTCCGCCCCCCGGTCCAGGGCGGCGAGGATCAGCTGACCGGTGCCGTAAGACGAGGCCCGGGCGGGATCACGCTCGTCGTCCCGCAGCAGGGGCAGCCCCGAGGCGGCGGCCATCTCGATCACCGCCAGCCGCCGCGCAGCCACCCAGGCATAGGAAGCCGTCACCGGCCGCCCCAGGGGATCTTGCACCTCGGCACTCACCACTTCGCCCCCCAAAGCCGTCACCGAGGCGGCGACGGTTCCCTCGCCGCCGTCGGCCACGGGCACGGCGGTGACGGCGGCTTCGGGGAACACCCGCCGCCAACCGGCCACCATGGCCGCCGCCGCCGCAGCGCTGGTGAGGGAGCCCTTAAAGCCATCGGGGGCTACGACGATACGCATAGGTTCTCTTCCTTCAGGTGTTGCGGTGCCAGGGAGTGGCCCCTCCCCTCGGGGCACGACGCAGGTCGCGCCCCTCCCCAATATCGCTACAATGGAATGCCGCTTCTCGCTCTTGGGATGATGCCGTCACCGTGACCCCTTTAACAACCGTCGGCTGGCGGGAATGGCTGGCTTTACCCGGGCTGGGTATCGCCGCCATCAAGGCCAAAATCGATACTGGCGCCCGCACCTCGGCCCTCCACGCCTTTGACCTCGAGCCCTATCAACGGCGCGGTCACCAGCGGCTGCGCTTTGGCGTCCACCCCTTCCAAGGCCGCGACGACGTGGCCGTGGCCTGTGACGCCTTGCTGGTGGATCGCCGCTGTGTCCGCGACTCCGGGGGTCGCAGCCACACCCGCTGGGTCATCGTCACCCCCGTGGCCCTCCAGGGGGAGCCGTGGCCCATCGAAATCACCCTCACCGACCGCTCCGCCATGGGCTTTCGCATGCTGTTGGGCCGCACCGCCGTCGCCGGCCGCTGCTTGGTGGATCCCAGGGGATCGTTCTTGGCCAGCCGGCCTCCGGCAACCCCGTCGGTGATATCCCCATCCACCGCGCCGCCCTCTTCCCGCACCGGGGTGAAACCGTGAAAATCGCCATCCTCTCCCGGGGCCCCAAGCTCTATTCCACCAGGCGTCTGGTGGAGGCAGCGGCGGCCCGGGGACACCAAACCCAGGTGATCAACCCCCTGCGCTGCTACATGAACATCACCGCCAACCGCCCTGAGATCCACTACAGGGGCCAAGTGTTGGAGGGCTTTGATGCCGTCATCCCCCGCATCGGCGCCTCCATCACCTTCTACGGCACGGCGGTGTTGCGCCAATTCGAGATCATGGGGGTGTTTTGCCTCAACGAGTCCGTGGCCATCAGCCGCTCCCGGGACAAACTGCGCTCCATGCAGCTCTTGGCCCGCAAGGGTATCGGCCTACCGGTGACGGGCTTTGCCAGCTCTCCCGACGATACCGAAGACCTCATCAAGCTAGTGGGGGGGCCACCTTTGGTGATCAAGCTCCTCGAGGGCACCAAGCGCAAAGGCGTGGTGTTGGCCGAGACCCAAAAGGCCAGTGAGAGCGTCATCGACGCCTTTAGAAAGCTCGATGCCCACTTTGTGGTCCAGGAATTCATCAAAGAGGCCAGGGGCAGCGACATCCGCTGCTTTGTGGTGGGGGACAAAGTGGTGGCCGCCATGCTGCGCCAGGGGCGGGAAGGGGAGTTTCGCTCCAACCTCCACAAGGGGGGCAGCGCCACCTTGGTCAAGATCACCCCCGAGGAGCGCTCCGTGGCGGTGCGCTCGGCGCGGATCATGGGCCTCAACGTCGCCGGGGTGGACATTTTACGCTCCAACCACGGCCCCTTGATCATGGAGGTCAATTCCTCCCCGGGACTCGAGGGCATCGAGACGGTTACCGGCAAGGATGTGGCGGCCATGATCGTCGAGTTCATCGAGAAGCGCTTCGCCGAGGCCCCCAACGGCGCCCCCCGCACCCGCACCCGCGGCCAGGGTTGAGGGGGACCAAAACTCGCCCTAGCCACCACCTAGCGGCGACACAGCGCCAAGATCTCCTGGGCGAACCACTGGACCGCCACATCGCTCTCCGAGCGGCGATGGAGCACCACACTCACCGCCACCGAGGGCAATGCCAGGGGCGGGGCAAATAGCGCCAACTCCCAGGGGTCACGCCACAACTCGGCGGTGCGACGCGACAAGGTAGCCACCAACTCGCTGCGGGCCACCGTAAAGGGCACCGCCAACAGGTGGGGCACTGTCGCCACCACCCGCCGTTTGTGGCCTTCTTCGGCCAAGGCCTCGTCTACGGCGTCTTGGAGTTGACCCTCGGGTGACACCACCAGGTGGGATAGGGCTTTGTAGGTGGCGAGGTCTAGGGCCTGGCGCCCCAGGAGCTGCGGGTGGTCGCGGCGGGCGATGACCACCACGGAATCCTCCAAGGCGGCAAACCCCACCAGTCGGTTGGGCAGGTCGCCACACTCCCCCAAAACCACGTCCACTTCCCCCCGATCCAAGGCCGCCAAACAGGCGTTGGGGGGGGCTTGACGGACGACGACCGTGAGCTTGGGGGCACATTGCTGGAGATGGGCCAACAGCAACGGCACCAACAGCATGGCGCCATAGTCCTGGGTGGCCAGGCGCAGGGTCCGCTCCGCCGTGGCCGGAACAAACACCTCCGGCGGCGTCAGGGCCAGCTGCACTTGGCGCAACGCTTCGGCGATGGGCTCGCTCACCTCCCAAGCCCTGGCCGTGGGCTCCAACCCCTTGGGGGTGCGCAGGAACAGAGGATCGTCAAACCGCTCCCGCAGCCGCTGGAGGGCGTGACTCATGGCCGGTTGACCGATGCCCACCCGCTCGGCAGCCCCCGTCACGCTGCGGGTCACCATGAGGGCGTCAAAGGCCACCATCAAGTTGAGATCAAAGCGCCTAAAATCGATATGATTAATGTCAACCATAAAAACATTCGATTTGATCGATGATGAACCTTGCCCTAGTTTAAGACCCATGGGCGGCGAGGACCGCCTCTGTGACAAAGAAATCTTGGGACATACTGGGCTGGAAAACGGAACAGTCGGGGTGAGGAGCCATGTATCGACGCTTCAACGAGGAGCTAGGGGAAGACACTGATCGAAAGCTGGGATCCGCCACCGAAGCGGCCTTAGTGGCGGGTCTGCGTCGCAACGATCCCCGGGCCTACGACCAATTGGTCAAGCGCTACCAGCAGACCTTGTACAACGCCGCACTGCGGATCCTCAAGGACGAAGACGAGGCCTGGGACTGTGTCCAGGAGGGTTTCCTCACCGCTTTGCGCAAGATAGACGCCTTCCAAGGGCGCTCCCAAGTGGGTTCTTGGCTCTATCGCATCGTGGTCAATTTGGCGTTGATGAAGCGCCGCGCCCACAAGCGCAAGGCTGAAGTTCCCCTGGAGGACGCCGGTCTCGAAGTGGACTACAACCAAGACCCGGGTCCTTCGGCCGAAGGGCTGCTGTTGGCCTCGGAGTTGAGCTTGCGGGTGCGCCGGGCCATCGCCCAGCTCCCCGAGGCCCAGCGGGCCATCTTGCAGCTCAGGGACATCGAGGACTGCGACACCGCCGAGACCGCGGCGCGCCTCGGCATCAGCCCCGGGGCGGTCAAGACCCGCCTCCACCGAGCCCGAGCCGCCCTCAAGCGCCTGTTGGACGACGTCGACGACGGGGATTTCGACCTCGCCGCCTGACACCCCACGGGGTTAGCCGCCGAGGGTGTAGCCGGCGTACCACAGCTGTTGGACGCCCAATAGCGCCACGGCGGCGCCGGCCCCCCGGCGCACCGCAACGCGCCGGAGCCAAGGCCGAAAACGGGCGGCGGCCAGCCCCAAGCCCATCACCGTGGGCAGGGTGCCGGCGCCAAAGGCCAGCATGAGCAGCCCCCCCTCCCGGGCTCCGCCCGCCCCCAAAGCCCAGATGAGGGCGCTGTACACCAGACCGCAGGGCAAAAACCCCCACAACATCCCGGCGACCAGGGCTTGGGGCAAGGTGGTCAGCGGCAACAGCCGCCGAGCCCAGGGGGCCACGGGGCGCCACAGATGGAGGCCCAGGCGCTCGACCCACACCAACCCCCGCCAGAGGTCGGCCAGATAGAGTCCCAGGGCGATCATCACCGCCCCGGGCAGTCCCTGGAGTATCCCTTGGCTGTGGCGCACCGCCAACCATTCACTCCCCCACGCCCCCATTGCCCCCGCCAGGGCTCCCAGGGCGCCATAGGTGGTGATGCGACCGGCGTTGTAACCCACCACCAAAGCCATGGCTGGCCTGCGGCTGGGGCCAAGGCCCAAGGTGAGGGCACCGACGATGCCGCCGCACATCCCCAGGCAGTGGACGCCCCCCAACAGCGCCACGACAAAGGCGCCGAGGAGCTGGGAGCCCAGGTCGGCGAAGCCCGGATTCACCATGGTACAGGGTGGTCCGCTGGCGACTGGCTGGGGCCCTGGCAGCTTCAGCGCTCCCGCAACCGCGGCATGAGTTCCACCAAATTGCAGGGGCGATGGCGATAGTCCAGCTGGTCGCGGATGATGCCGTCCCAGGCCGTGCGGCAAGCCCCCGTGGACCCCGGCAGACAAAACAGATAGGTGCCATTGGCCACCCCGGCCAAACAGCGGGACTGAACCGTGGAGGTCTTGATCTCGTCGTAGGAAAGGCGGCGAAACAGTTCGCCAAAACCAGAGATTTCCTTGTCTAACAACACTTGAATGGCCTCGGGGGTACCGTCGCGACCCGTGACCCCCGTGCCCCCCGTGGTGATGACGGCATTGACGGCTTCGTCGGCGATCCAGCGGGAGACCACGGCGCGGATTTGATAGATGTCGTCGGGGACGATGAGTTTTTCCACCGAGCGATGGCCCGCCTCGGTGAGACGCTCCACCAACAGCCTCCCCGAACTGTCCGTCGCATCGACGCGAGAATCGGAGACGGTGAGCACGGCGATGGCAACGGGAACAAAGGTGCGGGGTTGGGTCATGGCCGATACCTCGTGGACGGTGGCACTGATAGACATAGACAGCAAAACCCTGGAAAGTCGATGGCGGGGGAACCTCACGGGGAGACGCCCCAAAGAGCGCGGCCGCTTGAAACCCACCTGGGGTGCCTTCACATTGTGAAACAGAACCGCGAAGCCGTGTCACTTTGTCGTGGCTTTTCACTGCGACCCCATGGACGCGCGCCGCGATCGCGCGCGACGTCGAGGGAAGTCCTATGGAATACAAAGATTACTATGAAATTCTCGGCGTGCCCCGCACGGCATCGGAAGAGGATATCAAAAAGGCCTACCGCCGCCTGGCGCGCAAGTACCACCCCGATGTGAGCGAGGCCGCCGATGCCGAAGAGCGCTTTAAAGAGGTGGCCGAGGCCTACGAAGTACTCAAAGACCCCCAAAAGCGCCGCGCCTACGATTCCCTGGGTCAGAACTGGCGGGCCGGCGAAGAGTTCCGCCCGCCCCCGGGCTGGCAGGGGACCCGCCAGTACGGCACCGGCGGCGCTTCGTGGGGGGAATTTAGCGACTTCTTCGAGAGTATTTTCAACACCGCCCGCCAGGGAGGGATGGGCAGGGGGCCCTTCGATGGCTTTTCCGACCTGGGCGGCAGCTTTACAATGAAAGGGCAAAGCGAGCAGGCTAGGATAGACATCGATTTGGAAGAGGCCTATCGGGGTGGTCATCGCACCATCCAACGCCGCACTCCCCAAGGCTTGGCCACCCTAAACGTCAAGATTCCCAAAGGTGTCGCCGACGGCAGCAAGATTCGCCTGGCGGGTCAAGGGGGTCCTGGTATGGGCAATGGCCCCCGGGGAGACTTGCTGTTGCAGGTGCGCCTCAAACCCCACCCCCATTTTCGAGTCGAGGGACGGGATGTGATTTTGGATCTGCCCTTGGCCCCCTGGGAGGCCGCCTTGGGTGAGCGCGTCGAAGTGCCCACCCTGGGGGGCGCCGTCCAACTCAACATTCCCCCCGAGGTGCGCACTGGCCAGCGGTTGCGCCTCAAGGGGCGGGGTCTACCGGGCAACCCGCCAGGGGACCAGTTCGCCGTGGTGCAAATCGTCAATCCGCCGGCCAATTCCCACCGGGCCAAGGCGTTCTTTGAGCGCATGGCCAAGGAACTGGCCTTCGATCCCCGGGCCCACCTGCGCTTTTGACTTCGCTGGCGCCGCGGCGCCGATTTGTCCCGGACAGGAGTCCCGCCCATGAGTGTTGCCATCCCCACAGGCGTCGCCATCACCGCCCGGGCCCTTGGGGTCGTCGCCCTGCTGGGGATAGCTGGTTGCGTCCAAGCCCCCACCACCGGCGCAACGGCCGTCGCCCCCGCGACCTTGCCCACCGCCGTCTCCCAACCGGCCGCCGCCACGGCCATCATTCCCAGTCTAGCGCCCATGTTGGCCCGGGTCACGCCGGCGGTGGTCAACATCGCCACCGAGGGGGTTGCCCCGGAACGCCCCGACCATCCCCTGCTGGACGATCCGTTCTTCAAGCGCTTCTTCGAGGAGCTGAGCCGCCAACCCCGACGCATCCAAAATACCGGTTCTGGGGTGGTGGTGGACGCCGACAACGGCTATATCCTCACCAATCAACACGTCATCGACGGCGCCGACACCATCCTGGTGACCCTCACCAACGGTCGACGCTACCCGGCGCGGGTGCTGGGGGCCGACGGGGCCACCGATGTGGCTGTGCTGACCATGGATGCGCCCGACCTCACCGCCGTTCCCATCGCCGACGCCGACCGCCTCCAGGTGGGGGATTTTGTGGTGGCCATTGGCAACCCCTTTGGTCTCGGCCAAACCGCCACCTCGGGGATCGTCAGCGCCCTGGGGCGCCGGGGCTTGGGCTTTGAGGGCTTTGAGGACTTCATCCAGACCGACGCCTCCATCAACCCGGGCAACTCCGGCGGCGCCTTAGTCAACTTGCGGGGGGAGTTGGTGGGGATCAACACCGCCATTTTGGCCCCCAGCGGCGGCAGCGTGGGGATCAACTTCGCCATCCCCGCCGAACTCGCCCTGCGGCTGATGTCGGACCTCCTCACCTACGGCTATGTGCGCCGCGGCCAGTTGGGGATCGCCGTCCAGGATTTGACGCCCCAACAGGCCCGGGACTTGGGGCTAGACGGGCGCCAGGGGGCGGTGGTGACCCAGGTGTTGGGCGGCTCGGAAGCCAGGCGGGCCGGTCTGCAGACCGGCGACGTCATCACCTCTGTCAACGACCGCCCCGTGGCCAACGCCAACGCCCTACGCAGTGCCATCGGCCTTTTGGAGGTGGGACAAAACGCCCGCTTGGAGGTGTTCCGCAACGGGCGTCTGATGCGCCTGGAAGCTCGGGTCAACCCCTCCCCCGCCGCCGAGGACTGAGGGGCTAGCCCTTAGGTCCTCAGGGCACCTGGAGCTCCATGCCGGGCTCGATGGCGTTGGGGTTGCGCAGCTTGTCTCGGTTGGCGTCGTAGATCTCCCGCCAGCGATTGAAGTCCCCGTAGACCCGGTTGGCGATGCGGGAGAGGGAGTCCCCCGCTTGGACCACCACGGTGCGCCCCGCGCCACCGGCGCTGGACGCCGCGGGCTGTGGCGGGGGGGAGACGGCTGCCGTCTGGGTGGCGGCAGGTGTTTCGGGCACTTCCCCAGGGCCGTCGACGGCCGGCCCTTGCGCTGCCACCTCCGAGGTGGACGCCCCACCTTCCAAGCGGTCCCGGAGGGCGCCATAGTGGGCCTGGAGGCGGGCCAACTGGGTGGCCGTGGAGCGGCGCTGGTCGGCCAGGGCTTCGTAGTGGGCCTGGAGGCGAGCCAATTGGGTCTCAGTGCGATCGGACTGCTCCCGAAGGGCACCATAGTGGGCTTGGAGACGGGCCAACTGGGTCTCGGCCGCGTCCCGCTGTTCCACCACGGCACCGTAGTGGGCTTGGAGACGGGCCAGTTGGATTTGGGTCTGGTCCCCATCACCTGCACCGAGGGGCAGCTTGTCCCCCGGGGCACTGGCCACCTGAGTGCCCACCGCCATGGTGGCCAGGTCCTCTTGGGCACTGGCCAGCTCGTCGGCCAGGGCATCGCGCGCCTCGACCAAGGCGGCGTAGTGGGCCCCCAGCCGGGCCGCCTGGGTCTCGGCCGCGTCCCGTTGCTCCACCACGGCACCGTAGTGGGCTTGAAGGCGCGCTAGCTGGGTCTCGGCGCTGTCCAGGGTTTGCCCTTGTTCGCTCAACTGCGCTTGCAAGCTGTCGATGCGCAGGCGCAAACTGGCAGCGCTGTCCCGTTCGGCCACGGCACTGCGCAGCTGATCGCGCTCGCCCCAGGCCTGGGCCAACTCCTGGGTCAACACGTTGACCTGCTGGGTCGCTTGGCGCAACTCCCCCTGGGTTTCCTGCAGTTGTGCCTTGAGGGCTTCGCGCTCGGCGCGGGCTTGGACTTCCACTCGCTCTAGAAGCTCTAGCAAATCCGCTCGGCTCAGGGGATCATTGTCTTGGGCCAGGGCGGGAGCGCCGAGGCCGAGGACAAAACCGAGGGCGCAGGCGCAGCGAAGGCTTGGCATACCGTTCCTCTCTTTATGGCGTTTCATCGTGTGATCAATGGCGTGATCAATGAGTCTGGGGACCGTCGCGCCAGGCCAGTTTCCAAGGACGTCGGACGGCGGGGATACAGGGACCCAGTTATAACCCATGGGCCTTGGCGAACCAACGCCTTAGGGACACTTTGGTCCGTCACTCGAGCCGCCTCCACCACTGCAAAGGCGTCAAACGTGGGATAGTTGCCACCACCAGCGCGGTTTTTGCCCTCATGGTCATCGGGTTTAGCCTGAGCCGATGGGGTTTTCCGGCGCCACAGTTCTGGCCCGCAGCGGAGCGGTTGATCTACTTCGTCCTCCTGCCGGCCCTGTTGATCGAGCGCCTGGCCACGGCCCAACTGCAAGCCCCGGGACTGGTGCCCCTGACCCTGGGTCTGTTGGGCACTGTCGCCACCTTGAGTGGGGTGTTGTGGGCCCTGGGTCGCGGGCGACGCTGGGATGCCAAGGCCTTTGGCGCCGCTTACCAAGGGGGAGTGCGGTTCAACACCTACTTGGTGTTGATCTTCACCGAGGCGCTGTTGGGAGCCCCCGGCAGCGCCCTGGGGGCTTGGCTCATCGCCCTTCACATGCCCCTGGGCAATGTCTTGTCGGTGTGGGTCCTCCACGGCAAGCGCCCCTCTTGGCAAACGTTCGCCACCAATCCCCTCATCATCGCCTGCGCCTTGGGCTTGGGCTGCAATTTCAGCGGGCTCGGGTTGCCCTGGGGCAGCGATCGCCCCCTGGCGTTGTTGGGCAGCGCGGCACTGCCCCTGGGGCTACTGGCCGTGGGCGCCGGTCTGCGGCCAGCCCTGGTAGCGCCCCGTCTAGAAGTCCTGGGGAGCGCCGTGGCGGTCAAGTTGTTGCTGGCACCCCTGATCGCCTTGGGGTGGGCGTACTATTTGGAGCTTATCCCCTTAGAGGCGGCGGTGCTGGTGTTGTTCTGGGCCCAACCCACCGCACCGTCGGCCTATATCCTCACCCGGCAGCTGGGCGGGGACGCCGCCCTCATGGCCGCCATCTTGACCGTTCAGACGGCCCTGGCGGCGTTGACCCTCCCCGCCGTGGGTTACGCCCTAGCGGCGACCTTGGGCCCCGACGTCATCCGCGCAAGCCCGTTCCCCTGAGGCGGACGTCGGCGCCAGCAAACCCACTCAAAGGCAAAGGCGTGGCGTCGGTCCACGGGGTGAAAACGCCGCCACACCGGTTGCCACAGGCCACGGTCTAGGGGGGGAAAATAGACCTCGCCCCGGCGATTGGCCACCACGTGGGTGAGGTAGAGGGTTTCCGCTAGATCGAGGGTCTGTCGGTACACCTCGCCGCCGCCGATGACCATGATCTCATCCCCTCCGGGGGCTCGCTTGGCCTCATTGAGGGCGGCGTCCACATCGCGGCAAACGGTGACGCCCTCCATTTCCACCCCCCGCCGGGTAATGACGATGTTGTGGCGCCCCGGCAAGGGGCGACCAATGCTCTCCAAGGTGCGACGCCCCATGATCACAGGTCGGCCCTTGGTCTTGGCTTTGAAGAAGGCCAAATCGTCGGGGAGGTGCCAGGGCATTCGGCCGCTGGATCCAATGACACTGCCCCGGTCGAGGGCGGCGATGAGGGTGATCATCGCGGCGCCATGGTTCGACAGTCGATGTGATAGACGGGGCGCTGGGGGTGATCGAGGCGCAAAGCCGTTAGGCAGCGTCCGTAGACGCAGCCAGAATCCAGGGCCACAATTCCCGGAGCCCGGTGATAGCCCAAGGACGCCCAGTGGCCGAAGACGATGTTGAGTTCGGCATTGCGGCGCCAGGGGAGCTCGAACCAAGGGACGGCGCTCGGCCCCTGGCTCCCCGGCGGTCCCTTGTCGTCGTAGTTGAGGCGCCCGGTGACATCGCAATAGCGCATTCGCGTCAGATAGTTGACGCTACAGCGCAGCCGGTCGTAACCCGCCAACTGCCCACACCAGCGATCGGGCCGCCGACCGAACAGCTGGGCCATAAACGCCGGGTAATCGTCTCGACGCAGGGCCAGTTCCACCTCGGCAGCACAGCGCATGGCCGTGGCCAAATCCCATTGGGGAGCCAGGCCGGCGTGGACGAGAGTGTAGCCCAAGGCGGCATCGTGGTGGAGCAGTGGCCGCTGGCGCAACCACTGCAACAGCTCGGGGCCATCGGCGGCGGTCAGCACTTCTTGATAGGTATCGCCGCTCTTGGGCTGCACAATCCCCGAGGCAGCGGCCAACAGCGTCAAGTCGTGATTGCCCAACACCACCACAGCCGCATCCCCAAGCTCGCGCACAAAGCGCAAGACCGCCAAAGACTGGGGGCCGCGGTTCACCAAGTCACCCACCAACCACAGTCGGTCCACGGCGGGGTCAAAAGCCAACTGCTCCAAGAGGGTCACTAGGGGATCGAGGCAACCCTGGAGATCGCCCACGGCGTAGACGGCCATTACCCTCCACTCCACCGGATGATGATGGAGCCCTCAGTGGAGGTTGCGCCGAGGGATGGCGAGGGTAAAGGGGGGAATCTCGGCCTCGAAGGTCTGGCCGTCATCGGTGATCATCTGGTAGCTACCCCGCATCGTGCCCACTGGCGTGGGCAACACGGCCCCACTGGTATAGCGAAATCCCTCTCCGGGGCGCAGGTGGGGCTGCTTGCCCACCACCCCCTGGCCCCGCACCTCCTCGACGCGGCCGTTGGCATCGGTGATTATCCAGTGGCGGTGGAGTAGCCGCGCTGGGACGAGGCCGCGATTGACCAGGGTCACCGTGTAGGCAAAAACGAAGTGCTCTTCGTCGGGCGACGACTGGGCGTCGAGGTAGACGGTTGTGACATCGATATCGATGGCAGAGGGGCGATCGCGGCTTGAGTCGGCCATGGGGAGCATTTCTCGGCGATGTGTGTTGTTGTGGTTTTATCTTGGCTCAGCTCAACGCATTGCTCAAGGCTACAAACGCACTGGGGGTCAAGGTTTCAGCCCGGGCGTCGGCGTCGATGCCCGCTGCGGCAAATATCTGGGGATCCACCTGCCCCTTGAGGGCGTTGCGCAGGGTTTTGCGCCGCTTGGCAAAAGCCGCCTGCACCAAGGTACCAAAGCGCCCCTCGTCGCGGGCGGCCACCGGCGGCGATTGGGGCACTAGGCGCACAAAGGCCGAATCGACCTGAGGAGGGGGTTCAAAGGCCTCCGGGCCCACCTCGAACAACACTTCGACTCGACAGCGGTACTGGATCATCACCGACAGCCGCCCGTAGGCCTTGCCGCCGGGGCTAGCCGCCAAGCGCTCCACCACTTCCCGCTGGAGCATAAAGTGCATATCTTCGATGGCGGAGGCTTGGCTTAGGAGATGGAACAACAGAGGCGTGGAAATGTTGTAGGGCAGATTGCCCACCACCCGCCACGGCCCCGGGCGCGCTAGGATTGCGAGATCTACGCTGAGGGCATCGGCGGCGACGATGTGGAGCTCCCCCACGGAGCGGCAACGATTCTGCAAAGAGGGGATGAGGTCGCGGTCCAATTCGATGGCGTCGAGGGCTTTGAGGCGCGCCAACAGCGGCACTGTGATGGCGCCCTGCCCCGGACCGATCTCCACCACGGCTTGCCCCGGCACTGGCGCCACGGCGGCGACGATGGTTTCGATGACGGTTTCATCCCGCAGGAAATGCTGGCCGAAGCGCTTGCGCGCCCCAGACCAGCTCAAAGGCGCACCTCCACATAGGCCTCGGCGCGCAGCTGCCGCAACCAGCGCTCCCAGGCTTCTTCTACCCGGCGATTGAACAAGGTTTCCCGGGCTCGCTGGCGGCTAACCCGCTGCTGGGCGCTGTCGCCCCCACGGGTTTCCAACACGGTGCCGATGTGAAAGCCACTGGGACTGGCGATGGGATCACTGACCTCCCCCACCCCGAGGCGCGGTACGGCTTCGGTGAACAAGGTGGGCAATTGACCGGCCTCCCGCCATCCCAAATCGCCGCCATCGAGGGCTTGACGGCCGTCGGAGTGGGCGATGGCCAAGGTTTTAAAGTCGGCGCCTCCCCGCAGTTGGGCGACGAGGTCCCTGGCCCTTTGTCGAGCCTGGTCGCGGCGCTCGGGGCTCGACCCTTCGGGAACCCCCACCAGAATTTGGGCGATGCGATAGGCACTGGGACCCGCACCGGCAGGGCGGGTGTCGAGCCAATTGTCCACCTCCCCCTCCGACACTTGAATCTGGCTGTCGACGACCCGCTGTCGCAGGCGCATGGATACTACTTCCTGGCGGATTTCCGCTCGGTAATCCTCGAAGTCGAGGCCATCGGCTTCCACGGCGCCCCGCAGTTCGTCGAGGGTCATGGCGTTGCGCCCGGCGATATCGATGAGGGCATCGTTGACCGTGGCTTCGTTGACGACGATACCATTTTCCCGGGCGGCGCGTTGCTGGAGGAGGTGGAGGATGAGACGCTCGAGCACTTGGCGCTCCAAATCGCTTGGGTCGGGCAAACTGCCGGCGGGATTGCGCACCTGGCCACGGATTAGGCTCAAAGCGCGCTTGAGTTCCATCCGGGTGATGAGGTCGTCGTTGACGACGGCGACGATGGTGTCCAAGGGGTCGCCCTGGGTACTCTGCCGGGGTCCAAAGGTCAGCTCTTGTGACGAGGCCGGCAGCGACGAGCCGATGGACAAGATGATGAAGAGCGCTAGAGGGGCGAGGACGGACAACATGGCAGTGATAGATCCCATGGGCTTGACAGTGGACAAGGCGCCAAGACGGCTTGAAACACCTCTAAAAACGACGCGCCCGGGCTCGGTAGCCCAAGATGGCGTCGTCCAGCAACGAGTCGGGGCGGTTGCCAATGCCCGTGAGCCCCTTGAGTTCCAACTCCAGATAGACGGCGTTGCGGGCATCGGTTTCCCGGGGTTCGCTGCGAAAATGACGACCCACCACTCGCAGGGCCCAACAGCAGGCGTCGTACTCGACACCCACCAGGGTATCGATGATCCGCTGGCGACTCAGGGAGTAGTTCCAACGCCCCAAAGTTCGCCAGTTGGGGTTGATGGGCCAGACAAAAGACAAGTCCAATTGCTCTAGGTCGTCTCGCTGGGCCAAACGATAGGCGGCATTGACTAGGCTACCGCCGCCCGGGCGGTAGTTCAAATCCAGCCCGCTGCGAAACACCTCCCCCGAAGACAACTCCCACTGGACAGTGCCCCGCAGCGTGAGATCGTCTCGAGGCTCCAAGCGAGCTTCGGCGATAAAATCCGAGAATCGCCCGGTTTCGGGTTGATCGTCGGACTCCAGGGTCACGTCTCGATCGCGGAAAAAAAAGATCTGCCCCAAACTCAGACGCAGCCGTTCGCGCCCACTGGTTTCTTCGAGGAAACGGGTGGTGACAGCTGCGGTGAGTTGATTGGCATCCCCAATTCGATCGGCACCGGTGAAGCGGTTTTCTAAAAACAGAAAAGCATAGCTTTGGTCAATAATAGTGGTATCAAACAAAGGAATCTGATCCTGATCCCGTTGAGGCACATAGAGATAATATAGACGTGGCTCTAGAGTTTGAATGCCTTTCCCCAAAAAATTGAGATCAGCGTTCCGCTCTAAAAAAACACCTGCATCGAGACTCAAGAGAGGCAAAGCACGATCAAAAGTACCCTCTTGATCTTCATCGAGGTCGTGAAGATCATAGGCAGTGTAGCGAAAACTGAGGCGGGGAATAAAGAATCCCGCTGCAGACTGAAAGGGCCGGGACAAACTGGGGAAAAGGTCAAGTCGCGGACCACGGGTGCGAGTCTCGTTTTCAAAGTAAACAAATTCACTGCGCAATCGAAAATCCAAGCCATAGGGCAAGTCGTCCCATGCTCCGTCGAACAGCAACTGGGGGAGACGCTCGTAGGGACTGTTGTCGTCATCAAAAATTTCGTTGTCTACGGTTTGGAAACCCTGGAGCCGCGCCAAAAATCGCCACTGATCTTGAAAGTAATTGATATCGAAACGTCGTTCTAAAACGATGGGACTCAGAAGACCCAAGTTATTGTCAAGATCATCTATGTAGTCATCGTCGGATACGTATTGGAACAGCCCGTCGGTGTAGAGATTGGTTAGTGGTGCTGAGCGATGGGTGACATAGGCTGATCCCCGTTGACGATCTGCTTCGCGATCGAAGGGAAGATATTCCAGCCGCACTTCACCTTCTTGCTTGGGTTCTAAAAACCTGAACTCGGCTCCGAGCAGAACACCTCGCTTGCTAATAAGGCGTGGCACAAAAGTAATATCGCGATTGGGAGCCAAATTCCAATAGTAGGGGATTTGGATATCCAAACCACTGTTGCTACTTTGACCGATGGTAGGCGCCAGGAAGCCCGTGTGACGCTCGTCATCGATGGGAAAAGAAATATAAGGCAAGTAAGCCACTGGAACCTTGCCCAGCCACACACTCACATTGCGTGCTTCACCGCGCCCCCGTTGTTCGTCAACAGCAAGCTCGCTGGCGTGTAGTTGCCAAAATTCTTCACCTCGCGCACAGGTTGAATAGATAACTCCTTGGAATTCACTTTCCCCAGTTATCCGATCAGTATTAATAAAATCGGCGCCGCCTTGGGCATAGCGATCTTTGAAAAAATAATCTGCTCCCTCGAGGCGACCCTGACGAGTTGCCAAATTGAACTCTCCCTGCTGGCCCTTGAGAACTAGATCGTCATCGCTGTAGATTACAGATCCGCGAGCCTGGATAGTCTCCTTGTTGCGGTCGTATTGGGCGGCGTCGGCCCGCAGACTTTGCTTTCCTTGTTCTACCACAACCTCTCCCTCTAGCTGGGTCAATTCCGGGGTAGCCGTACCGACCTCAGCGGTGAAGCGGACTGTTTCATCGTCTTGGGAGGTAGACGGGGTCGTATTGAGAAAGACACCCAAGGGGTCGGGAGGACAAAGCCCCAGTTCTTGGCCAAGGGCAGGGGTTGCCCAAGTAGCGCTCAAACCCACGCTCAGCAAACCGAGATACACAAACGTTGCCACCCGGATATTCGTCATGAACCTCTGTACCCCTGGTCATCGACGAAGCTCGCCGAGAGTCGTCTTTGATGTGGTGCTGTCTAGTGGTCGATGTATGATAAAGTAGACTCTATGTCAACACCATCAGCTGATTGTAAATTCATGTTTTATTAAATAGTTGATAGGTGACCTGGGTGGTGTGTCCTTGTTTGACGAGACTCAGGTTGCCAGGTGTGGCCAGAGGCATCTTGATATCTGTCTCGACGTAAATCCAACAATGGGGTGATAGAATATACTGATGTTCAGCCAGTTGGTTCAAAACTTCAAAGACGAAATTTTGTCTGAAGGGCGGGTCTACAAAAACAATGTCGTAGCAATGCCGACATCTCGCTAGCCATTGAAAAGCATCTTCACAATACACTTCGACATTTTTTGCACCGAGAAGATGAATATTATTTTTTAGAGCCTGTATCACTTGAGGGTGTTTGTCGACAAAGGTCACATGTTCGGCTCCACGAGATAGCGTCTCCAGACCCAAGGCACCACTACCCGCGAACAGATCCAAACACTTAGACTCGGGTATTACATCTTGCAGCCAATTGAATAACGTCTCTCGAACTCGATCTGATGAAGGCCTCAAATCGACCAAATTGGGAAAAGTCAACTTCCGCCGCCGCCACTTGCCGGCGATGAGTCGAACTTCGTTGGACAAATGAGTCTTCTTATGTTTTGTCGACATACTGTTATGAACAAGAATGGATGAATATGGTGAAAAAGCCTAACCTTTTTAGTCGACTTAAAAATCAACTATCTAAAACGCGCACTGGGTTGCTCGGTGGACTGTCGTCATTACTTGGCAAACAAACGCTAGATGAAGAAGTACTTGAAGAACTAGAAACTCGCCTATTAATGGCTGATGTTGGTATAGAAGCCACTGAAGAAATATTGAGTAAGCTTTCCCAGAGGGTTGCTCGAGGTGATGCAAAACACACCACGACATCCCTCGATATCTTAAAAGATGAAATGACTGCTTTACTCAAACCATACCAGCAGGTTATCCCCGTTGATGACCGCCATCCCTTCGCTATTTTAGTGGTGGGCATTAACGGAGTTGGCAAGACTACGACTATTGGAAAACTGACTCATCATTATCGTCAGCAAGGACGATCTGTGCTGCTGGCCGCTGGTGATACGTTTCGTGCCGCCGCAGTTGAACAATTGCGCACTTGGAGCGAGCGCACCGACTCACCTCTCGTGTCTCAGGGTATTGGAGCCGATGCAGCATCAGTTATCTACGACGGTTATCAAGCTGCTCAATCCCGTGGCATTGATATTTTCATCGCCGATACTGCGGGGCGACTCCACACCAAATCCAATTTAATGGAAGAACTCAAAAAAATAAGCCGTGTGATAAAAAAGCTCGAGGTTAGTGCCCCCCATGAAGTACTACTAGTTCTCGATGCTACTACAGGTCAAAATGCCCTTAATCAAGCCATTGAATTTCATCGTGCCGTTGGTCTTTCTGGTCTTATACTTACCAAATTAGATGGCACGGCCAAAGGTGGTATTGTATTTGCGCTATCCAAGAAATTGCAGCTGCCTTTGCGCTTTATCGGCGTCGGTGAAGGTCTAGAAGATTTACAAGTGTTTGACGCCGAGGCCTTTGTAGAAGCCTTGCTTGCAGACGGTGATTAAACAAAGAAAAGGAGCACGAATTAATCGTGCTCCTTTTAGTTTTGTAGTGAAAAACCTGGCGGTGCCCTACTTTCACATGGGGAGTCCCCACACTATCATCGGCGCAGAGGCGTTTCACTTCCGAGTTCGGGAAGGGATCGGGTGGTTCCACCTCGCCATGGCCGCCAGGCCAAAAAGGTTAGGAAGAGGAAGGGT
>JBHJHK010000248.1:0-16314 GCA_050330975.1 Candidatus Competibacterales bacterium | reverse complement strand
CACCCAAGGGGCTGAGGTGGGCTTTGACGGGGGTAAAAAGGTGAAGGGGCGCAAACGCCATGTGATGACCGATACCCAGGGGTTGTTGATCGCGGTGGTGGTCACCGCCGCCTCGGTGGCTGATCGGGTGGGCTTGGTGGCATTGTTGCTCTTGGGGTGGTTGTCGGGTGATGGGTCGCGCGTACGCCGGGTGTTTGTGGATCAGGGCTATCGAAGTCACTCTCTAAGCCAAGTGATCGCTCGCGTGTTGAACCCCCACGCGCCGATCGTCGTGGAGGTGGCGGCCCCTCGAGCAAGGAGCGGCTTCCAACCTGAGCCTCAACGGTGGGTTGTGGAGCGAACGGTGGCTTGGTTGCTAAATGACCGACGTCGCTCTAAAGAGTGTGAGGTGTGTCCTGAGAATAGTCAGGCCATGATCGAACTATCGATCATCCGCCTTTTACTCCGACGATTATCTCGACACGATTTTTAAAACAGCTTCTAAGGCACTACGTGCTCGCCTCAATCGCCGGGGGCATCGTGTTTTCCTGCCAGGCTATGGTGAGCCCAAGCGGCGTTGGGCGGTGGAGCGAAGCCACAGTTGGATGAATCGTTTTCATCGCGTCTTTATTCGCTGGGAACGCAAGGCAAAAAATTATCTTGCTTTTTTAAATTGTGCTGCTGCCCTGATCGCTTTTCGGCAAGCCGAGGTTTTCGGATGAGCTCTTAAGTATTTTAATGCAATAGTTTTCATTGTTAGTCCATATTTTTTTGTAGCCCAACGCTTAACATGATCAGCCCATTTACGCAGGGGGTTTTTTGCAGAACAATCCGCGCTTGCGCGGAGCGCAAAAAGTACGTTGCGTAAATGGGTCTGCGTTAATTTTTTTGTTAGCTGCCTGTTTTGGGCAACAACAAACGTGGTTTACGATAGACAATTTTGCGGCCCGATTTCGATTCGAACTCTTTTAGTGCCTCGTGGATTCGCTTTAGATCGTGCCCGTATTTTTCAGCGTGCTCCATACGATAGCGGCGAATTTCTGCAATAATAGGATCCTCTCTCATATCTCCGCTCCTAATTCTTCTGGGGAACATAAAATTGGACATACAAAACCATGTGCTTCAATCACGGATGTAATTAGTACCTTTGTGTGCGCGTTATTTATGTGTTTGAAATTCCAAGTAAGAAGAAAATTCACACCAGCGGCAGCCGCAATACCTATATGGAGTGCATCTTCCTCACTGTTTGAAGGTACTGCGCCCTGAGCCAAGAGATCTTCCGCGAGCTCTAACGCCTCTTCGGAAGTTCCGAGCAGTGGAATACCCTCTACGGCCTTCAATCTTTTTTGAGCCGAACCTTCGTCTCCTCTCGATATTTCCTGAATCACCAAGCCGGAAATGAACGCCTCGTACTTGCATTTGTGATCTTCCCACCAACTTTCCGTTATCGCTTGACGAGCAGTAATCACAACATCACGGCTCTGCCGCGCTGTGAAGTAGCTAATTACAGATGATTCAATGTATACAGATTCAGTCATATCAAGATTTTTCACCTGACTCTTTCTACAGCTAACGACCAAGCTCAGGGGCGCGCCGCTTTTGGCGCGTCCCCTGGAACGCAGTGTTAGACTGTTGTTACCATGTAAGTGTCTTAGTGTTATCTTTGAACAGTGCGCCACCCGTCAGCTCATGAATTTCCAAACTTCAGACCCGGCAGTAAATCAGCTTCTGTAACGCCGTAGTGCTTCATGCACATAGGGCAAATCAAGACAGTTGCACCTTTGCTCATAAGTTCGCTGAGTTTCTTTTGATGTTCAGAGAACTTGTCGGCATTCGCCTTGGAGCCAATAAAAATTCCCTTGTCGTTGAGGAAAACGGTCAGCGGATGCCCCCGCTCATGCTGGTTTCCTCCAAAAGTAATTGCCATGTTGGCGCGGTGTGGGTCGTCGCTTGTTAGATTGACGAATAGAGGATCTGTATCTCCTGCAAGTGCGGGGGTGGTAATAGTACCGATGCACAAGGCAAAAGCGAGTAGTAGTTGAGAAATGAACTTCATTTGAATCTCTTTGTTTAAAAGTCATCGATTTGCAGGTTGATGGCCTGGGCATCGAGCAGGCCCCAAAATACTCAGAAAAGCAAATGATTCATAAGAAGCTGTTTTAAAAACCGTGTAGCAACAAAGCGGCGGGAGTTTTTGTCATCAAATAACAGGGGGACTTGCCAGGGCGTGGCTCATGGGGTCCCATCAACGGCTCTCACCCCAATCAACCGCAGACCCCGATGGCCACGCCCACTCATTATGACACGGACCTCACCGATCGCCCATGGGCATTGTTGGAGCCGTTACTCCCGCCTCCACGACCCCAAGGCGGGCGAGGCCGCCCCTCGGCGGATCGACGACGGATGATCAACGGCATCCTGTACATCGTGACAGCGGGCTGTGCGTGGCGGCGGCTTCCCAACGCATTCGGCCCTTGGTCCACGGTGTAGGGCTATTTTCGACGCTACCGTGAGGATGGCACGTGGCATCAGGCCATGACAGCTGACGCCGTTTGGAGCGCGAGCGCCAGGGTCGTGAACCCGACCCCTCGGCGGTGTGCTGCGATAGCCAGGCGGCTTCCAACCTGAGCCTCAACGGTGGGTTGTGGAGCGAACGTACGATTTTTAAAACAGCTTCTGACGTCGTTCAAATCTCTGTTGGCCGAGGAGCGCCGCCGCTACGGCGCCGCCATCCTGACCATGGCGGCGGCAACGGCGGCCACCTTTGCCGTGCCGCTGTTCGCCGCCTACGCCATCGACGGCATCGTCGCCGGGGGTGCCTTCGCCCCGCGTCCGCCCCTGGACTATCTATTGCCCACGGCCAGTGGCTGGTGGCCTTTGGTGTGGGCGGCGGGTTACACGGTGTTGTTCACAGGTGTGGCCGGGGTGTTCCAATACCTGCGGGATCGCCTGGCAGCCGTGGCCGCCCAACGACTGATCCAAAAGCTGCGCAATCGCCTCTACGGGCGTTTGGAGCGCTTGCCCCTGGTGACCTTGGACGGCTACGAGCGGGGGGATTTGGTCCAGCGCTGCACCTCCGACGTGGACACCGTGCAGCAGTTTCTGGTCCAGCAGGTGGTGGAAATCGGCCGCACCGGGGCCCTCGTGGTCCTGGTGATTCCGCTGTTGTTTTGGCTCGATCCCGCCCTTGCCGCCGCTTCTGTGCTGCTGCTGCCCGCCATCGGCGGCTTCGCCTGGCTGTTTCACCGTCGTCTGAGGCCGCTGTTTTTGGCCAGTGACGAGGCCGAGGGCAAGCTCACCGCCGTGCTCCAGGAAAACTTGAGCGGCATCCGGATGGTGCGGGCCTTTGCCCGCCAGGACTACGAGCGGGCCAAGTTCGCCGGCCACAACCAAACCTATCGGGATAAACGCCGGGCCATGATCGAGGGTCTGGGAGTCTATTGGGCAGTGGGGGATGTCTTGTGCCTGGCCCAGGTGGGGATCACCCTGCTGGCGGGGGCGCGCTTGGTCCAAGGCGAGGCAGAAATTTTGCAGGATATGAGATGTTAAGCCATTGATTTTCCTCATGGTATCAAACGCCAAAAAACTTATCACTACTTACTGCGGAGCGACGCTCCGCTCGCTAAAGTACAAATAGACAAAATAGACGAAATAGACGAAATTGTGCGCGTACCACTGAACACTTAGGAGCGCAGCCATGACCCATACGAAAGCAGAAAATGTTGATATGCTTGCCGATGCTGTCCGCCACGCGGCAGCTCAGCTTAGCGCAAAGGCGGTGGCCGCGCTGGCGTCCAATCCGGTCGCGGTGGCATCGGCGCTGGCGGCGACGGCGACCACGCTGGGCGCGCCTTCCGTCAAGTGCGGGCGCGAAGAGGTGATCGCCGGGGCGGAACCCGTCATCCTGGACGACGCTGCCGCCGAGGCCCGACTGGGCAGCCATACCCGCAAAAGCCGGGAAGTGAATTTGCTGTCGTCCGATGAGGTTGCAGAGCGAGCGGGCGTTAAGTCCCGCCAGTCCATCCATGATTGGCTGAAGAAGGGCCGCATTATCGGATGGGAAGGCGCAAAGCGCGGCTTAGTTTTCCCGGCCGCCCAATTGGATGAGCGCGGTCGGCCGCTTGCGGGTCTTGAACAGATCCGACCGTTCTTTGCCGACGGATACGCAGCCTGGGTCTGGCTGACGACGCCGTTACGGGCACTGGAAGGGGATGAGCCCTTGGATCGGCTTCGTGAGCGCGATGTCGAACAGGTGGTCGCCGCTGCGCTCGGAGATGCACAAGGCGACTTTGGGTGAGCACTGGCTATGATCCAGAACGGATCGCCACGCGGCTGCGGGCGATCCGCTTGGATCGAATGTTCAGGATCATCAAAACCAGTCATGCCAAGACGCCCCTTGGCGCAGCGCCTACCCCAAGCCGATTCAGTGATCCGGCTGGAAAGTACAGCGTGCTCTACGCCTCGGAAGCGGTGCGCTGCAGCGTCTGGGAGGCTGTGGTACGCAACCGCCTTGACCGGCGCAAACGCCGAGACCGGACGGATTTTGCTCGACGGGGTGGACTATCGCCAGCGGAGCCTCGCCTGGTACCAGGGGCAGTTGGGGATGGTGTTGCAAATGCCCCACATCTTCGCCGGCACCGTGGCGGACAATATCCGCTACGGCCGCTTGGAGGCCGACCACGCGGCACTGGTGGCAGCGGCAAGGCAAGCCGGGGCGCTGGCCCTCATCGAGGCCTTGCCCCGGGGATTTGACACGGTGGTGGGGGAGGAGGGCGTGCGGCTTTCCACCGGGCAAAAGCAGCTCATCGCCTTTGCCAGGGCCATCCTCGCCGACCCCCAGATCATGGTGCTGGACGAGGCCACCTCATCGGTGGATTTGGCCACCGAGGCCCAGATCCAGCGGGGTTTGCAGGCGGTGTTGGCGGGGCGCATGAGCTTTGTCATCGCCCACCGCTTGGCCACGGTGCGCCACGCCGATGTGATCGTGGTGGTGGACAAGGGCGTCAAAGAGCGGGGTAGCCACGCCCAACTCATGGCCCGTGACAGCCACTACCGGGCGCTTTACTCCCGTCAGGGTTTACAGGACGCGTGTCGCGGGGGAGACTGGCAAAGGCTCGGTGCTTGAGAACCACCCCTGGGGTTGGCTCCGGCTTTCCCCGGGGGCAGGTGTGCTAACTTTCAATGGCTCCAACAACAATGCTGGGAGGTTTGCCATGGTCAACTCGTCTCGTCGTCCAATCTCATCTGCCGTCGCCGTTAAGACCCTGGGGGGCTTGGCCTTGCTGTTGGGTGTGTCCAGCGCCCAGGCCCAGTTCCTGGGCAACATTTCCGCCGTGGGGTTTGCCGGTCAGAATCTCGCGTTTACCGCCTGTACCATCATCCAAGGCCCCAGTGGCGAGGCCCTCAACGTGGTGGTGCTGGCCGAGGCTTTTGACGATCCCGCCCTCGACCCAGTGCTGTTCTTCGCCCCAGTGACCGTGGCCCCCGGCGACGTCCAAGACAGCGATGAGGCCTTTTTCAACGACGACTTCAGCGATAACAGCGCCCAAGACGAAGACTTCATCATCAGCAACGTCCGCCAGGTCAATCGAGACACCGACTCGGCCTTGGTGGTCACCCTGGAAGTCGGTGAGGCGTTTTGCGCCCATGCCTTTGTGGGCAGCGGCAGCCCCGAGGGCTTGATCAGCATCCAAATCAACGACGCCGGCCCCGCCCGCTAGGCCATCGAGCCCCGGGTGTCAGGACCCGGGGTTTGAGGGCGGTTTTATTCCTGCCAAAACCAGCGCCGGCCCTCCCGCTCCACATCGGCCCGGGAGAGGCCCATATCCCCCAGGAGGCGATCGTCTAGAGCCCGCAGTTGGCGGCGCTGACGGGCGAGTTCGTGCCAATGCCAGAGGGTTCCCACCACCTGGTCCACTTGGCCGATGAGGATGGCGTTGATCCCCCCAAGGGCAACAAAAGCTCTGTCTTTGGCGCTGGTAAAGGGATGTAGGGACATGGTGGCGAATCCTCCTCGGGGGCTTGGGGACGGGGCGATGGCCGGGCCATCAGCGGGGTGCCTCCGCGACCCCGTGGAGTTACAATAGCGGTCAGCGACTGGACAATACAGGTACAATTATCCCAGTAGACTTGTTGACTGTACTGGTGGCAAAGGGGGTACAGCCTTGGAACTGAGCCTAGACAGTTGCGCCACCGAGCCCCTGGTGGACCAAATCACCCGGGGTTTGGAGCGGTTAATCGACGAGCGGGTGTTGCGGCCGGGGGCCCGGTTGCCCTCCATTCGCCAGTTCGCCAAGGACCACGGGGTGAGTCGCTTCACCGTGGTCCAAGCCTATGATCGGTTGGTGGCGGCGGGCTTTGCCGAGTCCCGGCGCGGGTCGGGGTTTTACGTCAGCCAGCGCCAACCGCCGGAGCGCCAGGCTTCGGCCTGCCAGCTGGACTCGGCCATGGACGTGTTGTGGTTGGTGCGCAATTCCACCCAGGCCTACGCCATGAAGCACCTGCCGGGGTGTGGTTGGTTGCCGGCCGACTGGCTCGACAGCGCCAGCGTGGAGAGGGCTTTGCGCCACCTGGCCCGCCAGGGAGCCGGGGCATTGTTGGACGGCTACGGCAACGCCTGCGGCTACCGCCCCCTGCGCCAGGACGTCCAGCGCCACCTGACGCAGTTGGGGGTGGGGGCGGAGTTGGACCAGATCGTCACCACCCACGGCGCCTGCCACGCCATGGACCTCATCGCCCGCTATCTGTTGCGCCCAGGGGACCGAGTGTTGGTGGACGACCCCGGCTACTTCCACGTCTTTGGCCATCTCCAAAGCCTGGGGGTGGAGATCATCGGCGTGCCCCGCACCCCCGAGGGCCCCGATACCCAGGTCCTAGAGCAACTCCTAGAGGCCCACCGGCCCAAGGCCTTTTTTACCACCACGGTGCTCCACAACCCCACGGGCACCAGCATTAGCCACGCCTGTGCCCACCGGGTGCTGCGCCTGGCCGAGGCCTTTGATTTGGCCATCGTCGAGGACGACGCCTACGGGGATTTTCACCCCCGCTCCACCCCGCGCCTAGCGGCCCTGGACCAGCTCCAGCGGGTGATCTACATCAACAGCTTCGCCAAGACCGTCACCGCCAAGCTGCGGTTGGGCTACATGGCTGGGCGGTCGTCGCTGATGCAGGATCTGGTGGATCTCAAGCTCCTCACCGGGGTGACCAGTTCGGAGTTCAACGAGCGTCTGGTCCACCACATCCTCTGCGACGGCAACTACCGAAAGCACCTCCACCGCCTGCGCCAACGCCTCCAGGAGGCCCGCCAGCGGACCATGGTCGCCCTGGAGTCCTGTGGTCTCACCCTCTACACTCAAGCCGAACACGGCCCGTTCCTGTGGGCCCGCTTTCCCCACTTGGACGATGTGGCCGAGGTGGCAAGCTTGGCGGCCCAGGAAGATATCATGCTGGCGCCGGGGATGATCTTCCGTCCCCACCGCCAACCGTCCCCTTGGCTGCGCTTTAACGTGGCCTTTTGCGACGCTCCCCCCGTGTTTGAGTTCTTGCGCCACTTTGGCCACTCTACTCCCCAGTCCCGTACCCCACCCCCGAGGACCCGCGACCCCGTCCACCCCCAAGTCTCCCGGAAAGAAGTCTCCCCGCAAGCCCAGCCAAAGGAGCGAGAAATGCCGTGATCGACCTCGACAAGCCCGCCGTTGCCTTTGATACCTCCCAAGCGTCTGCCGCCAAGTGGATCTACATCCTCTACCTGGTGGGTCTAGTGATTCCCTTTGCCACCTTGGCGGGGTTGGTGTGGGCCTACCTCCAGCAGGGGGTGGGGCCCGAAGCCCTCAGGAGCCACTACGCCTATCAAGTCCGTACCTTTTGGCTGGGTTTGCTCTACACCGTGATCGGGGTGCTCTTCATGGTGGTATTCATCGGCTATTTGATCCTCGTCGCCAGCCTGGTATGGTGGATTTTGCGCTGTGTCAAAGGCCTCCAGGCCCTGGAGCGGCGGGCCGCGCTGGGGGACTATCGCAATTGGCTATTGCCCGCCGGGTGAGGGCCTTGGGGGACAGCTGACGCCGAGGGATAGGGCAGTTCAGAGGCCATCTCCTCCCCCGTTGTCGACCCGGTCGTGCTCGCCGTTGGCCGCCAGGTGGATCACCGGTCCCCCGGCAGCCCTGGCGTCTTGGGCGTCGTGGGTCACCAACACCATGGGCAGCCCCGCCAGCCTGGCCTGGTCGAAGACAAATTGGCGAAACTGTTGGCGCAGGTGGGCGTCGAGCTTGCCAAAGGGTTCGTCGAGGAGTAGGGCCTCGGGTTCCGAGAGCAGCACCCGCAGCACCGCCACCCGGGCCCGCTGGCCCCCCGACAGGGTCGCTGGATCCCGCTGGGCAAAGCCCTCCAGCCCCGCCTGGGCCAGGGCTCGGTGGATGCGCCGCAGGCGGAAGCGCCGCCCGCCCTTGGCCCCCAGGCCAAAGGCCAAGTTGCCCCCCACCGACAGGTGGGGAAACAGCAAATCGTCTTGGTAGAGCATCCCCACCCGGCGCCTGTGGGGGGGGAGCCGATGGATGGTCCGGCCGTTGAGGGCGATGTGACCTTTGGCGGTGAAACTGGCCGCCAAGGTGCCGTTGATGTAGGCCAACAGGCTGGACTTGCCCACGCCACTGGGACCCATGACCGTCAACACTTCCCCCGGGGCCACCCGGGTGCTCACCTGAACCAGGCACTGGTCGCCCAAATACACCTCGACCCCCTCCAAGGACAATCCTCGGCTGGTGGCGATGGTGGGCTGGGTCGGTGTCGGTGCATTCATGAGACTTTCATCCCCCGGCGCTGGCGAAACCAGAGGGCGGGTAGCACCAAGGCCAGACCAAAAGCCAAGGCGGGCAGGCTGGCCTGGACCAGGCCGGCGGCGGCGGCCAGGCGCCGATCGCCCCCCGTGGCCAAGGCCACGGTCTCCGTGGCCACCGTGGGCACCCGCCCGGCGCCGATCAACAAGGTGGGCAAATACTGGCCGACGCTGACGGCAAAACCCACGGCCGTGGCCGTGGCCACCGAGCGACTCAACATGGGCAGCTTGACGGCGAATAGCGTCCGCCAGGGGGAGATCCCAAGGCCTGCGGCCGTGGTGGCGTAGCGGGGGTCGAAGCGCCGCCAGGGGTCGGCCAGGGACAAAAACACATAGGGCAGCACATAGACCAAATGGGCTACGGCCACGGCGGTGGCATCGGGGGCCAGCCCCAACCACAGCATCCACACTTGGAGGCCGAATAGAAAGCTCACCTGGGGCACCAGGAGGGGGACGTACAGCAGCACCATGGCCCGGGTGGCCGGGCGGCGCCGCAGGCTCTCGTACTCCAAACAGGCCACGGTGAGGCACACCGCCACCACCACCGCCGTCAAGCCCACCACCAGGGTGTTGGCCACCGGTACCGCCAGGTCCGCCGCCGCCCGCTCCCAAGCCTGGAGGGACCAGGCCGCTGGGAGAGTGTCGGGAAAGCGCCAGCGCCGGGCCAGGGACCACACTCCCAGCACCACCAGACCCCCGAGGATGCCCGCCGCCACCAATGCCGCTCCCCCCAGACCCGCCAGGCGCCAAGTGCCATCCCTCGCCCCGCGGACGCCGTTTTGGCACCAGTGGTGAAAGGGGACGGCCAACAGTCGCTCCACGCCCCAGGCCGTCCCCAGGATGAGCACGATGATCCCCAGCAGCAGTAGAGAGCCAGCGGCGGCCACAAACCGGTAGTCCAAATCGGGTTCATAGGTCCAGCGGACGATCTGCACCGCCAACGGTGGGGGAGTGGTGGGACCCAGCAAGGTGGCCACATCCACCGCCGAGGCCCCGTAGGCCAGCACGGCGTAAAACGGCAGCCGCAGCTGGGGCCACACCTGGGGCCACACCCCCTTGAGCCAGGCGCTCATCTGGCCGTAGCCCAAGGTCCTGGCCACGGCCATGGTCCGCTGACTGTCCACCTGGGCCAGGGCGGACAGCAACATCAAGAACAAAAACGGCATCTCCTTGAGGGCCAAAAACGCCATCAAGGTCAACCCCTGGGTGTCGTGGACGATGAGCCAGTCGGGGGGGCGCTCCCAGCCCGTGGCCCAGGGGGAAAACAGCCGGGCCAGTAGGCCCGAGGGGGCGATGAGAAAGGCAAACCCCAGGGCGGCGGCGGCGTGGGGCACGGCCAGCAGGGGCGACAGGGCCCGGGTCATGAGGCGAAAGGGCCGGGTGCCGTGCCAGGCGGCGGCAAAGGCCACCACCAACAGCAGGGCCAACACCCCGCCGCCGACGCTGGCCACCAGGGTCAAGGCCACCATGGTGGCCAACCCCGGGGTGGCCATCAGGGCCTCTAGGGGGGCTGTACTCAAGGTCTCGCCCCCCAGCACCGGCAAATAGCCCAGGGCCGGCCCCAGGGTACCCACCAATCCCGCTGCCACCGGTCCCAGCAACAACAACAGGGTCAGCGGTGGCGCCAGCCCCAACAGCCGGGTCATCGACGACAATCCCTAGCGTCCGGCGGCGTAGCGCTGGCGCCAGGCCTCCTCGGCGAGGACCATCCAACTGGGGTGGGGTTCTGGGAGGCTTTGACCCAGCTCCGTCGGGGACAGGGTGGCCACCCCCAGTTCCAGGGCCGCAAAGCGCTCCTTGGCCTTTGGCGGGAGCTCAGCGACGTCGAGGACCGTGAAATCCCCCCACACGGCCGGATCCTGCTTGTGGGCCTGGGCCTCGGGGCTCAGGAGAAAATTGGCCACCACCAGGGCGCCGGCTTTGGCCGCGGCGTTGAAGGGGATGGCGACGAAGTGGGTGTTGCCGATGGTGCCGCCGTCGAGGATGTAAGTGCGCACCGAGGGGGGGAGTTCACCGCTCTCGATGGCCGCCGAGGCCTCGGCGGGGTTGAAGGTCATGGCGATGTCGATCTCCCCATCCCCCAGCAACAGCCGCAGGTTGCTGGAGTTCTGGGGAAAGGCCAGCCCCCGCCGCCACAGGTGGGGATGGAGGTCATCGAGGTAGGCCCACAGGGGTTCGGTCAGGGTGGCAAAGGTCGCCTGGTCCACCGGCGCCGTCAGCCGACTGGGATCGTCGAGGAGGCCGTAGAGGGCTTGTTTGAGGAAGGTCGAGCCCAAAAAATCCGGGGGCTCGGGGTAGGTGAATCGACCTGGGTTGGCGGCGGCCCAGGCCTTGAGGTCTCCCAGGTTGGTCGGGGGCTCGGCCACGTATTGCCGGTCGTAGAGAAACACCAACTGGGCCATCCCCCAGGGGGACTCCAAACCGTCGGTGGGCACGGTGAAATCCAGCTGCACCGTGGGCTTGCCGGCGACATCCACATACTGCCAGTGGGGCAAATCCTCGGCCCACGGGCCGAACAAAAGGTCGTTGTCCTTCATGGCGGCGAAGTTCTCGCCGTTGATCCAGATGAGGTCGACGGAGCCAGCGCGGCCTTGACCGGCGGCTTTTTCCGCCAACACCCGACTCACGGCGGCAGCGGTGTCGTCGAGTTTGACGTGGACGAGCTCTACCCCAAAGCGGGTTTGGACCTGTTCGCCCACCCAGTCGATGTAGTCGTTGACCCGGGGTTCACCGCCCCAGGCGTACCAATGGACCCGCTGATCCCGGGCGGCGGCCTCGACGGCGGGCCAGTCGCGGGGGTCGGGAGTATCATCGGCGGCCAGAGCCGCTACCGTGGCGAGTCCCAGAACTGCCCCCAGGGCAGGGGCACGGACGACGTGGATCATGGGTACCTCAATGGCAAAGGGGGGTTGGGGGATAAACACAGCGGGCCGCTCGACGCAGCCGCTAAACAAAAGTGTACGCCTTGGCCTCGGTTTTGGAGGCGGGGCAGCCGCTGCAGGGGATCGGTCAACCGGGGAAGGAAATCACGTTGCTGGTGGATGGTCTTGGAGCGGGCCCAGGTACTTGGTGGGTTTCCAAGAAGGTGTGCTGGATATTGCAGCCCTCTTGGCCCAAATGGTCGTAGTTGGCCGCCAGCCAGTCATCCGCCGCCCGGCGCCCCAGATTTTTCAGATACACCAAGAAGTCCCAGTCGACGTTGAGCTTGCTGGATGCGTTGAGGGCGATCATCTCCGCCGGGCGCTCCACCAAGTGGACGCGCATTTGTTTGTAGCCATCGCTGGGTTCCAGCTTGCCCCGTTGGATCAAGCGGGAGACGAACTCGATGGCTCGCATCTCCGCCAGTAGACTGGCGTTAAAGGTGATTTCATTGACGCGGTTGATGATCTCCGCGGCCTCCACGGGGATCTCGTCCCGCTCCATGGGGTTGATCTGCACCAGCATGACGTCCGGGGAGCGGCAGCCGTAGATCAAGGGCCAGATGGCTGGGTTACCCATAAAACCCCCGTCCCAGTAGGCCTCGCCGTCGATGACGACGGCTTGGAACAGCTGGGGCAGGCACGCCGAGGCGAGCAACGCGTCGATGCCGATTTCGTGGCACTGGAACACCCGGGCCCGGCCGTCCCGCACCCGGGTGGCGGTGACAAATAGCTGAATGCGGCTACAGCTGTTGACCGTGGCGATATCCAGCACCTGTTCGAGGATGCGTTGCAAGGGGTTGTGGTCCAGGGGATTGCTGAAGTACGGGGACACCAACCGCGCCAGGGCGTCCATGACCCGGTAGCTCGGGGAGCGGTCGAGGTTCCAGGGGTGGTTCCACAGCCATTTGGCCAGGGGGTTGGTGCGAAATGGGGTGAAGCGGGCAGAGGCGGCGATGCGGTGCCAGAAATCCTCCAGGGCCCGCCGGGCTCCGGCATTGCCATCTCGCATGTAACCTTGGACCAACACCGCGGCGTTCATGGCCCCGGCGCTGGTGCCGGAGATGCCCTCGATGACCAGGCGCTCGTCTTCCAGCACCCGGTCTAGAACCCCCCAGGTGTAGGCGCCGTGGGCCCCGCCGCCCTGGAGGGCCAAATTGATTTTCTTCGGGGTCACTGGGCCGTCCAGCCCCCGTCCACCGCCAACGCCGTACCCGTCATGGTGTTGACCTCCCGGCGGCTCAAAAACGCGACGAATTCCGCCAGTTGGGGGGCGGTGATAAAGCGTTCGTTGGGTTGCTTCTCCCGCACCAGGGCCTTGGCCTCGTCGCCGTAGTCGCTGCCGTTGGCCTCGGCGCGCCTTTGGATTTGCCCTTGGACCAAGGGCGTCTCCACCCAACCGGGGCACAGGGCGTTGCAGGTGATATCCAAAGGCGCCGTCTCCAGGGCCACCACCTTGGTGAGGCCCACCAAGCCGTGTTTGGCGGCCACGTAGGCGGCCTTTTGGGGGGAGGCCACCAGGCCGTGGGCCGAGGCGACATTGACGATGCGGCCGAAGTTGCGCTGTTTCATCCCCGGCAATGCCGCGCGGATGGCGTAGAAGGCCCCGGAGAGGTTGATGGACAAAATCGCCTGCCACTTTTCGACGGGAAATTCCTCGACGTTGGCGGTGAACTGGATGCCGGCGTTGTTGACCAGTACGTCGAGCCCGCCGAAGGTCTCCTCGGCGATGGCCACCATGTCGGCCACTTGGTCGGGTTCGGCGATATCGGCGCCGTGGTAGATCACCCGGCCGCTGGCGCTTTGCTCCAAACGGCCGCGCTGGCGCTCGATCTCGTCGGCGTCGCCGAAGCCGTTGAGGACCAGGTTACAGCCATCGGCCACCAACCGTTCGGCGATGGCCAGGCCAATACCGCTGGTGGAACCGGTGACCACGGCCGTCAGGCCCTGGAGTTGACTCATGGAGGAAATCCTCTAGGACAAGGGCGAGGTGCCCGTGGAATGGCTCGAGGGCAATTGAAGCCAGAGGGGGTGGGTTGGCGGTGTAGGACCGGGGCCCGGGTCCCGTTGCCCACAGTTTTCTTAAGACAATGGGATGCTCAAAGATGTTCGACGTTTCCCCCGGTCCTGTCGACGATCGAGACCAAACCGTGGACCATACCCCCAACCCCCAGGGTTGGCTTCCAGGGATAGTCGCGAACCTCCTGGGGGACTGGGTGGCCGACGCTGGCGAGTTTAGGGCAAGACGGGTACTGTGGCTTGGCCGGGGCGGAGTGCTGGGTGTAGCCACATGCCACTTGGTCGCTCCTTTGCCCGACGACACACTCAAGCGAAGAGGAACGGATCATGGGTCTTTTTGACATGTTTAAAAGTGATGCGGGCGCCACCATGACCCCGCACATGGCTTTTGTGGTTTCGTTGTACTACATCATGGCTGCCGATGGCGCTTTTGAAAACGAAGAAATCGGCGTGCTGTTGACCGTCCTCGGCGGGGAGAAACAGGGCAACGTCATCGGCGTGGGGGCCCAAAACAAGGCGCTTCTAGACGCCTCCATCAAATACGCCAAGGGCCATAGCGTGGAGCAGTTTTTGGCCGAGGCGACGCCGCTGCTCACCGACGCCCAGAAGATGTGTATCTTGATCAACCTCGTCGACGTTTCCCTCGCCGATGGCGAGGCCGACCCCAGCGAACAGGTGATCTTCGACAAGATACTGAGGAGCTTTGGCATCAGCGAGGAGCGCTTTAGGCCCTTCTTTGAGGTGGTCGTCCTCAAGAACGATCGCACGGTATTCACCAATCCCAACAACCCCAAGAACGCCCCGGGTTTTCAGGTGCGCTTGACAACTTGAGGGTCTGTGCCGTGGGCAGCAGAGCAGAAGCTGAGGCGTTGGTTGAGAATTACTACAGGGCTTTCAATCGAGGAGAGATGGAGACGTTTTTGAGTTTGTTGGACGAGAATGTGGCACATGACATCAACCAAGGCAAGCGCGAGGTGGGTCGTAGAGCATTTGCCGAATTTATGCAGCACATGAACCGCTGCTATCGCGAACAGCTGACGGATATCACGCTGATGAGCAGTGCCGATGGCCGCCGGATCGCCGCCGAATTTATGGTCAATGGCGAATATTTGGCCACCGATGCAGGGCTACCCGAGGCCAAGGGTCAAACCTACAGATTGCCCGCCGGTGCTTTCTTTGAGGTTGAAAACGGCAAAATTTTGCGCATCAGCAACTACTACAACCTCAAGGACTGGATCGCCCAGGTGAAATAGTTGCCAGTGGTGGACCACCTGGCAGCGCCCGCCCCACCGCAATCTGTCGGTGGGGCGGGTTGCGACCCCGCGGATGGGCAAATGCCCAGTGCCTCCAGCGCCCTCAAGCCGATGTCTGCGCGGCAGCGGTCTCCGAAAAGGCTTCGAGCAGTGCCCCAATACCGTGTTCAAGCCCGACGTTCACCCAGAATTCCATGCCATTCCGGTCGGGCTCAAAGCCGAGGTATTGGGAGTATAAATTTTCCACCATGGTCGTTACGATTTCCTCCAGCATCCTGGTCGTCATTTGCTCCACCGAGCTTTGAGCCGAAGGGCCAGGGGGCACGGCAGTGCCCAGCTCTTCTGTCACTACCCCAGGCGCTGCTGCCGAATTCGAGGGCAAGGCGCGCCAGGGTTGATTGAGGCCATTTTCGGTGTCGCGACGAATCTCGTCGAGATCGATGGTCCCATGGTCGGGGTACCTATCGTCTCGGTCGAGATTGAGTCTGAGCCAGCCGCCACCGTTTTGCTGTAACTCCCGGAGCTCTTCGGGGGTGGGCAGGGGATTGGTGATTCCCGCGGCTTGGTAATCGGCCCACATGATCTCCCGGGCCTGGTCGAAGGAGATTTCGCCCTTGCCGATGCGCCGGGTGAGGTCATTGATATAGTGGGGATCGGCCAGGCCATATTCGTTGCGGGTGAGGCTTTCGTGGACGGCGACCAGTTCTTTGTGAAAGACCGTACCGTGGATTTTATCGGGCTGCGACTCGCTGATGAGGGCGAGTTGATCCATGGTGTTGGCCTGCCAGCCGCCCGTGACAATAGCACTATTGGTGGGAGTGGCGTCGATATGGGTGTGAGTACCCAAAGCCGCTTCGAATTGATTTTTACCATAGACCTCCTGCATAGTAGCTTGATGGGAAGCCGAAGCCGTGGGGGACTGGAAACTGGTGCTGTTGGCGATATTCATGGTGGCGTCCTCAGGAATTCAGTAAAAGTTGCCGAGTCGACTGTCTTATCAACGCTCAGTGATGAAGAGATCATGGAAGCCATCATAAACACTCCCCCCAAAAAACTCGGCGTACCCTCACTCCTCGGCGATGGGGCACTGGACGCGATTGCTAGACGCCGAACGACACCACTTTGATTTGAGTCAAGTAGCGAAGACGATGCCAACTGGAGCCCAGGTAAAGCCTGTTAGGCGCCATTTTGCGAAGTGCTAAACTTTGCAGTACAGCCTTGGGTCCACGCGCTATCCCGGGCGCGCGGGCGGGGCGCGGGGGGGGCGGCGGCGCGGGCGGCGGGCCCCCGGCGCCGGGGGGGGCCGGGGGGG
>JBHJHK010000247.1:0-7963 GCA_050330975.1 Candidatus Competibacterales bacterium | reverse complement strand
TCGGGTCCGGGCAGCAGCGCCGTGACACAGCGCACCGCCAGTCTGTATTCCCCCAGGCGCAGTTCGTCGCCATCGGCCAAGCGGTGAACCCCCTCGGGTCCCAAGGGTTGCGCGGCATCGTTGACAAAGACCCCGTTGGCGCTGAGGTCCAACAGGCAAAAGCCCTCGGGGCGGCGTTCGATCAGACAGTGGCGTCGGGACAGGGAGCGCTTGGGGTCGGCCAAAATCCAGTCGCAGGCGGTCGAGCGGCCGACGATGGTCCCGCCGCGGCGAACCACATGGCCGGCCTGGGATTGGACGGCTCCCCGGGGTTGTTCGATGATGGTCAACGTCAAGGTCATGGAGAATACCCCCTGGGAATCGCTGGGGCCAAGGGCGTTGGACCCCGGATAAAGATGCCTATTGACGTTATGATGGCCACTACCGTCCCGCCGACCAAGGGCACTAGGGCGACTAAACAACGTGTCTTACCTGGGGATTTTGGGGTGTCGTGGTTCCCAAATTGACCCCTGGGTGTCCCGAGGGGTCACAGCCTTTTTCTGATGGACCGCAGCAAGGCCCCCACCAGGGGAAAATGTTCAAACAGATTGCCGGCGGCGTCCCAGTAGTCCCGGTGGTAGACCACCCGACCCTGCCGGTCGAAGCGGATATGGCTGATGCCCTGGGACAGCAACGGCTTGCCCCCCTTGAGGCCCTTGACGGCCATGGTCATGGTCCAGCGAAAGTAGTAGTTCTCGCCATGGGTGGCGATGTCGTCCATGGCCACCCGCAGTTGTTGAGTTTTGCGGGCGGACTTGACAAAGTCCTCTTCGATGGCCTGGGCGCCCTTGAGGATCTTCAAGGTGTCGTCGAAGTGGGCGTCGGGGGCATAGACGTCTCGGGCTTGGGCCCGAACGCGCTCTTCGGTGAGCTCGGCGAAAAACCCCACAAAGCGCGCGATGGCACGGCGTGCGGCCTCCCCTGTCAAGGGCGCTGGGGCGGGGGTGGTGTCCGACGCGGAGGGTGTTGGATGGCTGTCCCTCATGATGGAGTCGCGGCCAGGTTGGCGAAGGCTTCGACCACCTCAGGTGGGGCTTGCACCAATTCGATCAACACCCCGGCACCCCCGATGGGAGCGGTGGCGTCGCCCTTGGGATGGATAAAGCAAATGTCGTAGCCCGCGGCCCCCTTGCGGATGCCCCCGGGGGTAAACCGCACGCCGCGTTCGCCGAGCCAGGCCACCGCCCCTGGGAGATCGTCGACCCAAAGGCCCAGGTGATTGAGGGCGGGATCGTGGACCTTGGGTTTGCCCTCGGGGTTCAGGGGCGCCATGAGGTCCACCTCGACGCGCAGGGGCCCCGCCCCCACGGCGGTGATGTCCTCGTCGACGTTTTCTCGTTCGCTTTGAAACTCGCCGACTTTGGTCAACCCCAGCAGTTCCAGCCACAGCTGGCGCAGGGGTTGTTTGTCGAGGGCACCCACGGCGATCTGTTGGATGCCCAGCACGCGAAAGGGACGGGGTGACACCATGGAGAACTCCTGTCGTCGGCCGATGAAGAGGTCTAGCCATGATAGCGCCTTCCCCGACCTCAAGGGGGGCGCCAACACTCGACGGGAGGATCCTCTGGTATACACTTTAAACACCTCGGGTCTGGCCGCCCCCGGGCCCTTGGCAACAGATCGATGGTCCAGGGGGTAACCCCATCCGCCATCCAGCTACCAAAGTACGAGGAGATCCGCCTTGAAAAGCGTCGCCAAGACCGTCGCCCCCGTCCTCATGGCCGCCTGCTGGGCCCTGGGACTGGTGACCCCCCCGCCCGCCGTGGCCCAGACCGAGTGCATCGCCCCCGCCGACCCCGGCGGCGGCTGGGACTTCACCTGTCGGGCCGTGGGGAGGCTGTTGTACGAACTGGAGTTGATCCCCAATCCATTGCGGGTGATCAACATGCCCGGGGGTGTGGGGGCCGTGGCCTACAGCACCGTGGCCAGCAAGCGGGCCGCCGAACAAGACCTCATCGTCGCCACCAGCACCGTGGGCACCACCCAAATCGCCCAGGGCAAGTACCCCGGGGGACCCGACCTGATGCGCTGGGTGGCCATGGTGGGCACCGATGTCGGGGTGATCTTAGTGGACGAGCGCAGCCCCTTTGAGAGCCTATCCATGCTGGTGGACGCCCTGAAAAAGGACCCCACGGCGGTGGTCACCGCCGGTTCTAGCGGCGTCGGTGGCTGGGACCACATTCGCCTTTTGCTCATCGCCCAGGCGGCCGGCATGGCCGGGGATGATTTGCGTCGCATCCGCTGGGTTCAGTACGACGGCGGTGGGCCGGCGGTGACCCAGATGATGGGGGGCCACGTGGATGTGGTGGCCACCGACCTGGGCGAAATCAGCGGGTTCATCGACTCGGGGGATGTGCGGGTCCTGGCGGTGATGAGCGATGATCGCCTGCCCGAGCCCTTTACCCAGCTACCCACGGCCACCGAGCAGGGTTTTGCCGTGAGCGGCTACAACTGGCGGGGATTCTACACTGGCGGCGAGGTGAGTGATGCCGCCTACCAGGCCCTGGTGTCCCAGCTGAAGGCGTTGTTCGACTCCGAGGAGTGGCGAACCACGGCCCGGGCCAATGGCCTGGTGCCCCTGTGGCGGGGCGGGGCGGAGTTCGAGGCCTTTGTGCGGACCTCCATCGACCAGATGGCCGCCATCTCCCGGGAAGTGGGCATCATTCCCTGACCGCCGTGGCCGACCGCATCGCCGGGGCCTGTCTGCTGGCCTTCGCCCTGGGGTATGGCCTGTTGGCCGGGGAGTACCGGGCCGGGTTTGCCGATCCGTTGGGGCCGGTGGCCTTTCCCCGTTTGGTGGCGGTGCCCCTGGGGGTGTTGGCGCTGTACCTGCTGCTGCGACCGGCGCCCGACGCCCCCTGGCCGAAAGGGTGGGTGTGGGTGCGCCAAATCATCGCCCTGGGCACGTTGCTGGCTTTGGTGGTCCTCCTGGAGACCGTGGGCTTTGTGCCGGCGGTGGCCGCGGCCGTGACGGTTTTGGCGCGGCTGTTGGGGGAGTCTTGGCCCCGGGCTTTCGCCTATGGTTTGGGGTTGGGGGTCGGCCTGTGGGGCCTGTTCGAATACGGCCTCGGTCTGCCGTTGCCCGGGGGGGTGTGGCGGCCTTGAATTGGAGTGGAGGCTCTGGCGCTTTTCTACTGAGAGCTTCCTGGTACCCCCAGGGAAT
Source organism: Candidatus Competibacterales bacterium (assembly GCA_050330975.1). Lineage (GTDB taxonomy): Bacteria > Pseudomonadota > Gammaproteobacteria > Competibacterales > Competibacteraceae > JBHJHK01. The sequence continues at coordinate 4,761 of JBHJHK010000247.1, read as the reverse complement.
TCTCCGCCGCTAGTAGTGAGCGGTCTGCCATGGCCTTTTCAACAGAATAGAACTCCCCTTGGCAGTGCTTCAACGCCAGTGGTGATCTCGAACCGACAAGTGCCCCCCGGGGTAATTTCACCATGTATGGGGCACTACCTTTGACCTTGACTATGCAGTCAAGGACACTCCATGGTGGACTGGATGAAATCTTATCCCAGCGTGCTGTTGCACAACCTCACATGACTAACGACGGTGAAAGGATTAACCCTATGGCTGTCTCCGATACCCTCAACCAGCTCGGTGTTGCCGTCTCCTCCATCGAGGGCAGCAGCACCCGCGACGTATACCTCGAATTGCGCGGCTTCGCCGCTGCAAACGGCTCAGTGCTGCCCAGCCATTAGGAGCTGGCGCGCGGTGGCGTGGAAGTGATGATCACCGAGGACCAGTTTGCACAGATGCTCGAGCAAGCCAATCCAGATATTATAAAAATCGCCCAAAAGAAGGATATGGTGTGAGTGCAATCGGCAACCATCGCTGCCTACGCGGCGGTGGAGCCGTTGAAACTGGTGTTCGCTCCTTCATTCGATTCTTCATCATTAGGTAGGTGGGTGAATATTAAATTTGACGGGTGTCAATAAAGAGAGTGTTTCGGTAGGCAGCGCTGTTTATGTCAAACAATCAACAAAACAAGCGATCACGGGGCAGAAAACATAACAAATTGCTCAAGATTGCTCCGGCTCTCTGTTTGGCCCTCTATGGGACGCCGTAAGCGGCGCTGGATGGTTTGCTCCACGCTTTACTCCGTTTCTGTCGCCGGTTATTAAGGCGTTACCCTCAATTGAATCAAGCCGAATGTTGAAGTGATGAGTTGAGCTCAGGGTGTGGGGATTTGAAGCTTTAAAGTCAATAACAGAAGGAGTTTCCAATGAGCATGGAGTACTGGTTCCGTGGGCATTTAGAGTTCAATGACCAAGCAGCTGCAGAGGCCGCCCAGAAGCAATTATATGAGGAAGGTTACGAGGAAGAGGAAGACAACCTGCTGAGAAAAGAGGATTTTGTTTGGAAAGGAAAAGAGCTAGAAATTGATAAGAGAGGCTCAATGCCCTATTCCTGCTTTGGGGCAAGCTCAGAGGTATTGGCAATTTATGCTCAGCACGCTACAAAGGGAGAAGTAATTGCGTTGAACGTTGAAGATGGCGTGGGCGAACGTTACCATGCGGCCGATGGAAGCATCGAGGCTGACCATATTGAAGAACTCAGTGACGATGAGGTCAAAGCTCTCTGCAAAGAATATGGTTGGGACGAAGATTAGGTAATTGAGGAAATTGGAAGCGGGAGCCAAGGTTGACTGCTTCAGCCATAAAAGATGCGTTAGGGGAAGCAATCTAGAGATCGGGTAGAAGGTCGTAGTATTATCTCAATAAGGATAGAGGTTCGCTATGCGGGCAGGTGGTTGGATCGGAGCGATCGGGGTGCTATTGATGGGGCTGGCTATGCCGGCGTGGGCGGGGCATCCCTACGAGGGGCGTTGGCGGCTCGAGCCGTCGGGAATCGAGATCGAGGTCACAGATGCCGGCGCTGGGCGTTGGCGGACCGCGGGTGGGGCGTGGGAGGTCGTCGCCATCCAGTTGGGGATGCAGGAGATCGCGTTTCGACCGACCTCGGGCGACTCGGTGGCTTATGGCGCGGCAAACCCGCTTCGCCCGGGCACGGAGCCGACGTACGAGCTGAGCGACGCTGCCCGTCGTCTCGTGGGTCACTGGACCATCGCCGACAACCCGCTGCCCAACCGGTATCGCGACATCCACTGGTGGTTTGGCCCGGACGCCGCCTTTCTGCTGCTTCGCAAGAAGGTGACCGAGACGGACCTTCAGCAGGAGATCATCGGCGGGCGGTTCGAGGTTGTCAACGGGGAACTGGTGGGCCGAACGGGGCGCTGGTTGGGACATACGTTCCGTCAGCGCATCGATGCGCTGGTCTCCGGCGCTTCGGCCACTATCTCGTGGTTAGAGCGCGAAACAGGGACGCGGTACGTGGAACGTTACAGGTTTGCCGGCGCCGACCATCCGCTGAAGTCGGATGAGCTCTCGGCGCTGACTCTTGTGGGTAAGTGGCTGTACGTCAACGAGAAGACGGGACGTCGGATCGAGTGGAATTTTAAGCCAGGGGGGCGGGTGTATCAGGATTTGAACGGCGAGTACTCGTCGAACGATTATAAGGTTCTCGGTAACCAACTTTTGATCACGTCGCCCTTTCGTACCCAGCCTTTCACCGTGGTGCGGTTTGAGCGGGGTCGTATGTTCACGGTGGCGAACGGCACGCCAAACCCGGACATGATGATCTACGTGGAAGGACCGCACAGCCCTGTGCCAGTAGGTACAGGGCCTCCGACAGGGCAAGAGGCGGTGGCGGAGATGCAGCGAATGATGGCGATCCACCAGCGTCGCCGTGCTTCGATGCAGCAGCAGCAGCAGTCGTTCCAACGTCACGTGCAGACGATCCGTCAGGTCACCTACGACCATTCTCAGATGCTCAAGGGCATTGCCTTCGACCTCGCGGATCGACCGTCGAAATGGGTCTGGCCCGAGTAGCGGCGCGGGTGTTACAATGTATGGTGTTGTCTCTCAATTGGAGCTAGGAGGGACTCATCCAGGGGATTCTGAGAAAGTTGCTGGATTATCTGGAATCTCTCTCAAAACACTAGAGTTTAGAGTCTCGGTTGGTTCACCAAGACGTTGAGAAGAGAAGGTAGGCAAGGCCGACGAAGCGGGTTAAGGTGCAACCTCCCCCTCATCACCGAATGAAAAAGGAGGTTGCATGCACGCTTCAGGAGACGGCCATCTCTTGAAAGTGCTCTGCCATTGGAACCTGGATCACGTTAGCGTTGGCTGTCCATCAGGGACGACGCCTAGTGAGAGCGGTTCCCTTACTTCATCGATTGCAGCGCGAGCAGGGGCAAACCAACAAGCTCCGCAGCGCGTGTGCCCTGTTACGTGCCCTTGGGCCAAGTACCGAAGGCAAACGTGTTCGTCTCTTGCTTGATGCAGGCTATATGCGTCGGCTATTGATTCATTATAGTTAGTTTAGAGCCACTGACTCCGAGGGAGCCCCCATGGAAACCCTGACGGCCCTGGGTCACGGCTTTGCCGTGGCCCTGCAACCCCTCAACCTGTGGCTGGCGGTGATGGGGTGTTTCATCGGCACCTTGGTGGGGGCGTTGCCGGGGTTGGGGCCGGTGAACGGCGTGGCGCTGTTGATACCCCTGGTGTTCACCCTGGGGCTCGATCCTTCGTCGGCCATGATCCTGTTGGTGAGCGTCTACTATGGCACCATGTACGGCGGGCGCATCAGCTCCATCATGCTCAACATCCCCGGGGATGAGCCGGCGGTGATGACCACCCTGGACGGCTATCCCCTGGCCCGCCAGGGGCGGGCGGCGGCGGCACTGGGCATTTCGGCCTTGGCCTCCTTTGTGGGTGCCACCGTCGCCACCGTGGGATTGACCTTGTTTGGGCCCTTGCTGGTGGGCTTTGCCATCCACTTCGGTCCGGCGGAGTACTTCGCTTTGTTTGTCCTGGCCTTTGCCACCGTGGGGGGCATTGGGGGGGGCAACCCCGTCAAGGCGTTGTTGGCCGCTTCCTTGGGTCTCGCCCTGGGCACCGTGGGTCTCGATCCGGCGTCGGGGGTGGCCCGCTATACCTTTGGTTGGTTTGAGCTCTACGACGGCATCGATTTTATCGTCGCCTTGGTGGGGTTATTTGCCCTGTCGGAGTTTTTGCTGTTTTTGGAGGGCGATCCCAAGCGGCCCCCGGAGCGTCCGGCCCTGGGCTCCTTCAAAGATGCCCTCAAAGAACTCCCCACCACCTGGGCCACCATGGTCCGGGGTAGCGGCGTGGGTTTTGTCGCCGGGGTGCTCCCCGGCGCCGGGGCATCTCTGGGGAGTTTTTTGGCCTATGTGTTGGAGAAGCGCTGGCTGGGGTCCCGGGGGCACTTTGGCCGGGGCGATCCCCGGGGTGTGGCCGCCCCCGAAGCCGGTAACAACGCCGCCGCCGGCGGGGCGTTGGTGCCCATGCTCACCCTGGGCATTCCCGGCAGCGGTACCACGGCGGTGCTGTTGGCGTTGCTGCTATCCCTCAATATCAGTCCGGGGCCGCTGCTATTCCAACAGCAGCCAGATCTGGTGTGGGGCCTCATCGCCGCCCTTTACCTCGGCAATGGGGTGTTGTTAGTGCTCAACTTGCCCTTGGTGGGGCTGTTCACCCGGCTTTTGGCCCTGCCCATGGGGTTTTTGATGCCGTTGGTGGTGATGGTGGCCTTTACTGGTGTCTACGCCATCAACAACAGCGCCTTTGATCTCTACGTCATGATCGCCTTTGGGGTGTTGGGTTATGGGCTGCGCAAGCTCAATATTCCCCTGGTGCCCTTGGTGCTGGGATTGCTTTTGGGGGGGCAGATGGAGTTCAACCTGCGCCGGGCGCTGTCCATTTCCGGGGGCGACCCGGCCATTTTGTTGGCTAGCCCCATCGCCCTGGGCATCTACGCCTTTGCCGCTGGGTTGCTGGCGGTGGGGATTGTGGTCGCTGTGGTCCGCCGCCGTCCAAAGGGGGGACGTTCAGGATTTTGACAGCAATATCGTGGTGTTATGGAGCCCACGCGCCCTTTGGTAACCCGTGGGAATGTGGAGGTACCCCGATGAACGCCAATGCCCGTAGTATTGCGAAAACCCCGTCTGTCAGCTCGCTGGTTTGGGGGTTGATGATCCTCGTCCTGGGGGGGCAT
>JBHJHK010000246.1:0-4799 GCA_050330975.1 Candidatus Competibacterales bacterium | reverse complement strand
CGCGCCGCGGGGCGGCCGCCGCGCCCCCCACCCCCCGCCAAACGCCCGTCCCCTGGCGACCTTGACCTCGCGGCCCTTGGCCGAACTCATCGGCGGGATGAACAAATACAGCAACAACTTTATGACTCGCCAGCTGTTCCTCACCTTGGGCGTCGAGCAGTATGGTCCCCCGGCCACCTTGGACAAGGCCAGGCGGGCCTGGCGGGCCACCCTGGAGGGAGTTGGGGTGGATCTCCGGGGGGCGGTGGTGGACAATGGCGCCGGTTTATCGCGCCAAAGCCGCCTCAGCGCCAATGGCTTGCTCCAGGGGCTGCTGGCGGCCTATCAAAGCCCCCATCGCTACACCTTTTTATCCTCTTTGGCCCAGGTGGGGGTCGACGGTACCCTACGGCGCCGCTTTCGCCACGAGCCTCTCCAAGGCCGGGTCTACGGCAAGACCGGCACCTTGAATGGCGTGCGGGCCCTGGCGGGTTATGTCCGGGCGACCTCCGGCGCCACCTTGGCCGTGGCCATCCTCCACGAACAGCCCGGGCTGCGCAGAAACGCCGCTGTGGACGTGCAAAATACCCTGCTGCGCTGGGTGTACCACAATCATTGACGGCCATCAAAGCGGCCTTGTAGTGCCCGGCGCCACTGCAGCAGCCGCCGGTGGATCACCGGCTCCAAGGGATACCCGCCGAGCCAGCGCACCCCGTCGAGGACGATTTCTTCGACGGGGGGGCGCCGTTGCCACCAGGGGCGCGGCTCGAAGCACAACGGGAGAGACCGGCGGTGATGGGGCCGGGCTCTGGGGGCGCTCAACGCCGCCAGAGCCCGGCTAAAGCGCTCGCAAAACAACTGCTTGAAGGCTGTGCGCTGGGGGGCGAAGGAGCCCCCCGGGGTGAGAATCTGCGGATTGGTATTGATTTCAAACACCTGGATCTGGCCATCCACCACGGTGTAGTCGATGCGGCCGTAGTCGATGCCCGCCTTGGCGGCGATGGCCCCCAGGACCTCGGCGTGGGGATTGCTCTCCAGGTAGTGGCGTTCCTCGGCGAGGATGTACTCGTCCAAGTCCCGGGCATTGTGCTTGACCGCCCAGTCGCGGCCCACCTGGAGGTGGCGCGGGATGACCTGGCCGGCGATGACAAAGGCCCCGTATTTGCGGAAGAGCCCATCGGGGCTGCCATAGTCTAGGTATTCGACGATGAGGGTGTTGTGGCGACTCAGGCCCCTTTCGCGGCGTTGCTCCAAGGCCGCCACAAGGGCCACTTCACGGTGGAGCAAAGGGGATTCGGGGCCAGTGTGGTCGCTCTCGGAGCGCAAAAACACCGGATAGCGTTTGGGCCAGCGCCCCTCGTCGAGGCGATAGACATCGTAGCGATTGATGCCTCCCTCGTGGAGGTTGCGCAACAGCTCGTAGCGCTGCCACACCCCCAGGGGATGGTTGAGGAGCTGCACGGGCGGCTCTGCCGCGGCGAGACTCCGGTGGAGGATCGCCGCCTTGGCCAATTGAGGGGCGGTCAATTCGTCGAGGTCGGTAAAGATGGTGTTGCCCAGGGGCACTCGACGGCGACGGAACACCTCCTCGTAGCTGAGGATTCGCAGTTGCCTTCTAAAGGCTTTGCCCCAGTCGGCGAGGAACAGATTGAAGCCAAATCGTTTGGCCCGCTTAGTGAAAACGTAGAGCATGGCGCCCCGTCGACCCAGCGCGCTTCAGGCCTTGGGGCGGCGGGCGCAAAGCTGCAGCCGGCGGCCGGTCCCGGGAATGTCCCGGAGGGTGGGGCGGTCGTCCCCCGCGGCTTCCGCCGTCAACTGCTCGACGACGAATCCCGCGGCTTCAAACGGCTCCCCCAGGAGAGACGCCGTGGGTATGGCGTAGCTCTTCACCCCCCGGGCATAGCCCAACGCCGCCTGGGCCAACCCATGGCGTTCCAGGCCCAATTCCCCGTGCCAGTGGGCCATGAGCTGTCGCCGCAGGGTTTCCCCCTGGGCGGCGCTGTGGCGCACCACGGCGTCTGGGGCAAAGCCGGGGCGGATCCGCTGGCAAGTGATGACCCGCCCCCCGGGGGCGAGGAACTCGTACCAACGCCGCACCAGCTCCTGGCGCTGGGTTTGGGGAAAATAACCCAAGAAGGAATGGCAACAAATGACATCGAAGGGCTCGGCGGCGGTGAACGCCAGGATGTCACTTTGGCGGGTCTCCAGGGTCACCCCGTGGCGGTCGCTGTACCAGCGGTTGATGGCCAAGGGCGTGGGGCAGCGATCCACCAGGGTCTCCTGGGGTGTGACGCCCTCCCAGCCGTAGGCCCGGTGCACAAGGGCCAACAGGCCATAGTCGGCACTGGCGGAAATCAACACCCGGGTCATGCCGGCGCGGGCACAGCGGCGAAACGCCGCGACTAGAAACGCCGCGCTGGTGGCGAGGGTGCTGTTGATCCCCCAGCAACGCAAGTACTGCCATAGGGCGTGGTAGTGGCGACACGACGAATCGCAGTGGCGTTGGGCGAGGTGGTACATCAGGGGGGCGCTGTCTACCAGGTCGGTCCTGTCGTCAAAGGCGGCGGGGAGGGGGGGCAAAAGACCCCCGACATCGCTTGCCATGGTGGCGTTGCTCCTTTGAGCCATCAATATCCCAGGGGAACCCTCGGCAGCGGGACCCCCAACAACTGGCGGAACAGACCCTCGGTGACCGCCGCGGCGAGAATAGCCACCAGCACCGCGGTCCGCCAACCGTAGCCCTGCCAGCGCAAGACCCAGGCACTGTACAACGCCAGCCCCAGGGGAAAACCCAACAGCCCCACGGCCGCCACCAACCCCATGCCGTATCCCATCCCCTGCCATCCCTTGCCAGCGGCGACGCGGGGTACCTTGGGCACCGCGGGGCGCCGGGCGTGGCCGAGGCTCAAGGCGATGATCGCGACGCTGCACACCAAGGGCAGCGCCAACAGGCGCCAGGTGTAGCCCTGGCTCACCCCCACCCCGATGAGCCCGGCGGCCACCACCACCAGAGCGGCGATGAACAGCCGCTCACCGGCCACGGGAGAGTTGGCGCAGCAGGACAGCACCCATAGCCAAGGAGACGACGATCAACCCCAGGGGCAGGGGTTTGAGCCAAAACCACGGCCCGTAGGCATCGAGGGAGATGTAGAAGTAGCGCTCCAAGGGATCGCCGAGGACAAACCCCAAGATCAGCGCCGCTCGACTGTAGTGGTAGCGGGCCATGGCCCAGCCCAAGGCCCCAAAGGCAAAGGTCATACCCACGTCGACGAAGTTGTTTTCCGCGGCGTAGCTGCCAGAGGCCACCAAGGTCAACAAACACACCCCCAGCAACCGACGGTCGACGACGACCAATTTGATCAACCAGGGGGCCATGGCCAAAAACAGGGCGCTGGCCAAGAGGTTGGCCACTACCACGATCAGCGCCATGGCGTAGGCCAGATCCAGGTGACGGACCAAGAAATCCGGCCCGGGCTCCAGGCCCAGCAACAAAAGGCCCCCCAGCAATACCCCCATGCCGGCGCTGCCGGGCACCCCAAAGGCCAAGGTCGGCACCAGGGCCCCACCCTCCTTGGCGTTGTTACTGCCCTCGGGGGCGATGACGCCATCGATGGGGGTGCTGCGCCGGCGCCGGCCGCCGCCGCGGGCGACGCCATAGGCGATAAAGGTGGCCGCTTCTCCCCCCACCCCGGGGACGATGCCGATACCCGTGCCCAGCAGAGCCGATTTCACCAAAAGCCCCCTGCGTCGCAAGACGATGCTTATCCCCTGCACCAACTGGCGACGGCTCAAGGTGGTGGTCAAGGTGGTCTTGTCCTGGGGCTCCACCAACAACCCCAGCACCACGGGCACGGCAAATAACCCCAAGGTCAACGGCACCAGGCGAATGCCATCCAAAAGGTAGTCATACCCCAGCCAAAACCGCGCCTCGCCGCTGATAGCTTCGACGCCGATGCAACTGAGCAAGATGCCCAGCCCCCCCGCCACCAAACCTCGGCTGGGGGAGGCTTCGCCGAGCCAAGCCACCATGAGAAGGCCGATGACCGCCAGCAGAAAAGTCTCGGGAGAACCGATCCACAGGGCGATTTGCTGCAACAGCGGCAGCAGGGCCACCAGAACCAACCCGCCCATCACCCCACCCACGGCGGAAGCCGTCAGGGCGGCCCCCAGGGCGTAGCCGGGCTTGCCACGGCGGGTTAAGCCGTAGCCATCGGCCACCGTCGCCGCATTGGGGGAGGCGCCGGGGATACCCAGTAACACGGCGCTGACGGAACCGCCGCTGTAGACCACGGCGTGGGTCCCCAACAAAAACGCCACACCTTGAACGGGCTCTAGGCCGTAGACCAGGGGAATCAACAACGCCAAGGCACTGATGCCCCCAAGCCCCGGCAAAAGCCCCACCGCCAGGCCAATGAGCACGGCAAAAGCCAAGCTGGCCAGCACGGGCAAAGTCCACAGCAACGCCAACCCGGCGCCTAACTCGTCCATGGTCCCCGACGACCGTCAGGGCGCCGCGGGATCGGACTTCAAAGCCTCCACAAAGCGGCGGCGGAGCCCTGTGGCGCCAAAAATATCCGCCACCAAGGCCTGGGCCGCTGGCCGGAGAGGTAGTTGATGGGCCGCTGCAACTGGGCCGCCTGGGCCAACAGCTCCGGGTCGGCCAGGGCCAACTGGGCCGCCCGCCGCAAGGCGGTCAATTGCCCGTCGTCGAGGGTGGGGGGGGCGACGGGCAACCGGCCCAGCTGGCCGATGTGGGAGCGAATGTCGAATAAAAGGCGCTGTGGCTGGTGGGAGGCCGGGGGCGCGTCGAGGGGGGGGGG
>JBHJHK010000245.1:0-16957 GCA_050330975.1 Candidatus Competibacterales bacterium | reverse complement strand
AGTCAAATTTTGCAGAGTAGCGACTATAACACCTGAAAGATTACCGCAATGATCGTATAGCCACTTATTGCTACTCCCTCCACTGGAAGCCGAAATATCACAATTATCGTGGGTACACTTTCCAGGCAAATTGGTTTGGGCGTAGAGGCTTTTAGTTTTATCAGCGATTTGATATGCCGTTTTATTGCCACTATAAATTTTGACACTCATGCGGTTAGTCGTCCTGCCGTTAACACCCCCGCAATCACAGGGCATACAATTGTGTATGCGGAATTCACACGTTGAGCCACCGCCAGCGAGGGTTACCGTGGTGAACATCAGCAGTGAGGCCATGGTAGAATACTTTACTTGACGCTTGAGCATAATAGCTGCTTCCAAAGATTGTATGTTTGATGAGAGAGTCGATCAGCCCAAAGATGAGTGTTAGATTCTGTGGCTAATGCTCACTCGTCTAAGGAAATGACAATTCGGGCGCCATGAGCTTTTTTGTTTGTTAAAGAAATTTCAATTTTTTGTTTTGCCTGAAAAAAATAGCCAGCCCCGAGTTTTTGGCTTCGGTGCGATGGGCTGAGGGTATTTGATAAAGCCCGGAGTGAGAAGGCTAGGAACCATAGAAAACTTATATCGCTCAATGGAGCTCCTATGGCGTATCGATAGGGATTACAGGCGGTCCCTATGGATATTCTCTGGGCAACTCTGGACAGAGTTCTCCTTCGAAGGCTTTCCCGTACTTCAATACATTGAGAGCTGAGATAGCACTGGGCACGAAGTTTCCGGCAGATCTAACAGGGCTTGCACCTCCTCGGTCAGCTGGGCGAGATGGCCCTCGATCTCTTCGCGTTGATCTACTCTAGTCCTGCCAAGATCGCTGTTCTGGTACTGTCTGGGGCTGGCGTAACCTCTTGCGACAACTCCGCTTATTGAAACGATTGAAAACTGCACTGTTGTAATGACCCATTAGTTTAAGATCCACGGTCTGCCGAACACTTTTGCAGCACTAAAAACCCATAGCGATAGTGCCCGGCGGCGTAGGCTCGCTGGCGGGCGGCGAGGACGCTCGACAGCCTGATGAGGTTGGCCGATGTCAGGGCGAGATCCGCCACAAGGGCGGATTGAAATCTGTCGATGATCCCCACGAGGTACGCCAACGACGGCGCCGTCGCCGCGGTCCAATCGGCGCTGTGGATCACGGTGAAGCCCGGCCATCCCCAACCGATGGCCCGGTCCGCCAGTTCTCGGGGCATTTCCCCAGCCATGAGCACAAGGCCCCGGGGGGTGAGGAGGGCGCCACACCCCTCCGCCAGGGCCTGGGGGGTGAGGTACTGGGCCGACTCTTGGAACAGCACCGCGTCAAAGGGCTGCCGGGGGCGGTAGTAACGAAAGTCCGCTACCTTCAAGTGGGCGGCGAGATCAGGGTAGCGTTGACTGGCGTAGGCAACTTGGGCGCGATCAGGGGTGATACCTCGGTAAGCGTAACCCCCTGTCACCAGACGCTGGCCGGTGGTGCCCAGGCCAATTCCCACCTCCAGAAGCCGGAGCGGCGGCGGTGGCAACGGGGCCAGGAGGGCATCCGTGGCTCGCCGTTGGGCGGTGAGGAGGTCATCGGTGGGGTTCTCGAATAGGCCGTAGTGGAGACTTTCCACCGACCCCTCCGCCCGATAAATTCCACAGGCGTAGGCGTTGAGGGGGAAGGTCATGGCCTTGAGGCTCGGGGGACACAGGGCCACAGCAGGGGTTTTCACGGGCATCTCCTAGGGGGAGGACAAATTATTGTGGGCCACACTCCCCGCCCGTCAATGGTCTGAGGGAGTCGTCGTCTTCGGCGGCCGCCGCGTGTCAATCATTTGTGCAACAGGTCTATAATTAGGGTGTTCTCGGGAGGCGCTCTGAATGCCTCTGGGCTGGCCTGTGACTTGTTGCTTGTGACTTGTGGCTTGTGGCTTGTGGCTTGTGGCTTGTGACCAAGGAGCCAGTATCGTGCGCCTCTCTTTGTTCCCCGTCTTGTTCGCCGCTCCGTTCATCGCGCTTCCGGGCTTGGCTGGTGCCGATGCACTGACCTTTGATGAGACGGTCAGCGATATCTTTTTTTAGAGCACCATCCCCAGCACCCGTATCGATTCTGATAACGATGGGACTGCCGATGTGCTGTTTCCCCTCGGGGGCATCGCCGACCTCGACGATCCCGATGATCCTGGCCTAGAGCTCATCAATAGACATTGTCGGTAACGCGGCACTTAGTTTTTGAAATCAATGGCTTAGACGAAGATCGACCGGCTTTTCGATAATGTCTAATATGCTGGGGTTGCCGCTACCGACGGCACCTCTGGAGGGGAATGTCCTCAGCTCCACTGCTGCCCGATAGCATCGACGATCTAGTGGCCGATTTTGAGGATATCTCCATCGATCTCGACGGGTTGGGCGTCGATTTTCCCCTCTATTTGGATAGCGGCGATCCGCTACTACCCGAGGGATTTAGCGTCGAGGTCACGGGTCCTGGGGTGGTCACCGTGGTGATTCCCGACCTCGGTTTGACATCATCGGCCTCGATTTCGCCGATCTGGCTCCTGTGACCGAAATGGCCTTGGACGGTGGGCTAACCTTTGGCGACACCGCCCCGGGGGGCGGGTTGGTGGCCGGTGTGGTCTTCGCTGCCCCGAAAGCTCGGCCAATGCCGCTATCACTCTAACCCCCCTCGGGGACGAGTCCCAGGTGCCCCTTCCCGCGACCTGGACGCTAATCCTGTTGGGGCTCTGCACTAGATGGATTCACCGCCGTCAATCACCAAGGCATGCCCAGTCATAAACGAGGAGCGATCGGAGGCGAGGAAGACGATGGCGTCGGCCATCTCCTCGACGGTCCCCCAGCGCCCCATGGGGATGGCCGTGGCGATGTAGGCCTCTAGCTTTGCTCTGCCCCCCATTTGGATCTCGAAACCGCGGTTAAAGGGGGTGTCGATAAAGCCGGGGCAGAGTATGTTGCAGCGAATCTTCTCCTTGGCGTAGTCCGCTGCGATCTGGCGCGCCATGGCCAGCACCGCATGTTTGGTGGTGGCATAGGCGATCATCTCCCGGTCGTATTGCACCCCAGAATTAGACGAGGTGATGATGATGCTCCCGCCCCCCTGGCGGCGCATGGGCCCAATCGCCGCCTGGGCTGCGAGAAAGTGGGCGCGGACGTTGAGCCCCCACGAGGCGTCCATCTGCGCGACGGTCACCGCCTCTAGGGGGCCTTCAATCTGGATGCCGGCGTGGGAATGGAGTATGTCGAGGCGACCGTGGGAGTTGGCGGTCTCGGCGATGGCGTCGGTGAGGGCCTTGTCATCGGTGACATCGAGCACCCGATTTTCCCCAGAGCCCCCGGCGGCCCGGATCGAAGCTACCACCGCCTCGGCCGCAGGGCCATCGCGGTCTGTCACCACCACATGGGCTCCCTCCGCCGCCAGGGCCTTCGCCCCCGCGGCACCGATGCCAGAACCGGCGCCGGTGATAAAGGCAATTTTCCCCCTCAGCAGCATGTCGCCCCTCCCGTGTTGAACACAGCGCAGTTGAAAATCGAGATCACCTGAAAACCTGCAAATGTAGCGAAGGTCAGCGGCGGTCGCCGCGGCGCAGAATGAGCTGCGCGATAATCAGCAGTATGAGGGATGTCGTCAACACCAGGGTGCCAATGGCGTTGACCTCCGGTGTCACGCCGCGGCGGATGGAAGAAAAAACGTAGATGGGCAGCGTGGTCTCCGATCCCGCGACAAAGAAGGCGATGATGAAATCGTCAAAGCTAAAGGTGAAGCTGAGGAGGAAGCCGGCGAGGATCGCCGGGGCGATGAGCGGCAAGGTCACCTGGCGAAAGACCCCAAAGGGGGTGGCATAGAGGTCCGCCGCCGCTTCGGTGAGGGACTGCTCCATACCCACCAGCCGGGCCCGCACGATGACCACCACCAACGCCATGGTGAACATGGTGTGGGCGGCGATCAGCGTGCCCATGCCCATGGCCAGCCGCGGCGGGTCGCCGGCGACGGGCCAAAGGGCGGCGAGGAGGGGATTGAGGGCGTCGAATAGGGTGACCAGGGCGATGAGGGTGGCGATGCCGATGACAATACCGGGGATCATAATGGCGATGTAGATCAGCCCATCAAAGATCGCCCGCACCGGTCCGCGGGTCTGTTGTAGGGCCACCGCCGCCATGGTGCCAAAGAGGCTCGCCAGGGTCGCCGAGATAAAAGCGACGATGAGGCTGGTCTCCAAGGCATCCATCACAAAGGGGTTATTGAGGGCCCGTCCATACCATCGGGTGGAAAAACCCTGGAGCTGGCTGGCATTGCGACCGGCGTTGAAGCTAAATAGGGCAATGATGCCGATGGGGGTGTAGAGAAAGAGATAGATCAAGGCCGTATAGATGCGCATGGCAAAGCTCACATGAGCGAGACGTCGTGGCGCTGGGCGTTCAGCCGGGCGATCACCCGCATGTAGAGGGTGACGGTCACCAACATCACCGCCACCAGGGTAATGGCCACGGCCGAGCCATAGGCCCAGTTGCGCGATTGCAAAAACAGATCCACCAGGGCGTTGCCGACAAAGAAGACCTTGCCGCCCCCCAGAAGCGCGGGGATCAGAAATTCACCCATCAACAAAATGAACACCAACAGACAACCGGTGGCTACCCCGGGGATAGACAGCGGTAGCGTCACCTGGAGGAAGGTCCCCAGGGGCGTTGCCCCGAGATCTGACGAGGCCTCCAGGAGCCGCTTATCCAGGCGGTCGAGACTGACGTAGATGGGGAAGACCATCAGGGGCAGATAGCCATAGACGATGCCGATAAAGACCGCAAAGGGGGTGTAGATCAGCCTGACGCCTTCAATGCCAAGGCTCTCCAGGAGCGCGGGGATACCCCGTCCCCCCAGGATGAAGATCCAGGCGTAGCTGCGGATCAGAATGCTGGTCCAAAAGGGGACGATCACCAGGACTAGCAGCAGGGTTTTCCAGCGGGAGCTGGTTTTCACCGCCAGCTGGTAGGCCAGGGGGTAGGCGATGAGGAGGACCGCCAGGGTCCCCAGGGGGGCGAGGACTAGGGTGTTGTGAAAGGCGGCCCAGCGCGCCGGTAGATTGGCGTACTGGGCCAGGGTAAAGGCCGGGGCATAGCCACCGGCCTCGGCCCGTTCGCCAAAGCTAAAGACGAGCAACACGCAGAGGGGGAGAACCAACATCACCAGCAGGCAAGCCGCCGCCGGGGCGAGGAGTAGCCAGGTGCGTTCGCGGTGACTCATTCCCCCACTCCAGTTGGGTTGTTAGGCGGACTTAAAGCGCGCCAGTAGCTCGGCGCGATTGGGGTCGGTGAGGGTTGCCGCCGCCCCGAACTCCAAGGCGGAGAGGAGCTCTTGGGCCGGATAGAGGATGGGATCCTCCAGCATCTCCTTGGGGAGCAGGGCGTTGGTGCGGCTATCGGCCACCGGATAGCCGTGGGCCAACGCCTCGTCGGCGTTCACTTGGGGATCGATGAGGAAGTTGATCAGGGCATAGGCCGCCTCCCGATGGGGCGCCCCTTTGGGGATGGCGTAATAGTCGCTCCAGATCTCCCCCCCCTCGCGGCCGATGACATAGACCAGCTCGGGCAGGTCGGTATTGAGCTGCTTGCCATCCCCCGTCCAGCACATGCTCATCCAGGCGTCGCCATTGCGCATGGCCGGCTGATAGTCCGAGGAGATGGCGAACAGGTGGGGCTTGACGTCGAGCAGTAGGGCCTCGGCGTCGGCCAGCTCGGCGGGATCGATGGAGTTAAACGAGTAGCCGAAGTATTTGAGGGCGTTGCCAATGGTGGTGAGCTGGTAGTCGTGGACCATGGTGCGCCCGGAGAAGCCCTCCCGGGAGATGTCCCAAAATTCTTTCCAGGTGGTGAGAGCCTGGCCGTCGGTGTGTTGGGTGTTCACCACATAGCCCGTGGTGCCCCAGTTCTTGGGGACGGCGTAGAGGGTGCCATCGACGATGCCGGCATCGGAGAAGCGCGGGTCGAGGGCCGAGGCGTCGTAGTTGGGCAGTTTGGCGACATCCAACGGCTCGATGAGATCCTCTTTGACGTAGGTGGTGATAGTGTAGTTGGTGGGGACAAACACATCCCAGCCGCTTCCCCCCGCCTGGAGCTTGGCCAGCATCTCCTCGTTGGAGCCAAAGACGTTGACCTGGGCAAAGGCACCGGTCTGGTCGGTGAAGCGCTCGAAATTGTCGAGATTGTGGTAGTTGGGCCAGGTGGCGAGTATCACGCGGTTGCCAATATCGGCCGCCGAGGCGGGGCGCGGCCGCAGGGCCGGCATCGCGCTGCCCAGCACCGCCATGGCCGTACCGAGGCCGGTGGCGCCCAAGAAATGGCGGCGGGTGATGGAGCCGCGCCGATAGCGACAAAGCTCGGCCATAAATTTGCGCTTGGAGAGGTAGTTGATCATGACCCTCTAGGTCTCCCGGTTGACTTTTGGATGAATTGAGTCCTGCTCCAGGATGATGGCAGCGCCCGTCTGCCATTGTGCCCAAGCAGTCTCGCCGTGCTCAAAGGGACCACCGGCCGCCTCCGACTGTCTCGGCGCCAGCACCAAGAAATCGCCCACCGTCGGGTGGCGCACCAGGTACTCGGTGTGCTCGCCGAGGAAAATGCGGTTGTGAACCGTCACCTCCAGGGCCTCATCCTGGGGGCTGCGGGTCAGTTTGATCTGCTCTGGGCGTATGCTCACCCAAGCGGCATCCCCCACCGCCATGGGGCTCGCCGTTTGCCCCGCCAGCCGTATCCCACTGTCGAGGCGCACCGTGGCCCGCCGGTCGGCGGCGGCTTCCACCTGGCCGCCAAAAAAGTTCGAGGTGCCGACGAAGTCGGCCACGTAGCGGCTCTTGGGTTGGTCGTAGAGCTCCCGGGGGGAGCCCACCTGGACGATGCGCCCCGCTCCCATGACACAGACCCGATCGGAGAGGGACAACGCCTCCTCCTGGTCATGGGTGACCAGGACAAAGGTGATCCCCAGTTGCCGCTGGAGGTCCTGGAGCTCGATCTGCATCTCCTTGCGCAGCTTGCGGTCGAGGGCGGCGAGGGGTTCGTCGAGGAGCAGCAGCTTGGGTTCGTTGATGATGGCCCGGGCGAGGGCGACCCGCTGCTGCTGACCGCCGGACATCTGCCAAATGCGCCGGTTGCCGAAGCCCGAGAGGCGAACGATCCCCAACACCCGCTCCACCTGCTCGGCGATGGCCGAGGGGCGCAGCCGCGGACGGCGTTGGCGGAGGCCAAAGCTGATGTTCTGGGCAACGGTGAGGTGGGGAAAGAGGGCGTAGCTCTGGAAGACCATATTGACCGGCCGCCGATAGGGCTCAAGGGCGTTGACCGACTCGCCATCGATGAGTACCTCGCCCTTGGTCGGCGTCTCAAACCCCGCCAACATCCGCAGCGCCGTGGTCTTGCCGCAGCCCGATGGCCCCAGAAACGAGAGGAACTCGCCCCGCTCGATGGTGAGATTGAGGTTGTCGGCGGCGAGGACCTCGCCAAAGCGCTTGGAGACGCCGCGAAACTCCGCTACCGGCGCCGTCCCATGGCCATCAGCGGCCACTACAGGACTCCCCGGGGTGGTGACGCAATGCCACTCGTCGTTGAAGCTGTCCGCGGCCGGGCGTGGGGGGGGCCAGTGGGAAAAGAGATGACGATCTTTGGCTATGTTGGCTCAGCACGGCTCCTCGCCCTGTATCTTCAAGCACAGTAGGCTTTGTGAATTGCCCCATGTCCACGGTACTATAGCTCACGGATGGCATTTTTCATGATTTTCGCTGGGAATCTTACTTATCGGATTCTATAGGATTGATTTTGTTTGATTTTTGTTATGGGTTTTCCCTTTGTCGCAGAGGCGCTGGCCGACCAGTGGGCTCGCCTGACCGACACCCCCCTATTTTCACTGAGGACCCCGCCGCTCCAGGTAGGCGCCATAGCGGGAGAGGGCAAAGGCAAAGAGAAAATAGATGACACCCACAAAGAAATAGACCTCGAGATACGGGCCGACCCAATCACTGCGACCAATGGTGGCATTGCCAGAGGCCATCACCTCAAAAAAGCCGACGATAGTGACGATAGAGGTCTCTTTAAAGGCGATCACCCGTTGGTTAACGGTGGCTGGCCAAGGGTGGTACAGGGCTTGGGGCAATAACACTAACCCCATGGCCCCCCAATAGCCAAACCCCAGCCCGGGTGACTTTATCCCCCAAATCCCTCTGGCCAGGGCAAAGGGGAGCACCATGGCGGGGGGATAACGGGGGGATAACGGGGGGATCAATGAGCGCTGATTTCAGCAACCACGGGGGAAATGGCACATGGCTGACAACATGCACGGCGACGCCTCAAGGGCGGGGTTGCCCTGGCGAGGCTGCCCAGTCCAGGTGGCATTGCCAGGGGAGGCTTTTACCTCAACCCCGCCCCTTCCAGGGGATCAGCCAACCCTCGGCGATGCGCATCAAAACGTCGATGCCGTAGCCGATGACGCCTATCAAGATGATCCCCATGATCACGATGTCGGTGAGCTGGAAGCGGGAGGCCACCATGATCATCATCCCCGCCCCCTTCTCGGCGGCCACCAGTTCCGCCGCCACCACGGTGCCCCAGCACACCCCCATGGCCACCCGGGCCCCGGTGAAGATCTCCGGCAACGAGTTGGGGACGATGACGTGGCGCAACACCTGCCATCTAGAGGCCCCCAAAGAGTAGGCGGCGTGGACCTTGGAGATACGAATCCCCGACACCCCGGCCCGGGCGGCGATGGTCATGATCCACAAAGACGCCAAAAACAACAGCACAATCTTGCCCACCTCGCCGATACCCGCCCAGATGATCACTAGGGGAATCAGCGCCAGGGGGGGCACTGGGCGCATAAACTCGACGATGGGGTCAAACCAACCGCGAAACCACCCCGACAGGCCCATGGCATAACCCAGGGGTATCCCCACCAGGGCCCCGACCAAAAACCCCGCCACCACCCGAAACAAAGACCAACCTAGGTGCTGCAACAGGGTGAAATTCTGATAGCCGGCGTTGGCGATCTCCACCAGCCGTCCCACCACGGTCTCGGGGGACGGCAGCCAGATGGGCTCCATCTGCCAGCCCTCGGCCGGCTTGTAGTTGGGGGTACCCTTGGGGGTGAGGGTCACTTCCCCCGAGGCCACAGACACCGTTTCCCCGGGGGCGATGGGCTGGCCGTCGATGGCCACCACCGTGGCGCCCTCCCCCCGGCCGAGCTCGTCGTTGCGATCCACCCGGATCAGGGTCGAGCGCCACGCCCCCACCTTGGCGGCGTCGTTCTTGGCAAAGCCCTCTCCGGGCTCGACCTCGGGGACGTCGGCCTCGGTGCCCACGGCGAAGACCCGTACAGATACCGTGGCGTCGTCCCGCTGGCCGTCGGGGGTGGCGACGGTGTAATTGAAGCTGGCATCCCCCACGAAGGGCCCTGGAACGTGGATGGGGACCCATTTCGAGCCTGTGAACATCCCCCAGAGCAAAAAAATCACCAGCACCGAGATGATGGAGGCGCTGCGGTCGGGCTTGACGGCGCTCTCGTCGCCAAAGGTCACCCGCTTGAGGGAGGTGAAGTCCGCCGCCTTGGCGAGATGGCTGGTGACGAGTCTGACGACGGCAAAAGCCAGGGCAAAGATGGCGATGTAGAGGAGTAGGACGATCATATGGTCGTCTCCGAGCGACCCATGATTTCCTCTTCCATATCCCAGATCATGGTGAGGATCTCCTCCCGCTGGGGACCGAAGTCTTCGTGGTGCTTGACGGTGCGCAAATCGGTGTCGACCCCCTGGTGGGCAAAGGGCAGGCGGTACTCCCTGTGGACGCGCCCGGGGCGGGGAGCCATGACCAACAGCCGCTCCCCGAGGAGCAAGGCCTCCTCTACGGAGTGGGTGATCAAAACGATGGTTTTGCCGGTCTCGTGCCAGAGCTTCAACACTAAGCCCTGCATTTTCTCCCGGGTGAGGGCGTCCAGGGCACCTAGGGGCTCGTCCATCAAGATCACCTCGGGATCGTTGGCCAGGCAGCGGGCCAGGGCAACCCGCTGCTGCATGCCCCCGGAGAGCTCGTAGATGGCTTTGTCTTTAAAGGCCTTCAGCCCCACTACCTCCAGCAGGTGATCGACGGTCTGGTCGATTTCCCGGCGGGGCTTGCCCTTCATCTTGGGACCAAAAGCCACGTTGTGGCGCACGCTCATCCACTCAAACAGGGCCCCCTGTTGGAACACCATGCCCCGCTCCGGCCCGGGGCCGGTCACGGGCTTGCCCCCCAACGAGACGATTCCCGCCGTGGGGCCCAAAAAACCGGCGATGATGTTTAACAGCGTGGTCTTGCCGCAGCCCGAGGGGCCGAGGACGGACATCAGCTCGCCCTCTTTGATATCTAGATTGATATTTTGTAAGGCATGGATCACCTCGCCGTTGGGGAGATCGAATTGCATGGACACATCGTCGATAAGCAAGCCGGACATCCACATCCCCTCAAAAGACCCGGACCCGGCAATGCCCCGGGTCCGTTGGCGTTGGCAGCATTGGGCCGTGGGTTATTCGACGGCCGCAGCCGCCGCTGTCAGCGGTGCGGCGTTGACGGCGTTTTCATAGGTCTCTAGGGCCCCGTCGATGCTGCCGGCCTCGACGAACACATCGGCCACCCCTTTCATAAAGGTCTGGGCGTTACCCCCCAGCCACTTCTCCGAGAGCTGTTCCTCGGCGGAGGGGAAGGTCATGGTGGCGATGGCCGCCTGGGCCGCGGCCAAGTCCATGCCCGATTCCTGGGCGATGGCCGCCAACATGGCCTCGTCGCTGGCGTTCCACTGGGCGTTGGCCTCGGCGGTGATGCGCAAAAAGTCGGCCAACAGTTCTTCGTTCTCGGCGATAAAGTCCGCCGGGGCCGAGGTTACGTCGAACACCAGGATGCCCAGGGCTTCTTTCTCGTCGCCGGTGAGGAGCACGTTGCCGTGTTCCTTCATTCGGGTGAGGCCACCGCCGTAGCCACAGGCGAAATCCACGGCCTTTTGGGCCAGGGCTGCGGCGCCCTCGGGGGGAGCCATGTTGACCACCTCGAGGCTGGCGAGGTCGATGCCAAAGTGATTCATCTGGCGCAAGAAACCGTAGTGGGCGGCGGTGCCCAGGGGCACGGCGACCTTTTTACCCGCCAGCTCGTCGGCGCTGTCTTTATCGATTTCCAAATCGGCGTGGACGACGCAGTTGTCGTTATCCGAATAGCTGACGGCGACGTCCACCACCTGGATGTCCTGGCCGGCGGAGGCGGCGACCACGAAGGGGGGGACGCCCTGGCTCACGGAGATTTGCACATCTCCCGCCGCCATGGCGGCGGACATGGCCGTACCGGTCTCAAAGGACCGCCAGTTGATGTTGATCCCCAGCTCCTCTTCGTAGGTGCCGGCGGCCTTGGCGGCTAAAAACGGCATGGGCCATTCTAGGAAATAGGCCACAGTGATCTCGTCGAGGGCCTGGGCGGCCTGGGTGGCGAGGGCGAGGGTGGCTCCGGTGAGCCAGGGGGACAGCATCTTTTTCATCGGCGAATTCCTCGGATTGAAAGGAGGGTTGGGGAGGGCCTTTGGACCTTTGGGCCCGCCGCCAAATTGAGTGTAGCTGGCACACTGGACTTTTGTGGGTCGGACAAGGCGTTGGGAAGGTTGTGGTCGGGGTTCCACCGGGTCAGCGCCATTCGAGGCTGTCCCGCAGGCGCAGCCAATGCATGGCGACGCCGGCGCCGGCGAGTTGTAGGTCGCGAAACGCCATGGTTTTGATGGGGGACGCGGGAAAGGGCAGGGTGCTCGGCGCTGCCCCCAGGGCCCGCTCCGCCAGGATGCGCCCCATGACCAACGCCATGGCGACGCCGCGGCCGTTGTAGCCAAGGCCCGCCAGGAGGCCCGGCGCCGGCTCGTGAAAGTGGGGAATGCGGTCTTGGGTGAGGGCGATTTGTCCCCCCCAGCGGTAGCGCCATGTCGCGCTGGCGAGGCTGGGAAAGACTCGTCGGGCGTCTTTGAGGAGCCAGGCAAATCCCCCGGGGCTCGCCCAGGGCCGGCGGTAACCAATGCCGCCAAATACCACCTGTCCCCCGGGCTCGCGGCGGGCGTACATGATCAACCGGCGGGTGTCGGATACGGTGTGGCCCTTGGGCAAAACCCCGTCGAGTTGGTCTGGCCCCAGGGGATCCGTGGCGATTTGTACTGGATATAGGGGTAGCACTGAGCCCTTGAGTCGCACCCACGGCGATCCGGTATAGCCGTTGGTGGCCAGCACTACGGTCTCGGCGCGGATTGTGTGTCCCGAGGCGCTGAGGTGCCAGCGGTTTTCCAGCCGGCGATAGGCGGCGATCGGGGCGCGGCTGTACAGCCGGGCGCCCCGCTGTCGCGCCACCCGGGCCAGACCTCGGACCAGGGAGAGGGGGTGGATAGCCCCGCCGCGGGTGGACAAGGTGGCCGAGGCGTAGGCCGGTGAGCCGGTCAGGGTGTGGACATCTTCGCCGTCGACAAAGGCAAAGCCAGCCCCCAGGGCATTCCAGGCCGCGGCGGCGTTGCGGGCGAGCCGGCGGGCCTTTGGGCTATGGTCAACCCGCAGCCAGCCCCGTTGGCGGGCATCGCAGGGGATGGCGTAGCGGTGGATCAGGGCAAAGGTCTCGTCGGCGGAGTTCAGGGATACTTCGGTGAGGCGCTCGAAATGGTCGGGACCCACGGCGGTCCAGAGGTCGTCGGGATGTTTGACCGGCAGCATGGGGTTGACCTGGCCTCCGCTGCGCCCCGACGCCCCCCAACCCACGTCGTGGGCGTCGAAGACGGCGACGTCAGCCCCCCCCTCGGCTAGGGCCAAGGCCGCCCGCAAACCGGTGAAACCCGCCCCCTCCACGGCGACGTCGCAGGCCACATCGGCGGTGAGGGGGGGCGAGGGCTCGGCGGCCACCGCCGTGGCTTCCCACAGGGAGGGGGCAGTACTCGTGGTGGGGGCGGTCGTTTGACAATTTTGCATCCCATATACCTGGCTGTTCGGCAACTGCGATGTCACCTTTGAGGACCTTGAGGACCTTATAGAACCCATATAAAGCGGCATGATGCGCTTATGGACTCCATGGAGAGCTTATAGGGTTTTAACAGCCCCACCCAAGTCGGTCGGGCCGTGGCCACCCACTTCGTATGGCGTGTGGGGAATCTGGGGCTTTCTCTGGGAATCTGCTCTCTTCTGGCGAGAATCCAAGATGTTAGCGCACGATCTGCCAAGACCTAAGCAGAAGGCAAACCGATTAGCCTTCTCGACCCAGTTAACTCAACCCATTTTGGCGTCTAGCCATGAAAATCCAACACACCCAGCTGTTCACCCTGCTGGCCACTGGTGCCATTGTCTCCATGTCGGCTCAGGCTGGGGGCGATAATAAGAATGCCTCGGTCACTGTGATGAACTGCGTAGGCGCCCATATTGATATCAAGTCCTACAACAAAAGAGATAAGTCCATGGCAATTCCCTTCAACAAGAAAAACAATATTGCCCATGGCTCATCGACCACGGTGAAATGTGGTAGCAGTGGAGAGTGTAAAATTGAGTTTGAAGAGCCCAGCTGTGGAGGCAATATGAACAAGGAAGTCGTCAAACACGTCAGCGATGGCAACACGGCGGTTGTCTATGCCACGGGGGAATGGATGAAAGATAGTGTCAAAGTCTCTAGTCCCAATGTGACCTTGAGTGGCCATTGGCCCCTCATCGAAGCCAACACCAACACCACGGCCTCTTGCGCCGGCTACACTACCATCTCTTGCCCCTGAATTAACCCCGCGTTTCCACAGTGGAATACTGTGCCACTTGTGCGTTGATCTCGAAAGATTTTTGAGGTCAATCCCACCGATCACGGCAGCCCATGGCCCAGCATGGGCGGTTTGGCCCTCGGGTTGTCGCCGGGGGGTTATCCCCCCTGGAGCCCGGGGGGTTCACGACCTACTGCCCACAACCAAAGCGGCACTCTGACTACGGGGCGGGCGGCGGGGCTTTGCATACTGATGGCCATGGCGAGCCCCCCTGACCCCATCGCTTTGAGGCGATTTCGATGAAGCGTCCCCAGTTCCTCGAGCCCACCTTGTTGATGCCCCGTTCCCACAATGCGGTCTGCGTCCCCGCCCCGGCATCTACCGGCAACGCCACCCAAGATCGCCTGGTGAAGCACGCCTATCGTCGCCTGCAGGGGCGCCTGTCGCGCAAGGCCAAGACGGTGGCCCAGGTCACCGCCGCCATCAATCAATACCGCCGGGTGGTCACAGGCATTATTGGCCCTGTGCCCTTGAGCCAAGTGGCCTGAACGAGAGCAACTCCCCGGAGCATCGATGGCGGCCTTTTGCAAGTCAACTCGATGGATGATTGTTGCAATCTCGAAACAATCGCCATTTGCCGACTTTGCAAGAGATCCCGTGCGAGGGATTGACTGTGGGATATTCCCCATTTTATTGGCGCAATCGTTGACTTGTGCAAAATTAAGGCCATGGCAACTTATCACTCGAGTTAATGTGCTGGCGTAGCCCGCCAATGGGCATTGCAGCAGCAAATCCATTTGATGAGATTTGATGATAAGAGCCAGCCCGGCCTTCTGGCCCGCTGGGTAGCTATTCTCTATCCGTGGAGATGAATCCTATGGCCAACCCCATCAAAGGCATTGCCAATGCCGCCGACCAGCTCGGCGATGCCCGACGCCTTGACAAAACCGCCGACGCCGCCGACGCCCAGCGCTTTGAACAGAAGGCAGCGGCCAAGGGCGCCGATGAGAACGCCGTCCAGGAGCTGGCCCTTGACCTCACCCAACTCACCCTCGACGTCGCCGGTATCTTCGACCCCACCCCCATCTCCGACGCCCTGAGCGGCGCCATGTCCCTGGCCCGGGGCGACTGGCTGGGGGCCGGTATCTCCGCGGTCAGCATGGTCCCCTACCTGGGGGATCTCGCCAAGACCGGTAAATTGGCCAAGGTGGTGGAGGCCGCTGGCCGCGCCGTCGATCTGGTCAAGGCCGACCCCCGGCTGGCCCAGACCCTCAAACCCCTCATGGAGCACCTAGACGCCCTGGTGAAAAACGTCGACCCCAGCGACGTACCGGGTTTCATCCGCGACGAGGTGACGGCCCTCAAGGGCCAACTCGACGAGTTTTTCCAGTTGGCTTCCCGCAATATTCCCGAAGGCCGTTTGGGCCATTTGCGGATGGGTGCGGATGCCACCAAGGTGGGCAAGTTCGACGATATTGCCGGTCAATCCGTCGAAGAGATCCTAAAGCGCATTCCCGACGATGCCACCGAGCGGGTTTTAAAGCCAGTCGACGGCAAAGTGCAGGTGGGGGTCGAATACAAGTGGGTGGATGACAACGGCGTCACCAACCGAGTGCGCATCCACGGGCCCGACCCCAGTGCGCCAGCGGGGTCCAACGCCGCCGACGGCTGGGTGGCGCGCCACCAGGTGGGCGGTAAATACTACGATCCCGATGCCGGCCAACTAATGCCACCAGGGATTAAAAATCCCGATAGTCCTCACTACAATCCCACATCTGCCAATAATACCCATATCCCCATTCAAACCCCAAATAATGAATTGGTTGATCTAATGCGATGGGAGTAGTAGATTTTTCAAGATCGCTGGGTGTGAAATGATCTGGGCGGATAAATTGACGAGGAGATAGAGAGCCATGGCGGAAGATTACCTAGAACGCATCTGCGATGTGTTGGGCTCATCGCGAGATACAGTCGTCGACGAGCTCAACGATATGCTAGAGGCGGAGCAGTACAGCGCCCACCAAGAGGCTGAAATGATTGCCACCCTAGTGGACCATACGGCCATTGAGCCCGATCCGGCGGTGCGGGAGAGCCTGTTTAATCTGCTCTCCCAAGCCTACGACCGCGGCGTTCAGCCGGGAGCCATCGAGGCCATGGTGGGCCAGCAACTGGACACCCTGGAACCCGGTAGCATGATCCATGCCCTGGGCATCCTCGGCCGCAGCGGCCGGGCGGCGGCCAAAGCCCACCTCGAGCCCTACCTCGAGTCGGCGAACCCCGCCGTCAAGGCCGCCGCCGAGGAGGCCTGCCAGCAATTGGCGGCTCCCCGCGACTAGGGTCGAGACCCTCAGGGGCCAAAGGGGGCTTTGGCGGCGCGCCACACGTCGCCCAAGGCGCTGGCGACCTCGCGACGGGCCTCGGCCACTTCTTCGGTCACCCCGCCGATGGCTTCACCGACCTGGGTGGTATAGTTGTCCAGCTGGTGTTTGAGCTCGGCGGCCTCCTGGCGCAGGGTCTGTTGGGGGTCGTAGGGGGGCGGACAGGTGGTGGTGTCGGCGAGGACTGCCATCAGGTGCTGGGCGGCGTTGGTGACGCCGATCTGGCCGAGGAACTCGCCCACCTCGAGGCCGACCTGGCTGCCAAAGCGCTGGCCGGCGTTGGCCAGGTCGGAGGCGAACTCGCCCCCGGCGGCGGAGAGGTCGGCACCCAATTCCAGCCAAGGCGCGGCGTTTTCCACGGCCTGTTCCACCTTGGCGTCGATCTGGCGGCTGCCCCAGGCCAGGAGGCTGCCCACCGTGGTGAGGGCGGTTTCGGCCTGGTCTTCCATGGTCTCCCCGACGGTTTCGACGGTGTTGTCGGCCTGTTGGCCCAAGTTGGCGACGGCCTCGCCAAAGGCGTTGGTGGTCTCTTGGGCGACGTTTCCGGCTTGCTCGAAGCCTTGACCCAGGGCCTCGGCCCCGTCGTTGATGGCATTTCCGATGGTGGCAAACAATCCCATGCTGGCGTTCTCCCACAGTGGTGGTGGACTATTGAGTGATGGTTTCAGGGGCGGTGTTTTGCGGGTGCTGGTGGGCCGCCGCTGTACCCTTGAAGACGCCCTGGGGGAGACCGACATCAGTGTCTACGGGGGCACGGAAAAGGTGAGACGCGGTTCACCCATCGGCCTGGGGTGCCGCTTTGGAG
>JBHJHK010000244.1:0-10274 GCA_050330975.1 Candidatus Competibacterales bacterium | reverse complement strand
GGCGAAGACGGCAACGACACGCTGTTCGGCGACGCGGGCGATGATTCCATCAACGGCGGCGACGGCGACGATTTCATCTTCGAGACTATTGGCAACGACCCCCTGCGGCTGGCTGTGGTAGGGCGGCCCAACGTCGGCAAGTCCACCTTGATCAACCGCCTAGTGGGGGAAGACCGGCTCTTGGCCTTTGACCAGCCCGGCACCACCCGCGACAGCATCGCCGTGCCCTTTGAGCGGGACGGCCAGGCCTACATCCTAGTGGATACCGCCGGGGTGCGCCGCCGCAGCCGCGTCGACGACCGCATTGAAAAATTCAGCATCATCAAAACCCTCCAGGCCATCGAAGGCGCCCATGGCGCCGTGGTGATGCTCGATGGCCGCAGCGGGGTGGTGGACCAAGACCTCCATCTCCTGGGGTTGGTCGTGGACGCCGGGCGGGGGTTGGTGGTGGCGGTCAACAAGTGGGATCACCTGCCGGTCGAGCAAAAGAGCCAGGTGCGCCGGGAGTTGGAGCGGCGCTTGGGGTTTCTCACCTTCGCCGACGTCCATTTTATTTCCGCCCTCCACGGCACTGGGGTCGTCGACGTGTTGGCCTCCCTTCGCGTGGCCTGTGAGAGCGCCCGGCGCAAGTTCTCCACCCCGGAGCTCACCCGCCTCCTCGAGACGGTGGTGGCCCAGCATCCCCCCCCCGCCGTGGGCCGGGGCCAGCGCATCAAGCTGCGCTACGCCCACCAGGGGGGCCAAAACCCGCCGGTCATCGTCATCCACGGCGGCCGCACCGACCAGGTGCCCATCAGCTACCGGCGCTACCTCACCAACGCCTTTCGCGACGCCCTAGGGCTCAAGGGCACGCCTTTGGTGGTGGAGCTGCGCAGCGGCGAAAATCCCTATCGCCCCGGGGAGCGCCGCCCCCCCAAATCCCGCTAGGCCCTCGACGGGCTCTCATCGGTGCGCTATCCCAAACCCCTGATACCCGCCACGTTGCTCAGGCGCTATCGACGCTTTTTGGCCGACGTCCAGCTGCCCGATGGCCGGGAGATTACCGTCCACTGCCCCAACACCGGCCGCCTGTTGGGTTGTTGTGCCCCCGGGATGCGGGTCTGGCTCAGCCACCACGACGCCAAAAACCGCAAGTACGCCCACACCTGGGAACTGGTGGAGGTGGAGGGGGTGATGGTGGGTATCAACACCGCCCTCCCCAACCGCTTGGTGGCGGAGAGCCTGGCCCAAGGCCACATCCCCCCCCTGGCCCGCTACTGCCACCAGCGGCGGGAGGTGGCCTACGGCAACCGCTCCCGGGTGGATTTCGTCCTGGAGGACGACGCTGGAGGGGTGTGCCACTTGGAGGTAAAAAACGTCAACGCCGCCGTGAGTCGTGGCATCGCCCTGTTCCCCGATGCCGTCACCGCCCGGGGCACCCGCCACCTGCAAGATCTCGCCCAAGTGGTGGCCCAAGGGGGGCGGAGCGTGATCTTTTTCTGCGTCCAGCGGGGGGACGTCACCGAGGTGCGTCCGGCGGATGCCATCGACCCCGTCTACGGCCAAACCCTGCGCCAGGTTTTGGGCGTGGGGGTGGAAGCCATGGCCTTTGACACCCACGTCAGCCCCGAGGGGGTGTGGCTGCGCCGGGAGGTGGCAGTGGTGTGTCCGGCGTTGACCGATGCCAACGATTGATGGCACCCCGCGGGCGCTCTGCCTCAAGCCCGCCGTTTGCGCCCCACCAGGGTGTGGGCGCCGGTGAGGGCCCAGGTGGCCTCGGCCGACAACCTTCGGGCAAAGGGCTCGGCGAGGAGATCCCCCAGGGGCGAGTGGGCCAGCTCCGCCACGGTGGTGGCGGCAAAGGCCTCCCGTTCCGCCGGGGGCAAGCCGTCTAGGTAGGCGGCGAGTTGCCACTGGAGGGCGAACAGGGGGCCGTTCTCGGGAATGGTGAAGTGCTCCGTGACCTCGATGGCGTCGCCGAACAACTGGCGCACCCCGGTCCGGGTCATATTGAAGTAGTGTTGGGGGTAACCGTGTTCCGGCTGGAGCAACGGCACGGTGGTGAACAACGTCCCCCCGGGCTTGAGGACCCTGACGAGCTCCTTGGCGTCGGCAAAGGGGTCGGCGACGTGCTCCAACACGGCGTTGGAGATCACCAAGTCAAAGCTGTCGTCTTTGAAGGGCAAGCCATCTCCCGTGGCCCGCACGTCGGTGGAGGGGTAGTCGTAGAGTTCCACGCAGAAGAGCTGGGGTAATACTTGACGGCGCAACCCCGCCCCCACATCCAATACCCAGCCACTCCTCTGGCCCACGGCGTTGATCAACGGCAGCAACCGCTTGGAGTGGTAGAGGTGGGCCGATACCGGATCGCGCTTGTGGGTCAAGCGACTGGCCTGTTCCAGGTCCGCGGGGAGGACGCTGAGGATACCGTTGGCACCGGTGTCATAGCGGGTGTCGCAGGCCCTGCACCACCAGGCGCCGTCGCGGCGCTCCAGGCCACAGGGGCAGCGGGGGCAGCGCAGCCGCTCCGCCAGGTAGCGCTGGCGCTGCTCCCTAGCCCTGGCAAAGCGCCGGACGGCGGCGAATGCCTCGGCCGCCACTTCAAAGGTTTGGCGCAGGACGGGGCGACCGTCGAGGACCAACGCCATCTCCAGCCACCGCTCATCCCGACCTCCCCGGTTGAGATAGGCCACCAAATCGACGAACAAGTGGAATCCCCTCACCCGGGGATCGGGCAAGTCCGGGCGGGCGTCTCGGTAGAGGGGGAAGGGAAGGCCATCCAAGGTCACCACGGCTTGGGCATCGGGGTCGTCGGCGTACCACCAACCCCGCAGGTATTCCACGGGGTAGTCGAGCCGTGGTGTGGGGATCTCTAGGGTCCAGATCAGCCCCCTTTGGGAATCGCTTTGTTGGATGAAACCGGGGTTGGCGGACGGCGGCTGGGGCGCCGTTTGAGCCTTTGGGGTCCGGCGCCTCAGGGCGCGAGTCAAAGAAGGGAAGAAGGCCATGGCAAGGGCAACGAGGGCAAGCGGTGGCAAAGTTTCATTGTAACGCCAAGGGCGCGGAAAAGTCTTGACGCTCACCCCCACAAGCGCTATCTTCTCTCCCCTACAACAGGCGCGTAGCTCAGCTGGTTAGAGCACCACCTTGACATGGTGGGGGTCGTTGGTTCAAGTCCAATCGCGCCTACCCTCATTCGACCTCTGCGGGGCGCGTAATCGCGCCCCGTGGCATTTAGTTGTTAAAACTTTGTAAAAGAGGCTCAAAGCGAAACACTTGAGAGCGATTATCTGATGCGGAGGATCGAGCCATAGCTGCTACCACAGAAACGCGCCTAAACGAGCAAATTAATGCCCGCGAGGTGCGGGTTATCAGCGCCGATGGCGAGCAGATTGGGATCGTTGCCCTGACCCAGGCTTTGGAAATTGCCGCCGAGATGGAGCTAGACCTCGTGGAGGTTTCGCCCAACGCCAAACCGCCGGTTTGCCGGATCATGGACTACGGCAAATTTCGCTTCGAGCAGCGCAAGAAACAACAAGAAGCCAAGAAAAAGCAAAAGCAAATCCAGGTCAAGGAAGTCAAGTTTCGGCCCCGCACCGACGAAGGCGACTACCAAGTCAAGTTGCGCAATTTGATGCGGTTTCTCGAAGAGGGCGACAAAGCCAAAGTCACCCTGCGGTTTCGCGGTCGAGAGCTCGCCCACCAGGACATCGGCATGCAGCTTCTAAAACGCATCGAAGACGACCTGCAAGAGCACGGCGCCGTGGAACAACGCCCCAAGATGGAGGGGCGACAGATGGTGATGGTCCTCGGCCCCGCCAAGCGCAAATGATCGCACCGAGCCTTTGCCCCGCCCACGGGGAGTAAGGCAGGTACCTTATCTTTGACTGAACGAGCTATTGTCATGCCCAAGATCAAAACCAACCGCGGGGCGGCCAAGCGCTTTAGCCGCACGGGGGGCGGCAATTTCAAGCGCGCCCAATCCCACCACCGCCACATCCTGACCAAGAAGAGCGCCAAGCGCAAACGCCAGCTGCGCTCCACCGACTTGGTCCACAAGGCCGATGCTCCTCTTGTGGCGCGGATGTTGCCCTATTTATGAGCCTTTGCGGTTAGGAGAATCCTTCCATGCCACGCGTCAAACGCGGCGTCACCGCCAGCGCCCGCCACAAGAAAGTCCTCGATAAGGCCAAGGGTTACTACGGTGCCCGCAGCCGGGTGTTCCGAGTGGCCAATCAGGCGGTCATCAAGGCCGGCCAGTACGCCTATCGGGATCGACGACAGAAAAAACGCCAGTTTCGCGCCCTGTGGATCGCCCGGATCAACGCCGCGGCTCGGGAAAATGGCTTGTCTTACAGTCGCTTCATCGACGGTCTCAACAAGGCTGAGGTGGAGGTGGATCGCAAGGTCCTCGCCGACATTGCCGTGTTCGACAAAGCGGGTTTTAGCGCCTTGGCAGAGAAGGCCAAGGCCGCCCTCAATCCGGTGTAGCGAACCGTCCATCGCCCTTGGGGTCTCGCCGGCGACCAAACGCTGCGCTCCACACCTCATATCGGGGGAAAGGTCTGGCTAAACTGCCAGCCTTTCCCCCTTTTTTATTGTCCATCGGGAACAAAAGCGTGGAACATCTAGACAACCTCACCCAGACCGCTGTCCAGGCGATTCAAGAGGCCAAAGATACCCAGGCCCTCGACCAACTTCGGGTCCACTACTTGGGCAAAAAGGGCCTGCTCACCGAACAGTCCAAAGAGTTGGGTCGTTTATCCCCCGCCGAGCGCCCCGCAGCTGGACAGCGGATCAACGCCGCCAAGCAAGGGATTCAAGAGGCCCTCAACGCAAGGCGTCTGCATCTCGAGGCTTTGGCCTTGGAGGCGCGGCTAGTCGCCGAGGCCTTGGATGTCACCTTGCCGGGGCGTGGGGAGTTTCCCGGGGGTCTCCATCCCATCACCCGGGCGCGATTGCGGATTGAAGCCTTCTTTGGGAGCATTGGCTTTGCCGTGGCCGAGGGCCCCGAGGTGGAAAACGACTACTACAACTTCGAGGCCCTCAACATCCCGAGCCACCACCCGGCTCGGGCCATGCACGACACCTTCTACTTCGACCAGCACTTGTTGCTGCGCACCCACACCTCCAACGTCCAGATCCGCACCATGGAGGCCGCGCCGCCGCCGGTGCGCATCATCGCTCCCGGGCGGGTGTACCGCTGCGACTACGATCCCACCCACAGCCCCATGTTTCACCAAGTGGAGGGGTTGTTGGTGGACGAAGGGGTGAGCTTCGCCGACCTCAAGGGGGTGTTGGAGGAGTTTTTGCGCAATTTCTTCGAGGAGGACCTGGAGGTGAGATTTCGGCCGTCTTACTTCCCCTTTACCGAGCCCTCGGCGGAGGTGGATGTGCGCCGACCGGGCACCGATCGCTGGCTGGAGGTATTGGGCTGCGGCATGGTCCACCCCAAGGTGTTCAGCTTTGTGGGTATCGACGCCCAGCGCTACACCGGCTACGCCTTTGGCATGGGCATTGAACGGCTGGCCATGCTGCGCTACCGGGTGGACGACCTGCGGTTGTTCTTCGACAACGACCTGCGGTTTCTGCGGCAATTTCGCTAACGCCCCCACCCCCCATTCCTGACAGCGAGGCAAACCGACGTGAAAATCAGTACCCAATGGTTGGGCGAGTGGGTGGAACATCCGGGCGACGCCGAAGCCCTCTCTGCTCAACTCACCATGGCAGGCTTAGAAGTCGATGGCATCGAACCGGCGGCCCCGGCCTTTGACCAGGTGGTGGTGGGCCGCGTCCAGACCCTGGAACCCCACCCCAACGCCGAGCGGTTGCGGGTGGCGACGGTGGATGTGGGGGGCGAACGGCCGCTGCAAATCGTCTGTGGGGCCCCCAATGTCGCCGAGGGGATGCTGGCCCCCACGGCGTTGGTGGGCGCCACTTTGCCGGGGGGGCTCGCCATCCAGGCGGCGCCGTTGCGGGAGGTGTTGTCCGAGGGCATGCTGTGTTCCGCCGCCGAGTTGGGTTTGGCGGAGCAGTCCGAGGGCCTGATGCCCCTACCGGAGACCTTGACCCCGGGGGAGGATATCCGCCGGGCCCTGACCTTGGACGACGCCATCATCGACATCGACCTCACCCCCAACCGGGGGGATTGTCTGTCGGTGGCGGGTATCGCCCGGGAAGTGGCGGTCCTCCTGCGCCGCCCTTTCACCCCCCCCGCCGTGGAACCGGTGGCACCCACCCTGGACGACCGCTTTCCGGTGCGCCTAGAGGCCCCCGCCGACTGCCCGCGCTTTGCCGGGCGCGTCATCCGCCACGTCGACGTCAATGCCCCAACGCCCCTGTGGATGGTGGAGCGCCTGCGGCGGGCGGGGATCCGTTCCTTGGGGCCAGTGGTGGATGTCACCAACTACGTCATGTTGGAGCTGGGCCAACCCATGCACGCCTACGATTTGGCCACACTCCAAGGGGCCATCGTGGTGCGTCGCGCCACGGGGACGGAGACGGTGACCCTCCTCAACGACCAGACGGTGACGCCGCAACCCGACACCCTGGTGATCGCCGACGAAGCCCGCGCTTTGGCCTTGGCGGGGATCATGGGAGGGGCATCCAGCGCCGTGGGGGACAACACCCGGGATCTATTCTTGGAGGTGGCGTTTTTCTCCCCCACGGCCATCGCCGGCCGGGCTCGGCGCTTTGGCCTCCACACCGATGCTTCCCACCGCTTTGAACGGGGCGTAGATCCCGACCTCCAACCGCGGGCCCTGGAGCGGGCCACCGGGCTCATTCTGGCGCTGTGCGGCGGCGAACCGGGGCCTGGCACCCTCACCGAAGACCGTCGCCAGGTGCCCAGTCGTCCCGCCGTGACCCTGGGGCGCCAGCGGCTTTTGACGGTGCTGGGCACGGCCGTGGCTGACCGGGAGGTGGAGGATATCCTCGGGCGATTGGCCATGACCGTGGCGGCGGGGTCCGAGGGCTGGCAGGTGACTCCCCCGAGCCACCGCTTTGACATTGCCATCGAAGAAGACCTCATCGAGGAGATCGCCCGCGTCCACGGCTACGGCCAGATCCCCGCCAAGAAGCCCCTGACCCGGGTGGCCATGGTGGCCCGCCCCGAGGACCACCTGGAGCTGACGACACTCCAGGGGGCGCTGCGCCAGCGGGGCTACCAGGAGATCATCACCTACAGCTTTGTCGCTCCAGACCTCCAGCGCCACCTGGACCCCGAAGCCCCCTCCATTGCCCTGGCCAACCCCATCTCGGCGGATATGGCGGTGATGCGCACATCCCTGTGGCCGGGATTGATCAAAACCCTAGAGCACAACCAGAAGCGCCAGCAGAGCCGGCTGCGGGTCTTCGAGACTGGTTTGGTGTTCCGCGGCGGTCGAGCGGACGCCCTGGACCAGCGACCCCGCCTGGGGGGTCTGTTGGCCGGCGCCGCCGAACCCGAGGGTTGGGCCACCCGTCGCCGGGGGGTGGACTTCTTCGACCTCAAGGGAGACGTGGAGGCGCTGTTGTCCTTGAGTCGTGGCGCCTACCAGTTCAGCCCTTCCCGCCCCCCCGCCCACCACCCCGGTCAAAGCGCCCGGATTGAGCGCGACGGCGTCGAAGTGGGTTGGCTGGGGGCCCTTCACCCCGGCCTCCTCAAACCTTTGGACCTGGAAGGAGGCGCCTTTTTGTTCGAACTGGATTTGGCTGCCATCAGCCGGGGCCAGCTCCCCCACTTTGAGGGTCTGTCCAAATTCCCCGCCAGTCACCGGGATCTGGCCTTTGTGGTGGACGAGGCGACCCAGGCCTCGGCGGTGGCGGCCTGTGTCCAACGCCACGCTGGACCGCTGTTGCGCGATGTGGTGCTGTTTGACGTCTACCGGGGCGAAGAATTGGGTAAGGACCGCAAAAGCCTAGCCTTCAGCTTGATTTTGCAGGATTTTTCCAGCAATCTTACCGATGCCGCGGTTGATCAAGCCGTATCCAACATCGTCGCTGGGGTGCGAGACGAACTCGGTGGCGCGCTCCGTTCATAACGAAAGGTTTGAGGGGACATGGCACTAACGAAGGCAGACATGGCGGAACGACTGTTCGAAGAGGTAGGGATCAACAAACGCGAAGCCAAGGAGTTGGTGGAGTTTTTCTTCGAAGAAATCCGTAACGCCCTCCACAACGGGGAGCAGGTCAAACTGTCGGGCTTTGGCAACTTCGACTTGCGCTGCAAAAATGAACGACCAGGGCGCAACCCCAAGACCGGCGAAGAAATCCCCATCACCGCCCGGCGAGTGGTGACCTTTCGCCCGGGGCAAAAGCTCAAGGCCCGGGTCGATGCCTACAAGGGCGCCGAGGCCCGAGCCATGGCACCAGCCCCGTCGGTGAACGGCAACCACAAAGATAGCGTGGCGGCCGATGCCCTTGAAGAAGCGACAGAACAGCTATCCGCCACCCCCACCTTCGACGACGCCAAGCCCGTGGCAAGCAACCGCCCCCAGGGGCAGGGCTTGCAATCTGGTATAGAACAAGTATGATTAGTGACCTTTAGGGTAGGCTTTACCGCCCATCTATTTCGGGGTGTAGCGCAGCCTGGTAGCGCACCTGCATGGGGTGCAGGTGGTCGGAGGTTCGAATCCTCTCACCCCGACCAATTCCAAAACCCAGCCATTTTCATGGCTGGGTTTTTTTGTGGCTCCACACCTCTGACAACACCGTATACCCGGCCAAACCCCAATCCACGTGGCCGGCGGGTTCGCAGCTAGACCCCACGGCCGAGCCCCTCGGCACTACAGCAAGCCTTCCCATCTGGCAAAATGCGTCTCGGTGAGGCGTCGTTCGAGGGTGCCACCCGCCCCGAGCAGTGGCCCCCAGAACCATCCTCGGCAACATCGATGGCAATTGAGATGATCAGATTACTCGTGCTCGACGACCCCTATCCCTTTGTCCAGGACTTGCCCGACCTGGGGGATCGCGCCCTGCAGCGGGGCTTTCGGGCCCTCGTCGCCGCCGAGGGCCGCTTTCAGATCATCAGCGGGCGCTGGCAGTCTTTTGCCCACTTCAGCGGCAAGCGCCTGGTCAAGAGCCGGTTGTCCACCCAGCGACTCATCGAGCGCTGGTACCAGCAACTCAACGGGCAAATCGTCCACGATACCCGCTGGGACAGGCGGGCCATGGCCTTGCTGGTGCACTCCGCCCAGAAGCTACCCCTCGCGCCCCTGGACCGCTGGACGCGACAGCGCACGGGACAACCGTTTGTCAAAACCGTCGCCCCGCGGTTACTGCCCTCGGTCTATGGCCGTCGATTTGTGGACAGTGTGAGGAAGGCCGATGTCTGTGTGTTCAACGCCGGGGGACTGCTGGCGGACCACTTGTCAGATCAACTGCCCGGACGCCTGTTTCAGCTCTACGTCGCCAAGCAGTTGGGCAAGCCCGTGGCCGTGGCCAACTACAGCCTAAATCTGGAAAAACCCAGCCACCGCCAGCTCGCCGCCGCCATCCTCCCGACCCTCGATTTGCACATCGTGCGCGAGCCCCTCGCCAAGGGGCAATTGCAAGAACTGGGCGTGGCGGAGGAAGCCATCATCAGCTCGGTGGATACCGCTTTTGCCGTTCCCCCCCAAGACCCCTTGCTACCCATGGAAGGGCGCGGGGAGTGTATCGCCGTGGCCATCCGTGGCGACCGCCGGGTCGACCTGCGGGCGTGGGCCGAACTCATCGCCGCCGTGCGGGCCCGCTACGGCCTCAAGGTGCACTTTTTGCCGGGTTGTCGCCCGGTCGATCTCCCAGTGCGTCAGGGTTTGAATAGGCTCTGCCCCTTGGACGACGACGGGCGTTTCCCCGACCATCCCGAGGGGCTAGCCCAGCTCGGCCACATGCGCCTGTTGATCACCGACCGCTACTACCATGGGGTATTTGCCATCCAGACAGCGACACCGGTGATTCCCGTGATGGCCTCAACCCGGGACATTCAACACCTATTCGCGACCTTCGAGTATCCTATACCCGCCCTCAAACCCCTGACGCAAGCCTTGCTGCCCACCTATTTAGATTGGATCGACCGAGCCTTGAGCCAGGGAAACAGCCTCAGCCAGTCCCTGTTATACCGCCATCAGCAACTGGTCACACAGCTGACCAGCGACTATCAGAGCTTTTTCGCCCGCCTGTGCTTGCTCCTCTCCTCCCCCTCCCCCTAGGCAGAGATACTATACTCCCACCAGCAGTTATTGAAGTGGAGGGAGGCTCAGCACCTGGGGGGCAGTCGATAAACCGCCGCTGGGATAACAAAATGAGTCATGCATATTGAAATTGATCATTCA
>JBHJHK010000243.1:0-2183 GCA_050330975.1 Candidatus Competibacterales bacterium | reverse complement strand
GCCCGCCGGTGTGTCGGCCTTGATGGCCCCGGCGGGGGAGATGTGGTCGGTGGTGATGGAATCCCCCAACATGGCCAGGACTCGGGCCCCTTTGATGGGCTCGACGGGGCTGGGGGTCTTGGTCATTTCGGCGAAGTAGGGGGGGTTTTGGATGTAGGTGGAGCCTTCATCCCAGCTGTAGGCCTCAGAGGCGGTGACGTCGATGGCCGTCCAGCGCTCGTCGCCGGCGAAGACGTCGCTGTAGCTGTTGCGGAACATGGTTTCGGTGATGTTGCCAGCCACCAAGGTCTGGATCTCTTGGCTGGTGGGCCAGATGTCTTTGAGGTAGACGGGCTTGTTCTGGCCGTCATGGCCTAGAGGGTCGTTGACCAAATCGATCTCGACCGACCCCGCTAGGGCATAGGCCACCACCAGGGGCGGCGATGCCAGGAAGTTCATTTTGACGTCGCCGTGGACCCGGCCCTCGAAGTTGCGGTTGCCCGACAACACCGAAGCCACGGCCAACTCCCCGTCGTGGATGGCGCCACTGATGGCGTCGGGCAAGGGCCCGGAGTTGCCGATACAGGTGGTGCAGCCATAGCCCACCACGTCGAAGCCCAGCTGCTCTAGATCGTCCAACAAACCCGCTTGGGTCAAGTACTCGGTGACCACCTTGGAGCCGGGGGCCAGGCTGGTCTTGACCCAGGGCTTGACCTTGAGGCCCCGTTCCACGGCCTTCTTGGCCACCAAACCCGCCGCCATGATCACACTGGGGTTGGAGGTGTTGGTGCAGGAGGTGATGGCGGCGATGACCACGGCGCCATCCTTGAGGTCATAGGTTTGGCCATTGTCGTTCACCGACACGGTGCCCGAGTGGCGAGCCTCTTCAGAGGCGATGGCAGTAGTGCCTCCTTCCCCCTGGAGGCGGCTCATTTCAGCGTCGTCGGCCCGGCCGCTGCGGGCCTCTTGGAAGGCGCGCAGATGTTCGCCGACGGCGGCTTTCATGGCTTTGAGTTCGATGCGATCCTGGGGTCGTTTGGGGCCGGCCAAACTCGGTACCACCGTGCCCATGTCCAGTTCCAAGACGTCGGTGTACTGGGCTTCGGGGGTGTCTTGGGTGTGGAACATCCCCTGGGCTTTGGCGTAGGCCTCCACTAGGTCGATGAGCTCGGCGGCCCTGCCGGTGAGGCGCAGGTAGTTGAGGGTTTCTTCATCGATGGGGAACATGCCACAGGTGGCACCGTATTCCGGCGCCATGTTGGCGATGGTGGCCCGATCCGCCAACGACATATCGGCGAGGCCCGGGCCGAAAAACTCGACAAATTTGCCCACCACACCTCTGGCCCTCAACATCTGGGTGACGGTGAGGACGAGGTCGGTGGCGGTAGTGCCCTCGGGGAGTTTGCCGGTGAGTTTAAAGCCGATGACCTCGGGAATCAGCATGGGGATGGCTTGGCCCAACATGGCGGCCTCCGCCTCGATACCACCCACCCCCCAGCCCAAAACCCCCAGGCCATTGATCATAGTCGTGTGGGAATCGGTGCCTACCAAGGTGTCGGGAAAGGCCAATAGCTCCCCCTCGCGCACGACGGAAAACACACAGCGGGCCAGATACTCCAGGTTGACCTGATGGACGATGCCGGTGCGAGGGGGAACCACCTTAAAGTTGTCGAAGGCATCTTGACCCCAGCGCAGGAAGGCGTAGCGCTCCCGGTTGCGGCCAAACTCCACGGCGACGTTCTTTTCCAGGGCGTCTTTGGTCCCGAAGTAGTCCACCATCACCGAGTGGTCGATGACTAACTCTGCCGGTGCCAGGGGATTGATGCGATTGGCATCCCCACCCAAGTTCACCATGGCATCGCGCATGGCGGCCAAATCCACCACGGCCGGTACCCCAGTGAAGTCCTGCATCACCACCCGGGCTGGGGTGAAGCTGATTTCGGTTTCAGAGGGCTTGGTGGCGTCGCGCTTGGCCAACGCCATGATGTGGTCGGAGGTGACGTTGACCCCGTCTTCCAGGCGCAGCAAATTCTCCAGGAGAATCTTCAAGGAGTAGGGTAGCCGGTCGAGGTCGCAGTGGTCTTTGACGGCGTCGAGGGCAAAGATCTGATAGGTTTTGTCGCCGACAACAAGGGATTTTTTAGCGTTAAAGCTGTTTTTCATCGTCTGCACCCGATACGGCAAGCGAAACCCACGCCGCAGGC
>JBHJHK010000242.1:0-5574 GCA_050330975.1 Candidatus Competibacterales bacterium | reverse complement strand
AGGTGGCGCGGCAGGGCATTCTTTTCATCCACCAACAGCTGGATACCTACGGCGGCTTCTAGGTTGGCGGTATCGAACCCGTCGGCCAGCAGGCGGTGGTAGAGCTGGCCCAGTTTGGGCCACTGGTCGGCCTTGAGGAGCCAGTGGGCGTAGTCGATGATGGCATCGGCGGGGGCTTGGTCGAACCTGGCCGATTCAAAGGTCAAAGCGGCTTCTTTGGGCATCCCCTTGGCGGCCAATGCGGCGGCCCTGGCCCGGTAGGCATCGTCGAGGGCCCGGCGCCATTCGGGTTGGTCGTGGCGCTTGAGGAGTTGTTTGTAGGCGTCGATGGCTTCCCGGTGGAGCCCCGCCGCCATGGCGTCTTGGGCTTGCTTTGCCAGGTCGGCGTCGCTAACACTCTCAAAGGCGGCGGCGGCCCGGGGGCGGGATTTGGCCATGGGAATGGTGGAAAATGGCGTTGATAAGCTGGTACGGTCAGACAGTGTAATACCGTAGCCCCGGCTCTGCCAGGCCTGTCTCGGCTGAAGTGTCAGCCACGAGGTGACCCCATTGTCCATTGTCTATCGTCCCTACACCCCAGGGGATCTCGATGCGCTTTTGCAACTCAACGCCGACTCGGTGGCCGTGCTGAGCCCCCTCGACGGCCATGGCCTCCAACGCTTGCTGGCCATGGCGGAGTTCTCCACCGTCGCCGTGGGGCCCGAGGGGTTGGTGGGCTTCCTCCTGGCCCTGGGGGATGGCCAGGCCTACGCCAGCGTCAACTACCGCTGGTACGCCCGGCGCTTTAAGCGGTTTTTGTACATCGACCGGGTGGTGGTCGCCCCCGGGTGGCGCGGCGCGGGGGTGGGGCGACAGTTTTACAGCCTCGCCGAGGGCCACGCCCTGGCGGCCGAACTGGCTTGGTTGGTGTGCGAAGTGGATATCGAGCCCCCCAACGAGGCCTCCTTGGCTTTCCACGAACGGTTGGGGTTTGTCGAGGTGGGGCGCCAGGTGGCGGGGGGAGGTGGCAAAGTCGTTTCGCTCCGGGCCAGGCGCATCGCCTGAGCCATGGCCCCTGGGGAGAAAGCCATGATCATCCGCCCTGCCACGGTCGACGATGTGGAAACCCTGTTTGCCATCCGCTGTGGGGTGGTGGAAAACCACCAATCCCGGCGGGAACTGGCCGCCTTGGGCATCACCCCCACCACTGTCGCTGCCATGATCGTGGGGGGCGATTACCTCACCAGTTTGGCCGAGGTGGACGGCGATGGAGTGGGGTTTACCATGGCCCAAATCTCTGAGAGCTACCTCTTTGCCTGCTTTGTCAAACCGGGTTTTGATGGACGGGGTATCGGCCGAGCCCTGATGGCCGCCGCCGAAGAGGGCTTGCGGTGCACCGGGGTAAAGCGCGCCTGGCTCACCACCGGCGCCGAACCCCACCTGCGGGCTTTGGGGTTCTACCGGCACCTGGGTTGGCAGGCGCTGGATACCCTTGAAAACGGCGAGCTGAAATTTGAAAAAACACTATAGGCTGTAGGTTTTTTGGTGGGCTTTAAAGGCACTCTGATGTAACCAATGGTAGAAGAGCGCTGTTGATTCTGGTGGACGGCAAAAAAGATATGCTGTCCCTCAAAAAGATTCTGGGCCACCTCAACAGTTTCGAGGAAGATTTGATGTGGTTGATCCAGGGAGGGTACGTCGCCTCTGCCGATATGGGATCGCCCATGGCACAAAGTGGCTTGAGTCTCACGGACAGCGGCATTGTCGACATTGAATCAGTAAAGGCCAAGGCCAGAGAAATTATCATCAAAGGGATGCCATCCATAGCAAAGCCCATGGTAAAAGACCTCGAAAATTGCACCAATTTGGCCGAAATTGGCGATCATCTCAGCCACTGCCGACAAATTGCCCAGATGACCCTTGGTAAAGATAAGGCAGAAAAATTTTGGCAAAATGTCAAAGCGTCCTTCGAAAGTCATTCGAGTTGATATGATTTTTTGATAGGGAAATAAAAAGACTAATTCCACGGCGAATCACTGCTAAAGGCGATGCCCAACGCCCAAGGTGTTTTGAAGCCCATCTTGAAATCCGGCGATTTCCGCACGGCCCTCAACCTGGAGGTGGTGAGGGGTGGCAAACGCACCACCATGGCCTTTCAGCTCAACGAGTACGGCGGCGAATCCTATGGGTTGATCCAAACCGGCGCCGAACCATCGACCCCCCGGCGAGAACCGGCGCCATCTCAAGTCGAGTTCTCCTAGTCCTAGGTCTTGGGGGTCCCACTGCGCCGGGTCTTGGGGCGCCTTGCATCGGGGCGGACGTGTTGGGTGGCGAAGGTCTTGGGGCCGCGTTCAGTCGGGCCGGCCTTTTGACCCTGGGTGCCAGGGGCGCTTTGTTCGGTGTAGAGGGGTTTGCGTCGCTTGCCCTCGACGCCGAGCCCCGTGCCCTTGGGTTGGTAGCGGGGTATCAAGTGATGCTTGCCGTTGCCGATGAGGTCTTCGCGCCCCATGCGCTTGAGGGCGTCTCGCAGCAATGGCCAGTTGTCGGGGTCGTGATAGCGCAAAAACGCCTTGTGGAGGCGGCGCTGCTTGAGCCCCTTGGGGGATGCCACCGCCTCGCCGTCCCGGCGCACCGGCCCTAAGGGGCTGCGCTCGCCGTGGTACATGGCCGTGGCCATGGCCATGGGAGAGGGCAAAAACGCCTGGACGGCGTCGGCGCGAAAGCCGTTTTGCTTGAGCCACAACGCCAGCTCCAGCATGTCTTCGTCGGTGGTGCCGGGGTG
Organism: Candidatus Competibacterales bacterium; assembly: GCA_050330975.1. Taxonomy (GTDB): domain Bacteria; phylum Pseudomonadota; class Gammaproteobacteria; order Competibacterales; family Competibacteraceae; genus JBHJHK01. Next base: position 2,813 of record JBHJHK010000242.1, on the reverse strand, counting down.
GGCGGCGATGAAATAGGGGATCAAATACTGCTCTTTGCCGGCGGCCTTGGAATAGCGCTCAAAGAGCTCTTTGAAGCGATCGTAAGTCCCCATCCCCGGCTTCATCATTTTGCTCAACGGCCCCCCCTCGGTGTGCTCGGGGGCGATTTTTAGATACCCCCCCACGTGGTGGGTGGCCAATTCCTTGACGTACTCGGGGGATTCCACCGCCAAGTCGTAGCGCAGCCCCGAGGCGATGAGGATCTTTTTGACCCCCGGCAGGGCTCGGGCGCGGCGGTAGAGGCGAATGAGGGGGTTGTGGTCGGTGTTGAGGTGTTTGCAGATCCCCGGGTAAACACAGGATAACCGGCGGCAATTGGCCTCGATTTCTCGGCTCTTACAGTGGAGGCGGTACATGTTGGCCGTGGGGCCGCCGAGGTCCGAGATGACCCCGGTGAAGCCCGGCACCGTGTCGCGGATGGTCTCGATCTCCCGGATGATGGAATCCTCCGAGCGATTCTGGATGATCCGCCCCTCGTGCTCGGTGATGGAGCAAAAAGTACAGCCGCCAAAACAGCCCCGCATGATGGTGATGGAGAAGCGAATCATTTCATAGGCGGGGATGCGCGCACCGTTGTAGGCCGGGTGGGGAACCCGCTGGTAGGGCAGCTCGTAGAGGCGATCCATCTCTTGGGGGGTGAGGGGAATGGGGGGCGGGTTGATCCACACGTCGCGATCCCCGTGGCCCTGGACCAACGCCCGGGCGTTGTGGGGGTTGGACTCCAGGTGGAGGATTCGCGAGGCGTGGGTGTAGAGCACCGGGTCGTCGTTGACTTGGTCGAAGGCCGGCAGGCGAATGTAGCTCCGCGCCCGGGGCACCTTGAGGGCCTTGCGGGGGACAAAGGTCATCACCGCTCCCCCACGGCCCGCCTCCGTCGACCCCCCCGCCCCGCTGGCGGCGTTCCCCGCGCCGCCGCCGGTCTGACACATGGCCGACCCCCCGCGGCTGCTGGCCTGGGGCTCGTGATAGTCGTAGGGGTTGGCGTGGGGGGCGACGCCCCCCGGCTTGTCGATGGTGGTGGAGTCGATCTCGTGCCAATCATCGAGGGGGACCTTGCGGATGTAAGCCGTGCCCCGCAGATCGGTGATGGTGTCCATGGTCTCGCCGCGCCCCAGCCGCTGGGCCAACTCGACGATGGCCCGCTCGGCGTTGCCGTAAAACAACAAGTCGGCCTTGGCGTCCACCAAAATCGAGCGCCGCACCTTGTCGGACCAGTAGTCATAGTGGGCGATGCGTCGCAAGCTGGCCTCGATGCCACCTAGGACGATGGGGACATGTTTATAGGCCTCCCGGCAGCGCTGGGAGTAGGGGATGACACAGCGATCGGGGCGTTTGCCCCCTTCCCCGTGGGGGGTGTAGGCGTCGTCCCGGCGGATCTTGCGATCGGCGGTGTAGCGGTTGACCATGGAGTCCATGTTGCCGCCGGTGATGCCAAAGAACAGGTTGGGGGGCCCCAGGGCCTTAAAGGCCTCGGCGCTCTTCCAGTCGGGCTGGGCGATAATCCCCACCCGAAACCCTTGGGCCTCCAACAGCCGGCCAATGATGGCCATGCCAAAGCTGGGGTGGTCGACATAGGCATCGCCAGTGACAATAATAATGTCACAGCTATCCCAACCCAAGGCGTCCATTTCACCGCGGGACATGGGCAAAAAGGGCGCGGTGCCAAAGCGCGCCGCCCAGTAGGGGCGGTGGGAAAAAATCGATGGAGGAGGGGTCATGGAACGGTGCCGCTGGGTTGGATGGGGAACGAATTAAATGCTGAATGGTAAACGAGTTTTATTCTCCGGGCCAAGGGGGGGGCGAGCCTTGGAGTGGGCCGATCCATGACGACATTGGACCTGGAAAACCTGTTGGGGGAACTGCGCGCCCACTACCCTGGAGCGACCTACGAACTCCACTGGCAAACCCCAGAGCAGTTGCTGGTGGCCACGATTTTGGCCGCCCAGTGCACCGACGAGCGGGTCAATCGGGTGACGGCCACCTTGTTCCAGGACTATCCCGATCCCGTCGCTTTCGCCACTGCCGATCTCGATGCCCTTGAGACCGCCGTCAAGCCCACGGGGTTCTACAAGCGCAAGGCCAAGACGGTGCAGGCGGTCTGTCGGGCTTTGGTGGAGCGCTTTGACGGCAGCGTTCCCCGCGACCTAGCCCAGCTCACCGGCTTGCCGGGGGTGGCCCGCAAGACCGCCAACGTGGTGTTGAACTGCGCCTTTAATCTGCCGTCGGGGATCATCGTCGACACCCATGTGGCCCGGGTGAGCCAGCGGCTGGGCCTGTCGGCGGCCGTGGATCCCGACGACATCGAAAGGGATTTGATGGAGGGGGTCCCCAAGGATCAGTGGACCTTCTTTGGCCCCGCCATGGTGCTCCATGGGCGCTACGTCTGCAAAAGCAAAAGCCCCCGCTGCGGCGCTTGTATGTTAGAGGCCGTCTGTCCTCGCCACGGGGTGGTCGAGCCGGCCAAGGCCGTGGCCAAGGCCTCCAAGCCGTCCCCCGAGATGCCAGACCCGGCCCCCCACCGACCTCAACCCCAACCCGGGGGGGTTGGGGACAACCTTCCAGGGGACACCCTGTCCTTTGACCTCGACCCCCTAGCCCACTGGCACCCCGCCTTGGCAACCGAGCTGGAAAATGACTATTTTCGCGACCTCCAGGCTTTTGTGGCCGCCGAGCGTCGGAACCATCAAGTCTTCCCCCCCCAAGAGGAGGTGGTCTCCGCCGGTGCCTTGGCCCGCTTGGCGGAGGTCGAGGGGTGGATGGTCGGCCATGGTCC
>JBHJHK010000241.1:0-6542 GCA_050330975.1 Candidatus Competibacterales bacterium | reverse complement strand
CGTCTGTCGAGGGGCGTGTAGAACGAAATATTTTTTCTGCTGAATGAGGGCCATCAACTCGTCTTCGTTGAGGCGATCCAACGGCGCGAGATGATAGTGATCTTCGGGGGTGATGGGGCCGGTCGTATTGAAAAAACGCATGGAAAGTTCACGCAGGTGGCGGCGATGGGCAGAGGCTGTGGCCGTGGTTCGATGCTAGACTGCCGTGGCGCAGCTGCATACCCCTTCAGCGTCCCAAGGTGGGCGGTGACTTCCGATTGCGATCCGTTCGGGGAGTGGGCCGATTCCCGGTCCAAACCGCAGCCAAGGACATAGGCCAGCACCGAGTCCCGTACGCGCGGATAGTGCTGCCGACGAATTTCACGGCGCAGCTGGCAACGGCGACGGCGTTGTGGAGTTATTCGAGGTGGTCGACGCCCATGTCGACGAACTGTTTGGGGCCATCGATACCAACGGCAATGGCGTCCTCAGCCTCGACGAAACCCGCGCCACTGACATCGACTTGAGCCGGCAGTTGCCGAGGTCCACGGCGCCTCCAAAAGAGCCTCATCGCCCCAATCCGTCGGGTACAACCGTGTAGAATGACCCCCCTGAGCGCCGCGCCGTAAGCGTTCCTTGTGCCGCGATGGCGCGGCGATAACCGAGGGTCAATGGAAACACACAGCAGTCGAGACGGTTGGCCGAAGGACGGACACCCCGGATTTGCCGTGTGAACGAGGCCACAGCCCCTCCCCTGGCGAAGTGCAACCTCGGTGCCGCCGTCGTCTGGATGGCGTTTTCCATCGTGTCGTTCGCCTTCATGGCCGTCGCTGGGCGCGAGTTGTCGGCCGAGCTATGGCCCCACGAAATCATGGTTTACCGCTCGGCCATTGGCCTCGTCGTGGTCGCGGGGGTGGTGTGGGCCATCCACGGCCGGCTCGCGGTGGCCAGTGGGCGCCCAGGGGAGCACGCCGTGCGCAACGTCGTGCACTTCGCCGGGCAAAACGCCTGGCTCTATGCCATTGCCACGATTCCCCTCGCCCAGATGCAAGCCCTGGAGCTGACCAGCCCCATCTGGATGGCGGTCCTGGCGCCATTGCTCCTCGGCGAGCGGATCACGCGCCCGGGCGTCATCGCGGCGGGGCTGGGGTTTGTCGGTGTGCTGGTGGTGACCCGGCCCGGGCTCTCGCCCCTTGCCCTCGGCCACGGCGCGGCCCTGGCCGCAGCGGTCTCCTTTGCCCTCACCAACCTCGTCACCAAGCGCCTCGCCCGGGAGGACACCACCCTCACGATTCTGTTCTGGATGAATCTGACCCAGATGGTCCTGGGGTTGCTCTGCACGTTGCCAGCGGGAGGGCCGACACTGTTCTCGGCCGCCCTGGTACCTTGGGTACTCGCCATCGGCCTCAGTGGCCTGAGCGCCCACTTCAGCCTCACGCGCGCCCTGGCGAGCGCGCCCATCGCCATCGTGGCACCCCTCGACTACCTGCGGTTGCCTGCCCTGGCCTTCGTCGGCGCGCTGTTCTACAGCGAGGCCCTGGAGGTGGTGGTCTTCCTCGGCGCGGGGCTCATCATCGCCGGCAATCTCTACAACCTGTGGGCGGGGCGCCCATGACCGGGAAGGGTGGTGTCGCCCCCCTCAATCCAACTGCAGTAGACTGTCCACCTTCTCCCGCACCGGGGCAAAGTCCTGGAGCCGGTCGGCGATGTAGCGCAACAGCCGCAGATCGGCTCGCCGCACCCCGCCGCCGTGGTCCAAAAATGCCCAGGCCCGGAGCAACTTGTAGAGCTTGATCACCTTGCGGTCGGTGACACTGATGCGGTCTTCCTTGGCCAGGGTGTTCAAGATGCGCTTGAACAACAAAAACTCGCCTTCGGGAAACCCATCCCCCACCGGCCCGGCCTCCAGGCGCTCCTCGGTGAGAAGCTGACGGTCGAAGTGGGCTTTGAGGGCGATAAAATCGTCGAGGCTGGCCTGACCCACCCAGGGCCGCTGGTTGAATACCCGAAACCCCTCGTTGCGCAGGCCCTTGTCGATGAGGTCTTCAAAGTGGGTCTCCCGCACCGGCTCGCTCTCCACCTTGAGGACAAAGCGATCCACTAGGGCGGCCAACTCGCCAAATTCGGGAATCTCGTTGGCGGCGGCAAACAACATCACCATGGGAATGGCCACCGGCTGGCCGTCTTGATAGAACTTGCGCTCGTTGATCACCGTGAGGAGGGTGTTGAGGATCGCCGAGTTGGACTTAAAGATCTCGTCTAAGAACACCACCCGGGCCTCGGGGAGCTTGGCGGCGGTGCGCCGCCAGTAGCGACCCTCCTTGAGGAGGTTGATATCCACCGGGCCCAGGATCTCCCCGGGTTCGGTGAACTTGGTGAGCATGTACTCAAAGTACTCCCCATCCCCCAACCCCAGGGCCTGGCAAAACTTCACCACCAGATCCGACTTGCCAGTGCCGGGTTTGCCCACCAACAACAACGGCTCTTGGACCAGGGTGCACAGCACCATGAGATCCACCACCTCGTCCTTGGCGACGAAGTATTGACTCAGGTGGCGGCGCAGGCGATTGAGGCGCTGGCGCAGGGCCTCGACTTCGGGCAAGGGGATAGAGGCGCGGTTCACAGCAAAGGACCTCGGAGTGGAGGAGGAAAGGGGCGTTGGATGGCTCGCCGTGGCCTTGGGCGCAGTTACCCTATACCAAGTTAATCCATTCCGCTGGGTCTGGAGAAACCCCTACCCCGCATCCAACACCGCGTGGAGAAATTGCCGGGTGCGCTCGTTTTCGGGGGAGCCAAACAGCTGTTCCGGCGCCCCCTGTTCCACGATGTGGCCGTCGAAGAAAAAGCATACCCGGTCGGAGATTTCTTTGGCGAAGCCCATTTGGTGGGTCACCATCAACATGGTCAAATGGTGGTCGCGGTTGAGCTGGCGGATGACGTTTAGCACTTCGCCGATGACCTCTGGGTCCAGCGCCGAGGTCACCTCGTCCAACAACATCACCTTGGGCCGCATGGCCAAGGCCCGGGCGATGGCCACCCGCTGCTGTTGCCCCCCCGACAGCCGGGCGGGGTGCTCGTCCCGCTTCTCCGCCAACCCCACCAAGGCCAACAACTCCAACGACCGTTCCCGGGCCTCGGCCTTGCTCAGGCCCAACACCTGGACCGGTGCCTCCATGCAGTTTTCCAGGGCTGTCAGGTGGGGAAAGAGGTTGAAGTGCTGAAACACCATGCCGATGTTCATCCGCCCCTGGCGCAGATGGCGGCGACTGGCCTTCACCAACCGATGGCCCCGGGGCATGTGGGTCAGGGGCTGACCGTCGACGTAGATCACCCCCTCGTCGAGGGTCTCCAGGGTCATGAGCAGCCGCAACACCGTGGTCTTGCCCGAGCCCGACGGGCCGATGATGGACACCATTTCATTGGGCGCAATGTCCAAATTGAGGGCGTCGAGGACCGTCAACGCGCCGTAGCGCTTGGTGACGTTGGCGAACCGCACCATGGGCCGTCCGGGGCCGTCGAGTTGTAGGGGATAGGGGGTAGAGCCGACATCCACGGCGAGGTCCTCCGTCACGATTTCGACAGCCCCAAGCCCCGACGGACCCGGGCCTCCAACCAGCGCAAGCCCGCCGCCGCCGGGAGGGAAATGGCCAAGAAAATCACCCCCACCAGGGTGTAGGGCTCCAAAAAGCGGTAGTTCTCCGCGCCGATGGCGTTGGCGGTGTGCATCAGTTCCGCCACGGCAATCACCGATAACAACGGGGTGTCTTTGAAAATGCCGATCAAATAATTGCCCATCCCCGGCAAACTGGCCGGCAACGCCTGGGGGATGATGATGCGAAAATAGCTGCGATAGACGCTGAGGTTGAGGGCCCGACAGGCCTCCCACTGGCCCTTGGGCACGGCGTCGAGGCCCGCCCGGTAGACCTCGGATAAATAGGCGGCGTAGTGGAGGCCAATGGCGATCATCCCCGACGTCCAGGGCGACAGGCGCACCCCAAACTGGGGGCCGACGTAAAACACAAAGAAGATCTGCAGCACCAAGGGGGTGGAGCGGATGAACTCCACCAGCTCCCGCACCCCCAGGGTGACGACCCGGTGGGGGGTGCGTTGGGCCAGGGCGAACACCAACCCCACCCCCAGGGCGATACCATAGCCGATGCCGGCGGCCAACAGGGTGTTGAGGGTGGCCATTAATAGCCGCGGCAAAATCTCCAGGGCAAAATCCCAGCGCCAGTCGAACACCGCGAGTCCCCCCAGATCCTAGGCCCGACCCATCTTGCGGGCCAGCATGGCTTCCAAGCTTCGCATCCCCGGGGTGATCACCAGCCGGGCCAGGATGTAGTAGATCAGCAAGGCCACCCCAAAGGCCTGGACGGACAAAAAGGTCGTGCTGTTGATCTGCTTGGCCTGGAACATGAGATCCGCCACGGAAATCAGCGACACCAAGGCCGTAGCCTTTAAAAGCTCGATGAATAAGTTGCCCCAGGGGGGAATCATGATCAACAGGGCTTGGGGAAAGATAATCCGGCCCATGCGGGTCAACGGGGTCATGCCGAGGGCGTAGGCGGCCTCAAACTGACCCCGGGGCACCGCCTGGATGGCGCCGCGGACCACTTCGGCGCCATAGGCCCCCAAATTCATCCCCACGGCCATAAAGCCGGCCCAAAACTTGTCCAGGGTCAACCCCAACAAGGGCAAGACAAAGAAAATCCAGTACAGCTGGACCAATAGCGACGTGCCGCGAAAAATCTCGATGTAGACCCCGGCGGTGGCCCGCAAGGGCCAGTGGGAGGACAGCCGCATGAGCCCCATGACAGCGGCGATCGACACCGCCAGGAGGGCCGCCAGGGCCGTCTGTTGTACCGTGACCCAGGTGCCGGTGACAAACCGGCCACCGTACTGGGTCAAGAACTCGAGCAGGGACATCCAAAGTCCCCCGGGACGTTCCCCATGGACTCAAAGGGATAGACTGACCCGAAGGCCATCAGCGGTTGGCGCAGGCGTAGGCCGTCGTGGCGTCGCCGGGGAGTTGCGACTCGGTGTAGCCAAACTCGGCCACGGCTTCCAGCATGGCCTCCGACCCCAGGTACTCGGCCTGGGCGGCGTTAAAGGCCTCGAGAAACTCGGTATCCCCGGGGCGAAAGGCGATGCCCACCCAGTTCAAGGTCCACTCGGGGAGTTTCGAGGGGTCGGTGACATCAACGGCGCCGCCACTTTGCTCGGATAAATTTCGGGCGGTGAAGAAGGTCAAGCCCCCGGCGTCGGCCCGGCCGGCCCGCACGGCGGCCAAGATTTCCGTGGGCCCGGGCACCTGCATGATATTGGCGTCGGGAATGCCCTCGCGCGTGGCGAATTCCCCCACGTTAAAGCCGGCGCCGGTGACCAGCACGGCGTCTTGGGCTTTGATATCTCGATAGGTCTCAATGCCCTTGGGATTGCCGGCGGGCACCAGAAAGGCGTCGCCAAAGACCCCCATGGGTTCGGCGAAGCTGACGTTTTCACAGCGGCTCTCCAGGATGTACATCCCCCCGGTGATGATGTCGAAGCGGTTGGCCTTGAGGCCGGGGATCAAGCCCCCCCACTCGGTGACCACGGGTTCGATGTCGGTGTGACCCATGGCCTCCAGCACCCCCAGGGTGTGGACATTGGCAAAGCCCAGGGGTTGATTGTCCTCCCCGGGGTAGGCCCAGGGTACCTCGTTGGCAAAACCGATGCGGATGGGCTGGCCGGCTTCGAGGCGTGCCATGATGGAATCCGCCACAGCCGCGGTGCCGGGCAAAGCCAGGCCCAGGATGATGGCGGCGGTCATGGCGAAGGCAGGGATCTTCATCGGCGGGGGTCCTCTGAGATGGCGAGATGGCGAGATGGCGAGATGGCGAGATGGCTAAAATGACAATATGGCGTGGGACGAAGTCGGAGAGTGCAACTCCCCTGAGCCTAGTCACCCCCCGGGGGAATTGCAAAGATACCTCGGGGCGACGTCGAGACGTTGACAAAGCCCCCGGGGGCCACCTAGGTTTTCCCAGGACAGACTGGCCTATTCCCCCATCATCCCCCGGAACTCGCCATGGGCACCGATCCCGTCTTTCCCGCCGCCGAGCTGGCCCAACGCCTCGCCAACGTCCAGGGGGCCCTGGCCCGGGGCGATCTGGATGCCCTAGTGGTCAGCGTGCCGGAAAACATCTACTACCTCACGGGCTTGGACCACTGGGGCTTCTTCGCCTGCCATTTGCTCATCGTCCCCCAACAGGGAACCATGACCCTCATCTGTCGAGCCATGGAGGGCATTACCGTGGCCAACCAGGTGACCAATGCCCGCTTTATCGGCCACGGCGACGGCGAAGATCCCGGCCAAGTGGCGGCGGCGGCGTTGGCGGAATTGGGCTTGGCCACGGGGAAGCTCGGCTTGGAAAAGCGCAGTTTGTTCCTCACTGCCGCCATCGCCGAGAGTCTCCAGGGGCGCACGGCCCGGGCCCAGTGGACCGATGCCTCGGGGTTGGTGGACGGCCTGCGCCAGTGCAAGTCGCCTTTGGAGATGGCCTACACCCGCCGCGCCGCCCAGG
>JBHJHK010000240.1:0-9830 GCA_050330975.1 Candidatus Competibacterales bacterium | reverse complement strand
TTCAATGGCCCTTTGAGCAAGCTCAGAGGACCAATCGTTGTCCCTAGCTAGACGCTGCCTAAAGGGCAAAACAGCCTGAGAATCATCAAAGGCATAATCTGCAATGCGCTGCCATAGCTGCTGTTGTTCAGAGGTCCAATTATCCACCACAGCCACCACCACAGCCACCGCCACCACAGCCGCCGCCGCCACTGCTGCCTCCGCCAGGGCCAGCGAGGAGACTGCGTTCTGCGTGAGCCAGATCGGCTAGAACTGTAGATTTCAAAGCCATCATTCCTCCCAAGGCCACAGCAAATAGCAACTCATCATGCTCGTTTTTGGCATGTTTCATCTGACGCTGACGTTGCTTGGCTTGTTCCAAAATTTGTCTTCCGAGAAAATTTGGCGGATGCTCTGTTAGATGTTTTACGACTTGCGTAGGAACATTTGCAAAAAGTGAAATTTGCATGGGTATGCTTGTCAAAAGCGAAGTCAGTATTACTGATAAAGGTATAGAAAAAACCAAAAAGATTAAAAAAAATAAAGGATCTTCATAGAATGATAAGAAAAAGCGTACTACGCCCATAGTATATATCAATGAGCAGGCGAGTTGCAGTAGTTTAACGAAAAACAGAGAATTCTTGGTGCAGATCAGTTGCTTTTGCTGTAGCTGTTGAAGTTGCTCTTTGAAGCCATCCTTGGCCTTTTCAGAAATTCTAGAGCGCAATTTATCTAATCTGTTGGTATTGATTTGATTTTTTTTTGTTAGTTGTTGTAATCTAGCTTCTTGCTGCACCTCACCTAGAATCAGTGCCTCTAGTTCGTTACATTTTGCCTTCCCTGAGTGACTATGAGTTGCTGTGAGATTGGTGTATTCCGTTACCCGTAAAAAACCCTTACTGACCAAGCCAGTAATGGCAATGTCAACAGCGCGGCTCGCGCCACCTGCCAAGTAGCCTAAACTTAAAATATCGAGTTGATCTGGATTTGTACGATTTGCATGTTTGAGGTCATAATCGTAATAGCGCTGACGATTAAAGTGCCATATAAAAGCAATCAGCAATACCAATGAAGACCAATAAAAAACTAGGAAAGCAGGGCCATTTAGCTTAAAGGGATTACCGCCCGCCTGCACTATAGATCCGTAACCAAAATCATGAGTAAAGTCGAAATCTAATATTAAGTTCGGTACAGTCAAATGCATAAATCCAATAAGGCTTAAACATCCAAACCAAAACTCCAATCGCCACCAATTCATGGATTTATACTCCCTGCGATATGTGGATTTGGTAGATCAACGAAGGATTTTAAGTGTTCGGCGTAGCTAAAGTTATGATTGATCTGCGAAGGTTCTAGGGACTCAAGATTTTTTGTTGAGGCGTCCGTCTTTGGCAAGAAAATTGCTAGGACATATCGTCGTTTAGAACAGCTGGATCGCTCGAATTTTGCCCCTAAAGTGGCTTGACAACAAGCCTTTCAACGATATCAGTGTCCATAGCTCCACGAAATGCTCATGACCGCCTCCGCGCCCTGCTTCTTCCAAACCCACTTTGCTTCCCTCGACAATTCTCGAGTCTCGGGCAATGGTCAAGGAGCATTCGCCATTCACCCTGAGACATCACCCAAAATCAACGATGTGCCCCCAATGGCCTTAGCACTCCGGTCTTCGTCAATCGCGGTGAGATTGTGGAGGCGGTCAAGGGCAATATGACCCACCGTCGACAGTGTGCTGGGAACCTGTATCGTGTGTTACTCGTTGAGCGCGGCCACATTAGCTTTTCTTCGCCCCGATCTGGTGCGTCCCTAACCCGGAAATCGCGCCACTTTGGTGCAGTAACAGCCCTGCCTCCCACGCAACACCCCAAACCTAGCAACCCATCCCCCCTGGCCCGCCCTGTGCATGGGTTCGTCCCCAAATTCCCCGCCTGGGCAGCCCATGACCCCTAGCCGTCGCCTGCGCCTCGCCGATCGCTGCGAGACCTTGAGCTTGGCCCTCAATCGCCTGGTAGAACACACCTGTGCCGCGTTGTTGGTGGTGTTGATCCTCGACGTTTGGCTAGGCGTCTTTGTGCGCCGGGTGGTGCCCTTGCCCATCACCTTCACCGAAGAGCTGGCCCGTTATCTCATGATCTGGACGGCGTTGCTGGCGGTATCCTGCGGCATCGCCCGCCGGGAGCACATCGGCATTACCGCCCTGTTCGACCAACTGCCCCATCCCCTCCAGCGGGGTCTCCAAGCCGTGCTGGACCTGCTGGCCTTGGGATTCTTTGCCCTGTTGTGCTTCTACGGCCTGGGGCTGGTGGACAAGGGCGAGGGCCAGTTCACCATGATCTACGGCATGACCAAGGCCCTGCCCTTTGCCGCCGTGCCCACGGCGGCGGCCCTGGCCTGTATTCAGTTGATATTGGTGGGCCTCAAAGAACAACTGCGGGGCAGCGTCACCGGGCCCGCCCGCCGGGAGGTGGCCCTGTGATTTTGGTCGCTGTGACTTTCTTTGGCCTCATGCTGTTGGGAATGCCCGTGGGCTATGTCCTGGGCATCGCCGGGGTAGTGGGGCTTTGGACTCTTGGGGACGGGCCGCGGATGCTGCCCATGATGGCCGACCGCTTTTTCGCCGGCTTGGACCTGTTCCCCTTCCTGGCCATGCCGTTTTTTATCCTCGCCGGGGAAATCATGAACCGCTCGGGGATCACCGCCCGACTGGTGGGCTTTGCCGACGCCCTGGTGGGCTACCTGCGGGGGGGCATGGCCCACTCCAACATGGTGGCCTCGGTGTTCTTCGCCGGTTTGACCGGGGCCGCCACCGCCGACGCCGCCGCCTTTGGCAACACCCTGGTGCCCGCCATGGTGCGCCAGGGCTACAACCGGCCCTTTGCCTGCGCCGTCACCGCCGCCGGCTCCATCATCGGCCCCACCATCCCCCCCTCGACCTTGATGGTGATCTACGGCTCCATCATGGGGGTCTCCATCGCCGGGCTGTTCGCCGCTGGGATCTTGCCGGGGTTGTTGATCTGCTTGCTGTGCATGGCCTTTATCGCCGCCGCCGGTCGGCGGTTGGGGCTCCCCGAGCCCTCGGGCCGACCCAGCCTCCGGCGCATCTTGCGCGCCTTTAAAGACAGCCTCCTGGCCCTGGTGATGCCCGTGGGGATCTTGGGGGGGATCCTCACCGGCTGGCTGACCCCCACCGAGGCCGCCTCCATGGCGGTCCTCTACGCCCTGGTGGTGGGGATGCTCATCTACCGCACGGTGAGCGTCAAAGACCTGTGGGAGATGCTCATCCGCACCGCCCGCCTCACGGGCATCGTGTTTTTGATCATCGCCGCGGCCTCTATCTTGAGCTGGTGGATGACCTTTAACCGCATCCCCCAGACCATCGCCGCCAGCTTTTTGGCCCTCTCCAGCGAGCCCGCCGTGGTCATCGCCCTGATCTTGGGGCTGTTGATGGTGGTGGGGATGTTTATGGATATCAACGCCGCGTTGATCATCCTCGCCCCCGCCCTAGCGCCCTTGACCAAAGAGATCGGCATGGATCCAGTCCACGCCGGGGTGATGATCGTGTTGGCCCTCAACATCTCCCTTATGACGCCCCCGGTGGGGGCGTGTCTGTTCGTCCTGGCCTCGGTCACCGGCGAGCGCATCGAAGCCATTTGCCGTGCCATTTGGCCCTTTATCCTGTTGGAGGTGGGGGTGTTGCTGCTCATCGCCTATTGGGAAGGGCTGACGCTGTTGTTGCCCAGTCTATTCGGTCTCACAGGAGGTTGATTTCACCATGATGACGCGTTGTTATCCCGCCATGGCCCTGGCCCTGGCCGCCCTGTTGTGCCTTGGCACCGGCCAAGCCCTGGCCCAAAAGGTCCTGCGCCTGGCCCACCTCAACCCCGAGGGGCCCTTTGAGAGCCACTCCGGGGCCATGGCGGCGGTGTTTAAATCCCTGGTGGAAACCGCCACCAACGGCTCTGTGGTGGTGGAGGTGTTCCCCAACGGCCAGTTGGGCAAAGACGCCGAAGTAATCCAGCAGGTCAAAGATGGGGTGGTCCAGGCCACCATCTCCTCCGCCGGCGGCCTGGCCCAGCACTATCCCCTAGTGGGGGTGTTCGACCTGCCCTTTGCCTTTCCCAATATCTACGTTGCCCACGAAGTCATCGACCTGGAGAGCGACTTCGGCCAGCGCTTTGCCGCCGATTTGGAGCAAAAGACCGGCATGAAGCTGGTGGGACTGTTGGACAGCGGCGGCTTCTTCGCCTTTACCAACTCCAAGCAACCCATCGAAACCATGGAAGACCTGGCGGGGCTGAGGATCCGCACCATGACCCTGCCCACCCACGAGGCCATGATCGGCGCCCTGGGGGGACAGCCCACGCCCCTGGCCTGGGCCGAGGTCTACACCGCCCTCCAGACCAAGGTGGTGGACGGCCAGATGAATCCCATCCCCATCATCGCCTTTGCCAAGTTCGACGAGGTCCAGCGGTATCTGTCCATCACCAACCACATCATCACCCCCTACGTGTTTTTGCTGAACGGCGAGTTCTACCAGGGCCTGTCCGACGCCGAGCGGGCGGTGGTGGACTACGCCGCCGCCGTGGCCGAGGACGCCGGGCGGGGGGTGTCCCGGGTCATCGAAGCCTCGGAACAGGGGTTGCCCAAGCTAGCCCAAGCCATGGAGGTCAACGCCGTCCCCGCCGCCGAGTTGGAGAAGTTTGCCCGAGAGGCCCAGCCGGCGGTGCAAACCCTCATCGAGGAAAAATTTGGCGCCGAGGGCAAGGCCATGCTGGAGGCCATGCAGGCCTCCATTGAGGCCGTCCAGGCCGACTGACAAGCCCTTGCGGGGGATGATCCTCGGCTACACTTGATGGCAAGATTGCGAGATTGAACCGGGGCGGCCCGCTTCGCCGACCGAGACCGCCCTCGATTTCCCAACGCCATCGCTGGAAGGAGCCGCTGTTGATCATCCAACAACAACCCCTGCGGACCGCCATCGCCGCCATTTTAGCGCGCGCCGGCAGCGAGCCCGCCGAGGCCACCGTGGTGGCCGACCACCTCGTCGATGCCAATTTGGCCGGCCACGACAGCCACGGCATCGGCATGATCCCCTACTATTTGCGCTTTTTGGCCAAGGGACTCCTTTGCCCCAACGCCTCCTTGCGCCCCCTCAAAGACCACGGCGCCTTGTTGGCCTTCGACGGCGAGCGGGGCTACGGCCAGCGGATGGCCCGCGAGGCCATGGCCTTGGCCATCGAGCGGGTGGCCACCACGGGCGTGGTGCTCATGACGTTGCGCAACGCCCATCATATTGGCCGCATCGGCGCCTACGGCGAACAGGCCGTGGCGGCGGGGAAGGTGTCGCTGCACTTTGTCAACGTCCTAGACCACGCCCCCATGGTGGCCCCCTTTGGCGGGCGCGACGCCCGCTTTGGCACCAACCCGGTGTGCATCGCCGTGCCCCCGGGGACCCACACCCCGGCGACGATTTTGGACATGGCCACCAGCCACATCGCCCTGGGCAAGGTGCGGGTGGCCATGAACAAGGGCGAGACCTTGGCCCCCGGTCGGCTGTTGGACGCCGATGGCCAGCCCACCACCGACCCCCGGGTGATGTTCCGCGAGCCCGGCGGGGCGTTGTTGCCCACCGGTGAACACAAGGGCTACGGTCTGGCGTTGATGTGTGAACTCCTGGCGGGGGGGCTCTCCGGCGGGGGAACCATCCAGCCGGCCAATCCCCGCCGGGGGTCCATCGTCAACAACATGACGACCCTCGTCATCGACCCCGCCCACCTGGTGGATAACGACTGGCTGGCCCGGGAAATCGACGCCGCCGTGGCCTACGCCAAGGCCTCGCCCCCCGGGGACGTCGCCCACCCGGTGATGGCCGCCGGCGACCCCGAGCGCGCCACGGCGACCCAGCGCCGGGCCACGGGCATCCCCGTGGACGACACCACCTGGGAAGAGATCCTACGCGGGGCCGAGGATTTGGGGATGGCCCGGGAAGACGTCAAAGCCCTGGCCGAGGGGGCTTAGGGGCTCTAGAGCCAGCGTCGCGGCGAGACTGGTGGCGAGCCAGGCGACGTCGCCCGCCGCCGGGGTGGTGGCCTCATGGGCCAAGGCCACCCCGGGGGCGGCGAGGGCCCCGGGGAACACGCCGAGACTCCAAGGGGCCCAGCGAACCGGGCGGGGTGATGGGCGCTCGACGCGACTCAACACAACGATCTCCTCAAAGTCACAGATCGGTGGGAAGTCTACTCGACACTCATTCCGGAAGGGCAGCACGGGAAAGGGGTGCGAGGGCAAGGGGGGTTGGCGGTGTGTGCCGCCACGCCGCGGCGGTTGGCGAGTCAACCGACCAGCGCCGAGGGCGCTGGTAATCTACAAATTGCCGTACAGGACATCAACTGGAAAAATTTTAAAATCTGCATTTAAAAAATCAAACGCGATATTCCATGGCCATCTTTCACGCCTCTAAAAATCCCAGAGCTTTTGTTCAGCAACAGCTGCGCCAGCAGCTCAGCCGCCTCCAGCGGGTCAGCCACCGGCGCCACGGCGGGTCCGGCCTCGACCCCCGCCACGCCCCCCTCAGCGCCTGGCAAATCCAGCGCCTGCGCACCACCTACGCCGATTTGTTGGCCAGCCCCCGCTATGGCCAGGCGGTGGAATTTTTCTGCGACGAACTCTACGGGCCCGTGGACTTCGCCCGGCGAGATCACACCTTTGAGCGGATCTACCCCAGCATGGTGCGCTGGCTGCCCGCCGATGCCTTGCACACCGTGGCCATGGCCATGGAACTCAACGCCCTGTCCTGTGAACTCGACCAGCAACTGGTGGATCGGTTGTTCGACACCCCCGAGGTGGGGGCCGTCGAGGCCAAGGCCTATGTCGAGGCCTACCGCCAGTGCGACAACTACACAGACCGGGAGCGGCAAATTCGCCTCGTAGCGCGATTGGGGGCGGATCTAGAACGCCTGGTCCAGCTGCCCTTGATCCACACCACCCTCAAACTGTCCCGCAAACCCGCCCAGCTCATGGGGTTTGGCGAGATGCAACACATGCTGGAGCGGGGATTTGGCGCCTTTCGCCAGATGAAGGGTTCAGACGCATTTATCCACACCGTGGTGCAGCGCGAGCTGACCATTTTGCAGCGCATCTTCGCCCGGCACCCCGAACCCTTTGCCGTCCCTTGAGTCTGTGGAGGTGAGTCCCGCGCCGGGGAGGCCCTTCCCCCGTCTAAATGGTCCCCGGCCGGGTTTCCGGACTGCGAATCCGCACCCTGTCACACCACCTCTCCCTTGCCTCCATGCGCTTTGCCAACGGCGACCCTCGGCCCTCGGCCTCGGTCCAACCCCCGGGGGACAACCCCACCCCAGCCCGCCGTCTCTTGACCCTCAATCGCCTAGAACTGGGGGACGCCCTGGGGGTGCCCCGGGTCCTCCAGCCCCCCTTGGCGCCGCTGCTCACCCCGGCGGCTCGGGCGTTGACCGACGTCCTCCTCGACGCCGAGGCCACCCTGGGAGCGGCGGGACTGCGGGCGGCCATGGCGCGTCTGGTGGAGCGCTACACCGCCGGCGTCATCGCCACGGCGGCGGTGCCCGTGCCAGCGCGCGGGCCTTTGTTGATCCTCGCCAACCACCCTGGCCTCATGGACGCCCCGGCCCTGGTGACCGCGCTACCGCGGGACGACGTCGTCCTGGTGGCGCGCCAGCGCCCTTGGTTCGACGCCATGCCCCACCTGCGGCGCCACCTGTTGGAGCTCCCCGCCGCCGGCTCGTCCACCCGGGCCCTGGGGCTCATGAGCCAGGCCTTGGCCGCCGGGCGCTGCGTGGTGCTGTTCCCCGCCGGCGCCATCGAGCCCGATCCCCAGCGAGACCCCGCCGCCCACCGCAGCCTGGCACGCTGGTCTCGTTCCTTTGAATGGTTGGCCAAGCGCCACGGGGACTTGGCGGTCGTCCCCGCCGCCATCGGCGGAGTCCTCCACCCCAAGGCCCTGGCCCACCCCTTGGTGGCCTTGCGGCGCCGCCCCGCCCATCGGGCCTGGTTGGCGGCGAGTCTCCAAGCGGTGCTGCCCCGCTACTGGAATCGGCCCGTCGCCGTCCACTTCGGCGCCCCGTTGCCGGCGCGAGCCGACGCCGCGACCCTGCGGCGCACCATGGCCGAGCTGTTGCACCGGGTCGCCATGGCCCCCGCCGCCGTCGAGCCCCAAAACCCGCCGCGGCGGCGTCGCTGTCAGCGCCGTTTGGCCCGTTGAAAGGCGTCGGCCAGGGCCCCGGTGGGCCGCTCTGGGGGGGTCTTGTCCCGGGGGGGCTGGTCGGCCCGGCGGGATGGGCGGCGGGCGGCGGCCTTGGGGCTCGGGGCGGGCCCCTGAGCCTCCCCCTCGCCCTCGGATAGAGGATCGTCCAAGCGCAACGACAAACCGATGCGCCGCCGCTCGGCGTCCACGGCCATGACCTTGACCTTGACCACATCCCCCGCCTTGACCACCGCCCGGGGGTCTTTGACAAAGTGATGGGCCATCATGGAAATGTGCACCAGGCCGTCTTGGTGGACGCCCACGTCCACAAAGGCGCCGAAGTTGGCCACATTGGTCACCACCCCTTCGAGGATCATGCCCGCCTCCAAGTCTTCGAGGCGCTCCACCCCCTCTTTGAAGTTGGCCGTGGCAAAGGCCGGCCGCGGGTCGCGCCCGGGCTTTTCCAACTCGGCGATGATGTCTTTGACCGTGGGGAGCCCAAAGCGGGCATCGGTAAAGGCCTTGGGGGTCAACGTGGCCAAAAACGCCCGATCCCCCAACAGGCGCTCCACCGGACGGCCACAGGCTTTGACGATGCGCTCCACCACGGGATAGGCCTCGGGGTGAACCGCCGAGCGATCCAAGGGGTTGTCGCCGGACAGGCGCAAAAACCCCGCCGCCTGCTCAAAGGTCTTGGCCCCCAGACGGGGGACTTTGAGCAACTGCCGGCGGTTGGTAAAAGCCCCGTTGTCATCCCGATAGGCGACGATGTGCTGGGCCACCCCAGGGGTCAGACCCGCCACCCGACTCAACAACGCCCCCGAGGCGGTGTTGACGTCCACCCCCACGGCGTTGACGCAGTCCTCCACCACGGCGTCCAGGGCCTTGGCCAAGCGGGTCTGGCTGACGTCGTGTTGGTACTGGCCCACACCGATGGCCTTGGGGTCGATCTTCACCAACTCCGCCAGGGGATCCTGGAGGCGACGGGCAATGGAAACCGCCCCCCGCAGGCTGACATCTAACTCGGGAAATTCCGCCGCAGCCAGGGCCGAGGCCGAGTACACCGACGCTCCGGCCTCCGACACCGAAGCCCACTGCAGGGCAGTGGCGGCTTTGCGGGTGCAGAGCTCTTGGACCAAGCGCACCGTCTCCCGGGACGCCGTGCCGTTGCCGATGGCGATCAAGGCCACTCCGTGGCGGCTACAGAGGGTCTCCAGGGTGTGGAGGGCTTCGTCCCAGCGCTTTTGGGGCGGGTGGGGATAGCAGGTGGCGGTTTCGAGCAGCCGCCCGGTGGCGTCCACCACCGCCACCTTGATGCCGGTGCGCAGCCCGGGATCTATACCCAACGTCACCCGGGGGCCCGCTGGGGCCGCCAGCAGCAAGTCCTTGAGGTTGGCGCCGAACACCCGGATGGCCTCGGCCTCGGCTGCCTCCCTGAGCCTTTGGATGAGCTCCAGCTCTAAATGGGGGTGGATCTTGACCCGCCACGCCCAGCGCACCGCCTCCAACAGCCAGGGGTCGGCGGGGCGCTTGTCGTCTGTGATGGCAAAGGCCTTGGCGATGGCCACTTCACCGGGAGAGGGGGGGCGGGCGGCGCCGCGCAAAGGGGCGCCGGGCCCCCGCGGGGGGGGGGCGG
>JBHJHK010000239.1:0-6996 GCA_050330975.1 Candidatus Competibacterales bacterium | reverse complement strand
AGGTGGATGCCCCCGCCGAGAGTCTCGTCCTGCTGCGCCAAGCCCTGGAAGACCGCCCTGGCCCCGCCCGAGACATCGTCGCCCTCAACGCCGGTGCCGCCATCTACGTCGCCGGTCTGGCGGAGAATCACCGCGAGGGGGTGGAGCGGGCCAAGGCCGCCATGGCCAGCGGTGCCCCTCGGGACACCCTTGAGCGCCTGGTCGCGTTTACCCAAGAGCACGCCCCGTCGTCGTCCCCATGACCTTTTCTGCCAACCCCCCCGACATCCTCCAGCGCATCTTGGACCACAAATACCTTGAGGTAGCTGCCCGCCGTCGGCGGCGATCCATGGCATCCCTGCGGGACGCGGCGGCCCAGACTCCGCCCCCCCGGGGGTTTGCCCGCCGTCTCGAGGCCGCCGTGGCGGCGGGCGGGTGGGGGGTGATCGCCGAGATCAAACGGGCCTCGCCTAGCAAGGGTCTATTGCGGGACCCCTTCGACCCCGCCGCCATCGCCAAAAGCTATGCCCGGTCCGGTGCCACCTGTCTGTCGGTCCTCACCGACGAGGCCTTTTTTCAGGGTCACGACACCCATTTGCAGATGGCGCGGCAAGCCTGTGACTTGCCGGGGCTGCTCAAGGATTTTACCGTCGATCCATACCAGGTCTGGGAAGCGAGGTGCCTGGGGGCCGATGCGGTGTTGCTCATCGCCGCCGCCTTGGCCGACGGGGTCCTGGCCACCCTGGCCACCCTGGCCGCCGAACTCGAACTGGACGTACTGCTGGAAGTTCACGACGGCGCCGAGTTGGCCCGCGCCTTGGCCCTCGTGCCGCCTCCGGCCTTGGTGGGGATTAACAACCGCAATCTGCGCACCTTTGAGACGCGGTTGGAGACCACCCTCGACCTGGTGTCGCAAATTCCCCTCGCCACTACGCTGGTCACCGAAAGCGGCATTCAAACCCCCGACGATGTGGCGTTGATGGAGCGCCACGGCGTCCGGGCCTTTTTGATCGGCGAGGCCTTTATGCGGGCCGAGGATCCGGGGGAGCGGCTGGCTCAACTGTTTCTGGGCCGTCGAGCTTGACCATTGCCTCAGCCCCGAGGCTCCCACTCCGGAAAAAGGCTCATCAAAGGGCCTTTTGGCTTGTTCTACAGAGGCTTTTTCGCTACACTTTTGCGCTTCGCGCCGGATGGGCAGTTTCCTGTGGGGGCCTCCATCCCCGGCAATACGATTTCCCCTGGACTGAGATTCAAGATTCCTTGCTTATGAAGACCTACAGCGCCAAGCCCGCCGAAGTGCGGCGCGATTGGTACGTCATCGACGCCACCGACAAGGTGCTGGGGCGTCTAGCGGCAGAAATCGCCCGCCGACTGCGGGGCAAGCACAAACCCGAGTACACCCCCCATGTGGACACCGGCGACTACATCATCGTCATCAACGCCGGTAAGGTCCACGCCACGGGTCGCAAGATGCAGGACAAAATGTACTACCGCCACACCGGCTTCGTGGGTCATCTCAAAGAGACCAACTTGGCCAAGCTGCTAGAGCGTTCCCCCGAGCGGGCCATCCAATTGGCCGTCAAGGGCATGATGCCCAAGAATCCCCTGGGCCGGGCCATGCAGCGCAAGCTCAAGATCTACGCCGGCAGCGAACACAACCACGCGGCGCAACAGCCCAAAGCACTAGAACTGTAACGGACGGCGACCATGGCATTGGAACAGCACTACGGCACCGGTCGACGCAAGACCTCGGCAGCGCGGGTTTTCCTGCGCCAGGGCAACGGCAAAATCACCGTCAATCAACGCCCCCTCGACGTCTATTTCGGTCGTGAGACCTCGCGCATGGTGGTGCGCCAGCCCCTAGAGGCCATGGAGCTCACCGAGAAGTTCGACATCTACATCACCGTGCGGGGCGGCGGCATCACTGGGCAGGCCGGGGCCATTCGCCACGGCATCACCCGGGCCCTCATCGAGTACGACGAGAGTCTGCGGGCGCCCTTGCGTCGGGCTGGCTTTGTCACTCGGGACGCCCGGGCCGTCGAGCGCAAAAAGGTGGGTCTGCGCAAGGCCCGGCGGGCGACCCAGTACTCCAAGCGCTAAGCCCTCGGTTCCGCGAGATCCACCGTCGGTCCCCTTGTCGCGAGCGCGCAACGCCAGGGCGCCCGCTACCATTTACCTGCCAAACCCGCCATCGGCGGGTTTTTTGCTGTCCGGCTTTCCGGTAAGCTTGGACAAATAACGTGGCGTTGATACTTCTCTGAAGGGCCAAAACTGTTGTTTTTTGGCAATCGATTTTTGTTTTTTTGCAACTTTGCGGTTGGGTTGTGTGCTTTTTGAAAAAAGTAGTTGCTTTTTTGCTCACTAAAAAGTATAAACTACACAACGGCACTTCGCTTAGCGCTTGTTGTATTGGTGCAACACCTACCTCGCACTTAGGAGTCTCTTAATGAAGAAGTCCGCCATCGTTTTGGCCGTCGCTGCCGGGCTAGGCGTTTCCGCTGCCCAGGCGGTCACGACTCTTTATGGTTCCGCTCGTGTTTCTGTCAACTTCATTGCGGAAAATATTCGCGAAGAGGACGATCTCCACGCTGAGTTGGTCAACAACAGTTCCCGTCTCGGTGTACGCGGTTCGGAAGACCTGGGCAACGGTCTCAGCGCCATTTACCGATACGAATTTGGTGTCAACCCCGTCACCGATGCCGGCGGTGCCTACTTCAACTCCGACCGTCCTCGCTTTGTCGGTTTGGAAGGCCCCTTCGGTACCCTTCGCTTCGGGGCCATGTTTACCCCCGAATACGAAGTTACCGGTCTGATCGATATCTTTAACGGTTCCATGTCGGCCATCGCTTCTTCCACCAGCTTCCGGATCGGCAACCAGATTCGCTACGATTCCCCCTCCTTCGGCGGCTTTGTCCTCAGCGGTGCGGTCAGTGTCCGGGGCTTTGAAGACGACCCTGACACCGACGACGAAGAGTTCATCGACCGCTTCAACATCGCCGGGGTATTCAGCTCGGGTCCTATCATCGCCGGTGCCACCTACTACCAGGACAGCGGCGCCGATGAAACCGGCAAGCGCTGGGCTGTCAACGTCGGCTATGACGCCGGCCCCTTCGGCGTGGGTTTTGTCTATGAGCGCGGCAACTTCTTCGGCGACAGCTCCAGCGGCACGGCAAGCGTGCCCACCGTGGCCGATGTGAGCCTCAACGACTCCAACTTCGAAGAGGGCGATGACTATTTCAACATCTTCCAGTTGGCTGCCGACTACTCCTTCGGCAACAGCACTGTCCGCGGCTACGTGGCCTATCAGCTCTACGACGACGACGACACCGCGTGGTTTGTCGGCAGCGATGGTGTCGACGATCCCCAAGAAGAAGATGCGTTGCTGTTCTGGGCCCTGGGCTTCCAGCACAACTTGAGTCGTCGCACCCGGGTGTGGGCTGAATACGGTGGCCGCAACGAGCCCGATACCCTGCACACGGTTTCCATCGGTATTCGCCACGACTTCTAAAGCGGATCGCGCTGTCGCCCTACCACAGGGTCTTGCCAGCGGGCGCCCATTGGCGCCCGCTTTGCTTTTTCAAGGAGGGGTGATTTCCACTACGTCCCCCTCATTGCCCACCAATAGCCGTTGGGCGGGGTGGGCGGCAAAGAGTCCCGCGGTGACTACTCCAGGGATCTGATTGAGCTCCCGCTCCACGGCGACGGGGTTGGTGAGGTCTAGGTTGTGGACATCGATGATCCAGTGGCCGTGGTCGGTGACAAAGTTCTCCCGCCACACCGGCTGGCCACCGAGGCTCAATAGCGCCCTTCCCACCTGGCTGCGGGCCATGGGGATGACTTCCACCGCCACGGGAAACCGCCCCAACAGGTCCACCAATTTGCTGTCGTCGATGATGCAAATGAACGTTTTGCTGGCGGCGGCGATGATCTTTTCCCCCGTGAGGGCACCGCCTCCACCTTTGATGAGCTGGCCCAAGCGGTTGGCTTCATCGGCGCCGTCGACGTAGAGGGGTAGGGGGCCTGCGGCGTTGAGATCCAAGAGGGGAATGCCCACTTGCTTGAGGCGTGCGGCCGTGGCCTTGGAGCTGGCCACGGCGCCCTCTAGGCGGCCCTTGATCGTCCCTAGGGCCGCGATGAAATGATCGACGGTGGAGCCCGTGCCCACACCGATGACGCTGTCCTCCTCTACAAACTGCAAGGCCGCCTCGGCGGCCCGTCGCTTGCCTTGATCATTGGCCATAATGTTGTTCTCCTGTTAGGGTTTTCCCAGGATCCCCTGGGGATTGTCACTGCCCTGTCACCGGTCGCCCCATGGATCATCGGTGCATAGCCCAATGCCGACTCCCTAGATTTGACCCGTCCTCTATGTACGATTACGTCAAGAAAATTCTCCACGCCCATGCCCGCGTCTACGACGTAGCCACGGAAACGTCCCTCGACGCCATGGCTAAGTTATCCCAACGCTTGGAACAACCGGTATTCCTCAAGCGCGAGGACCAGCAGCCGGTGTTTTCGTTCAAACTGCGGGGGGCCTACAACAAGATCGCCAATTTGGCCCCCAAGGACCGCTCCAAAGGCGTGATTTGTGCCTCGGCGGGCAATCATGCCCAGGGCGTCGCCCTAGCGGCCCAGCGCTGTCACACCACCGCTGTCATTGTCATGCCCGAGACTACCCCGGCCATCAAGGTGCAGTCGGTGAGGGCCTTGGGGGGCGATGTGGTTTTGATCGGCGATACCTTCGATGAAGCCTACACCCACGCCCGCCAGCTAGAGGCGGAGCGGGGTTTGTGTTTTATTCACCCCTACGACGATCCCGACGTCATCGCCGGCCAAGGCACTATCGGCATGGAATTATTGCGCCAACACTCTCAACCCATGGAGGCGCTCTTCATCGCCGTGGGAGGGGGTGGGCTGATCGCCGGGGTTAGCGCCTATGTCAAGGCCCTGCGACCCGATATCAAAATCATCGGGGTCGAGCCCGAGGACGCCCCCTCCATGGAGCGAGCCCTAGCCGCAGGGGAGCGGGTGGTGTTGGACGAGGTGGGTATCTTCGCCGATGGGGTCGCCGTACGCCAGGTGGGAGCTGAAACGTTTCGCATCGCCCAAGAGACGGTGGATGACATGGTGCTGGTGAGCACCGATGAAATTTGTGCCGCCATCCGCGACATCTACGACGATACTCGCTCCATCGCCGAGCCCGCCGGTGCCTTGGGAGTGGCGGGGCTGAAAAAATATAGCCGGCGTCGACCCAAAGGCGAGGGGTCGCTAGTGGCCATTAACTGCGGCGCCAATATCAATTTCGATCGTCTGCGCCACGTGGCCGAGCGGGCCGAATACGGCGAACAGCGCGAGGCCTTGCTGGCGGTAACCATCCCCGAAGAGCCCGGTAGTTTTCTCCAGTTTTGTCAAGTGCTGGGCAAGCGATCCATCACCGAGTTCAATTATCGCTTTGCCCACCCTCGCCGCGCCCAAGTCTTCATCGGGGTGGAAATCCACGGCGAAGACCAGCGCCACACCATTGTTGCCGCCCTCGAGGCCCGGGGTTGGTCGGTGGTGGACATGACCGGCAATGAAATGGCCAAGCTCCACGTCCGCTACATGGTGGGCGGGCGGGCGCCGGGGCTCGTCGATGAGGTGATTTATCGGGTGCAGTTCCCCGAGCGCCCTGGGGCATTGTTGCGGTTCTTGTCGGGCTGGGGGGGACAGGGAGGGGCGCCGTGGAATATCAGCCTGTTTCACTACCGCAACCACGGTTCGGCCTACGGGCGGGTGTTGGTGGGGCTGCAAATCCCCCCACCCGAGCGGTCGCGCTTTGAGGCGTTTTTGCGCCAGTTGGAGTATCACTACCTCGACGAAAGTCAAAACCCGGGCTATGACTTGTTTTTGGGCTGTGAGCGCTACTGAGAAACTCCAAAAGGCGCCTGGTTTTCCAGGGCGAGG
Source organism: Candidatus Competibacterales bacterium (assembly GCA_050330975.1). Lineage (GTDB taxonomy): Bacteria > Pseudomonadota > Gammaproteobacteria > Competibacterales > Competibacteraceae > JBHJHK01. The sequence goes on along the minus strand of JBHJHK010000239.1, from coordinate 1,077 downwards.
ATAGTTTGCCACTGGGCGAAGGTGACGGGGATGATGGACAGCCGGTTGCCCCGCCGCAGCAAGGGAAAATCCCCCAACCCATCGGCTGCGGCCCGCAGTTCCCCCAAGGGGATGGGGCGCTTGAGATAGCGCTGGAGTTGGACGTCGATGGCAAACCAGCGGGGACTTTGGGGGTCGCTCTTGGGGTCGTGGTAGGGGTCTTGGGGGTCGAAGGCCGTGGGGTCGGGGTAGCCGCCACGGGTGACGGTGACCAGGCCCACCACGGCCGGGGGGCGGGTGTTGGAGTGGTAAAACAGCCCCCGGTCCCCCACCTGGACCACGTCTCGTAGCCAATTGCGCACTTGGTAGTTGCGAATGCCGTCCCAGCGGTCGGTTTGACCTGGGGCTCGAGCCAGGTCGTCAATGCCGTAGACGGCGGGCTCTGACTTCAATAACCAATAGCCCGTTGAGGTTGGCCCTTGGGGTTGGATCATGGCGAGGTGAGGATGGCGCCGTCGACGGCGACATCGGTGACAACCCCTGCCAAGGGAATGTCCCAGGGTTGACAGATCAAGGCCCTGTGGCGTTGAAACTCATAGGCCAACCCCAGCAGCAGTGGGGTGACAGGAGGATGGGATTGGGGATGGAGAAAGGAGAAACTCCGGTCATAGAAGCCCCCCCCCATGCCCAAGCGTTGGCCTTGGTCGTCAAAGGCCACCAAAGGGGTCAGCACCAGGTCCAGGTCCCGGGGAGCGAGCCACCTAGACGGAGCGACGGCGGGCTCTGGGATGCCAAAGCGGTTGGTGGTCCAGGGGGTTTGGTCATCGACGGGGGCGAATTGTAGTGAGTCGCCCTCGATCACCGGTAGATAGGTCGCCTTGCCCTGTTGGCGGGCTAGGGCGAGGAGGGGGGCGGGGTCGAGTTCACCCCCTACCGCAAAGTAACCCGCCACGCGATGGGCGGAAACAAAGGGCTCAAGGAGGGCCGGGTGGCGGGAAACCGCCCGCGCGGCCCCCCGGGGCGGGGGGTTTTTGGAAGCCCCCCCGGTGGGGGTGAGTTGGTGGGGGTGGGTTTTTGTATATGGGGGATGAGCAAGGT
>JBHJHK010000238.1:0-4346 GCA_050330975.1 Candidatus Competibacterales bacterium | reverse complement strand
GCGATCGCCCTGGGTGTTGCCGCCTAGGGCCTGGGCGTTGCCGCCCCCAACCCAACCTTTGAGGCCTGCTTTTGGGGGGGGGTCCACCCCCAACTCCTGGGCGATGGCGGCGACGAACTCCACCACCTCCAGGTGGGGATTGAAGCACAACGCCACATCGACGGTCTCGAGGGGCCTGGCCAACAGCGTGCGCAACAAGGTGGTCTTGCCGGTGCCAACGATGCCGGTGAGCTGGACAAAGCCGCCGTATTCGCTGGTGCCATAGAGCAGGTGGGCCAACGCCTCTTGGTGCTGGCCACTCAAATAGAGGTAGGCCGGGTCGGGCGTGATGGCAAAGGGTGGTTCTTTGAGGGCAAAATGCCGTGCGTACATGTCCCATTGCTGTTGTGGCGAGTGGTGTTAGAGCATGGAACCCATGGCCCCAACGGCACAGTTGAAGAGAGCATACCGTTGCGTCCTGCGATTATCCACCGCTTGATCCGCATTGTCGCCGTTGCCCTAGCTCGCCCCTTGGGGAGCAAAAGATCCATACCCCTAGAGCGCTATTTGCGCGGTTTCGAAGAGCGCCACCAGCTCTCTCGAGCCGACGGCTGCGTGGTGTCCTTTGGCAAGAGCGGCCGCACCTGGGTGCGGGTGATGCTGCAGCGCTACGCCCAGCACCCCGCACTGGATCCCCTACAGCGCCGGCGCCAGGTGTTCTTCACCCACGACAACTACCTGGCGGACTACACGGGGCAAGGGGATTCCAAGGCGGTCTACGGGGGATTGCCGGTGGTGTTGCTGGTGCGCGACCCCCGGGATGTGGTGGTATCCCAGTACTTCCAGTGGCGCCACCGGATGCGGCCGGTCAAAAAGCGCCTCAACGGCTATCCCAGCGCCGGGGAAGATCTGACGCCCTTTGCCTTTGCCATGCACCCCGCGGGTCTGGCCAAGGTGGTGAATTTCCTCAACACCTGGGCCCTTGGCTTGCAAGAGATCGACCGCGTCCACGTGGTGCGCTACGAAGATCTGCGGGCCGATACGGCCAAAGCCCTGGAGGGCATCATCGCCCACTTGGGGTTTGGCGTACACCCCCCTGCCATCGACGACGCCGTGGCCTTTGCCGCCTTTGAGAACATGCAGCGCCGGGAGGGCCGCTCCAGTTGGTTGGCCTCCCGGCGCCTGGCCCCGGGGGACCGGCGCAACCCCGACTCGTTTAAGACCCGCCGGGCCGTGGTGGGGGGCTATCGCGATTATTTCACTGCAGAGGAAATGGCCGCCATCGATGCCTACCTCCAAGCCCACCTCGCCAAAGCCTTTGGCTACACACCCCATAATCTCGAAGAGAACCCCCCCCTCACGGCGTCGCCTACCGCCCAAGGGCTGACAAAACCGTTAAAATGATTCGATTCCCTCGACGCTGCGCCTTGGCCCAGATGCGTCGAACATTCCCACACTGAGGTCGTCCATGACGTATACCGTCTTTGTACACACCAACCACAAACAATGGCTAGGAGCACTGGTATCGGCCTACTCCATGCGCCGCAACTCCAAGCACCCCGAGCGCTTTGACGTCGAGATCATCCGCCACGCCGACTACCCCTTCTTCGGGGAATTCGAGGGGAAGCCCTACCTCAGAGATGGCGTCTACCGCACTTGGCGCAACGATGACCTCCAGTCGTTTACCCCCCTGCGTTTTATGCCCCCCGAGCTCATGGACTACCAAGGGCGAGCGGTGGTGGTGGATCCCGACGTCTTCGCCGTGGGGGATGTCTACGAGCTCTTGAGCCGGGATATGGAAGGCAAGGCGTTGTTGTGCCGTATGCGCAGCGGTCTCAAGAAGGTCGAGGGTTGCCACGCCACCAGCGTCATGTTGTTGGACTGTACCAAGCTCAGCCACTGGCAGGTGGAAGCCCAATTCCGCCAGATGTTCACCTTTGAGCGGGACTACCGGTCGTGGATATGCCTCAAGCTCGAAGAGCCCGACACCATCGGCTTCTTCGAGCACGAGTGGAACGATTTCGACCGCTTGACCGAGCACACCAAGATGCTCCACAACACCAAACGCCGCACCCAGCCTTGGAAGTCGGGATTGCCGGTGGATTTCATCCCCGCCGAGCAGTACCGGCTATTTCCCCCCCTGGGTTGGGCCATGCGCCTCAGGCGGCGGTTGTTCGGCGACTACGCCTTCCTGGGGAGCTACAAAAGTCACCCTGACCCCCGCCAAGAGCAGTTATTCTTCGGCCTGCTGAAGGAGTGCTTGGAGCAAAAAATCGTGTCAGAGGAACTGGTACGCCAAGAAATGAGCCAAAATCACGTACGACACGACGCCTTTGACGTCATTGACCGCACACCGCGGTTGGCGAAGGGGCCCATCGCGGCGGCCGCGCCCGCCGCGGCCTCCTCGCTGTAGGCGAGACTCAAACCCAAGGGGGGGATGCCCCCGGGAGCGACGACACCATGGGGCGCGACTCGGCCAAAGTCGATCCCGAATCCGAGGCCCCCGCTACGTCGGTTGAGGCCGATACCGCCTCTGGCGCCACCACGGAGGTGGTGCGGATTTCGTCATTGCATCACCAGGTGCGCACGGCGCAGGTCCTCACGCGCCCCTGCCTCATCGTCCTCCACGGGCCCGACATCAGCAAGGTCTATCCGGTGAGTTTTGGCGAGTGGCTCATCGGCCGGGGTGGAGATGCCGTCATCAACCTCAACGATGGCGGCGTCTCAAGGCGCCACGCCAAGGTGGTGCGCCAGGATTTAGTGGTCACCCTGGAGGATTTGCAAAGCGTCAACGGCACCTTTGTCAATGGCGAACGCTTGACCTGCCCCCAACGACTGTTGGACGGCGACAAGATCACCCTCGGCAAGACCACAGTGCTGAAGTTTACCTACGCCGATGGCCTTGACGATCATTTTCAAAAGCGCCTAGCCACCCAGGCGCGGTTGGATTTTCTCACTGGGGTGTACAACCGCCAACACTTTGAACACCAGCTCCGAGCGGAGTTGGCCTACGCCAATCGCCACGGGGGGCAGTTGGCCGTGATAATGCTGGCCCCCGACAACCTCGCTTATATCAGCCACGAGTACGGCGATTACATCTTCGAAAAGCTGTTGACCAAGCTCGCTTCCATGGTGAGTCACCTCATCCGCGCCGAGGATGTGTTGGCGCGGATGGACGGCCACGTCTTTGCCGTGATTTGTCGGGGCCTCAACACCGCCCGGGCCGCGGCCTTCGCCGCCAGGCTCCAAGATATCGTGGCCCGGGCCGAATTCGTCTGCACGGGGTTTGTGGTGCCGGTGACCTTGAGCGTCGGGGTGGCCGCTTATCCCGAGTTTCCCGCCCCCGACAGCGATACCCTCAGCGCCGCCGCCACCAGGGCCCTAGAGGCCGCCCGGAGCGATGGCCACAACCGCCTGCTGACAGTGTTGACTTTGGACGACTAGCTCCTTGGATGGCCGACCGCGCCGTTGGCAAACCCTCCCAGAGCGTCGTAGGCCCCAGTGAACCCTGGGGGCGTCAGCTGGTTACCAGGGCGCGGACGGCACGGCACGCCCGGGCGAGGTCCTCCTGGCCACCGGGGTCGGTATCTAGGGCGCTGGTCGGACACCCGTTGGCGATGCCTTTGGCCGTTTGGGCGTCTTCCCAATACAAAACGTTGCCTTCGGCGAGCAAGTGTCGATGCAAGATCTCCACATCCCGCACCATGCGCCGGGGCCCAAAACGCCGCGCCAGGTGATAACCCACCACCTGGCTCCGCAGCCCCCCCTTGCGCCGCCAGAGGGGTAGCCCCTGGGCGGCGCGCTTGAGATCAAAAATGTACACCGGTCGCCCGGTGGCAGCCGCCTCGGCCAACATGGAGGCGCTCTCGCCGGTCACCAGTATCGCTTCGGCGCTGGCCAGAAAACCCATATAGGGGTTGGGCTCCCCCCGTTGTCGCTCGGCGGCGCCGTAGTGGACGTAGGGCACTCCACTGGCGGCCAGGGTCGCCGCCAAGGCCGTCGAGGCCTTCGGGGGTGTGCGGGGGCTGGTGGTCAACATGAGGGCCCCCCCCCGTTCCTTCGCCCAGGCCAGGGCACCCTGGACTAACCCTTGAGCCGTCTGGGGATAGAGGCTGTAAGGGCCGCTGTTGCCCCCCACCAACACCGCCAGGCGTGGACGGGGCAGCTCCCCCAAGGTGGCCTGCCACCGACGCCTTGCTTCGGCGAGGACGAGGGGGGTGCCACCGTGGAGAGGTAGGCGGCAGACCACGATATGGCCCCGGGGTGGGAGGCGATACTGGGGGGTGGTGATGATCAAATCGAAGCGCTCTAGGGCCGCCCAGGGACGACCGAGGTGATCCAGGCGCACCGGGCGGTCCGCCCGTTGC
>JBHJHK010000237.1:0-11133 GCA_050330975.1 Candidatus Competibacterales bacterium | reverse complement strand
TGCTGCAAGCCAACAGCAGCGAGCGGGCGGCTTTGCGGGATGCCCTGGCCCAGCTGCCCCCGGTGGACACCCCCGTGGGGCGGTTTCGCTTCACCCCCCAGGGCGAGCCCAACTACGCCGCCGTGGTCCAGGTCCAGCGGGATGGGCGGTTTGACATCTATTGAGTTAGGGGCCGGTCTCCAGGGCGATGGTCAGGGGCAGCGCCCGGGTACAGGTAGAGCCGTTCAGCCACAAAGGTTCGGCGAGGAGTTTTAACTCGTCGATGGCCAGGGCGGGGTAGTGGTGGCCCATGGAGTGGCCCATGGCCACCCGCTGACCCGGTCTGGGGTTGAGTATGGGGCCCACGGCGCCCAGGTTGGCCTTCATGTAGTGGGCGATATCCCACGCCTGAAGGTCGTCACCCCAGCGGGTGACGACCCAACAGTGCATGTCGTGGGTGACGCCACCGCTCTCGGCGGGGAAGAAATAGCCGTAGAGGTAGGCCGCCTGGTAGCCTGCAGCCCGGAGGCTCGCCACAAAATAGGTATTGATATCGACACATGACCCCGGGGTCTGGCCGCAGGCGAGGTAGGGGACGGCATCGGTGCCGTCGTTGAAGCGTTCCTCGGGGTGGGCGTAGCTGAAACGGCTCTGGGCTTCGAGGGCCAGGGCTTGGATACCCGCCTGGCCGCCGCCGGCCGCCGCGGCCAGCGCCTTGGCCGCCGCCGCCAGGGGCTCGGCGGCGGTGGTGTAGCGGTTGGGACGCGGCTGGAAGGCCGCTTGGGGGTAGTCGTGGTTGGTCGGGGGGGCGAGGGTGTTGCGGATGTGCAACTCATCTGTCTCCACTCGCACCACCAAGGCGCCGAGGCCTAGGCCCGGGGCCGTCACCTGGCGCTCGATCTGTCCCCCGACGATTTCAACCCCGACGACCTCCCCCTGGGGGGTTGCGACGCCGGTGGGCACCAGCAGTCGGTGGCCCACCACGGACTGTTCCACCGTGACGGTGACGCCCCGGGGGTAGGGGGTCACAGGGAGAGCCACAGTTGATACGCAAGCCCCGACCCCAAGGAGCCCACCAGGGCCAGGGCGATGTAGAGGGCGAAGACCGGGGGTTTGACCAGGGCCCAGACGGCGATGGCCGCCGGCAGGGAAGTGACACCCCCGGCCACCAGGAAGGCGAGCCCGGCCCCGGGGGCCATGCCCTGTTCCACCAAGCCCCCCACCAAAGGCAGGGCGGCATAGCCGTTGAGATAGGCCGGGACCCCTACCAAGGTGGCTGTCACCATGGGGAGTAGGCCAGTGCCTCCCAGGACGCTGCTCACCAGTTCGGCGGGGATATAGGCCAACATGAGGCTTTCCAGCAGGAAGGCCAGGACGAGCCAACGGGCGAGGAACAGGGTGGTTTTGAGGCCTTCGCGGCGGAATTTTGCCACCCTGGGGGGCTCGTCCCAGAAGCGCCAGACCACGGCCTTGGGGGCGCGGACTTTGGCTCCCCCACAACCACCGTTGCCAATGCCCTCCCGCAAAGCCGCCGTCAGACCACCGGCGTTGGCCAGGCCATGGACCACCCAGCCGCCGAAGAGGCCGAGGGCGATGGCGGCGACGGTTTTGGCCACGGCAAACTCAAACCCCAGCACCCCGGTGGTGAGGACGAACATGGAAGGATCCATCACTGGCGAGGCGAGCCAGAAGGCCATGACGGCCGACAACGGCACGCCCATGGTCAGCAAGGCGGCGATGAGGGGGATCACCCCACAGGAGCAAAAGGGCGATAGCCCCCCCGCCACGGCGCCCAGGGCGATCATCAGTTGAGGGGAGCCCTGGAAGGCTCGGGCGATGAGGCTGTCGGCGCCAGTGGCGCCGGCGTAGGCGGCCAAGGCGATGGAGAGAACCAGGTAAGGCGCCACGTGGGCCAGGTTGGCCAGGGTAAATTGGGCGCTGGCCAACCCTTGGGCGGGGACCAAGACCAGCAGTAGCAGGAGGATCGCCCCCGACGTCAGCCAAACCCGCTCCTCGCGCCACAGGCGGACCAGGAGTTGATTGATGGGGTATGTGTGGCGCAAGAGCAACTCTGTCATGACAAGGTACCTAAAAAAGCCGTTATTGATGCTGCCAATCATGGGCTGTTGAGGGCATCGAGCCTTGGCCTCACGGCATGGTCTCTTCGGACAGCCTCACCCCGACGCAACACTCTGCCGTCAGGAAGTCGATGGTTCGCCGCATGATGTCGTAGTCGACGCGATTGACCACCTGCCGCCCCCGGCGTTCTTGAACAACAAGCCCAGCGTCGACGATGGACCGCAGGTGATGGGCCAGGGTCGAGGGGGGGGTGCCGAGGTGGGCGCCAATCTCCCCTACACTCAAACCGTCGGCGCCGGCCTTGACCAGGAGGCGGTAGATGGCCAAGCGCTTCTCGTGACCCAGGGCGGCGAGGGCGGTGGCGACGGAGGCGGTGCCGATTTCCATGGAGTCAATATAACTATATTTCTAGTTATGTCAATGCTTCAGTAGGTTGGTGAAATGGATGGTTCTGTTGCATCGGCAAAAAGGAGCAGAAGGTCAGTTGGCGATTAGCTCGAAAACTAACCCCTCAACACCTCGACAATCGCACCCACCAAAGTACATTCCTGGCTTTTTTCTGACAGCCTCTCTTGAAAGTATACAAGCTTTGATTGAGCCAGTCGTATATTTTTGACCTGAGATATTTTGATCCATTTTCCAGCAATCCAGTAGTCTAACGTCTAAGTTGAGTGGCGCACCCAAGCCGCCTCCGCTCGAACGCCTTGTTGGGCATCATGTGTTACTGGGACCGAAATACTGGTCATAGGTGGATGATATCCGGTTTATGATCGATGCCGATATCGACGATCTCTTCCGGGGTTGGTTCATAGTCTGATATCTTCGGTTCATCTCGGCGGTGATCATAGTTCTCGGGCCAATAGAACAGGTTGGCCAAATCCGGGTGAGAAAAATGGGAGTTGAACTCCTCATACAGTTGAGCGGATTCACCCTCGCCTTCTGCTGCCAAGAGGCGCCTAGCTAAGGCAATGAGCTCATCTCTAGTAGCTGATGAATTGATCACAGTCTCGAGCTCCGGTCATGGTCGTGCGCGATGATGCCCAACGTTTGAGATCAGAGGCACCTGAGCGAATTGCCAGATGCGATGAACTGATAAGAGAGGGCAGATAAAATGGCGGAGCCATTTACCTGGTATCTAGTATGTGGTAAATCGTACTCATGGAAGCTGTGCTTCAGGTGTCCCTCGCTGCATCCCCTTGTTGTGAAGTCATTCCGCTGGTTGCCAATCGGTGACCTGTTGCCATTCAGCGGATCGACTTGGCCTCTCGTAAACCACGCCCACTTTTTGCTTTAATAGCATTAGGAGAGATGGATCTTTATCAAGCATATAACCGACTTCTACGATACGAATATTCTTGGGGTCATCGTTGTGCTCTTCTGTTTCATGACCCGTAAACATTCTCCAGCCACTGTCTTGTGGGTTGTCGCCTTCTTCTCGATACGGGAATCTTACCGCTTCGCCATCTGCCAAGCACAGTGCGGAGACTAATGCCTTTTGGTCAAAGGAATCGATCCATTGAAGCATCTTTTTTGCCTCTATATATTTTGCCAGCTTCTTCAATGCTAGCAATCGGTTCATTAAAACGCTCATTTTTCATTTTTTGAACTCCGATTCCAGGAGATCTTCAAGAGCGAGCGATTGTTCTTTAGTTAAGTCTTTTTGTTGGTTTTTCGCATATGCATAAAGCATAAATAGCTGATTTTCTAGTTGCCCAATAATAAATAAAATAAATAATCCTTGAGTTTGGTGATCTTTCCCCTGCGTGTTAGATGACAATGCTACTAATTGCCGTGTTACAACACATCAATCCTTGCCGTCCGGGGCAATAAAGTATTGATTTTTATAAAAATCGCTTTTTCGCAATTTCTTGCCCGCGATTGGACAACAGCAGATACCCTGCACCTAGATGCCCCTCGACCAACCGTGCCCCCTCCCATCGCCGTTGAACGCGTGATCGGTGCTTTGAAGCATTTTTGCAAACGATCTCATAGACCGTCCCCTACGGTAGTGTTTTCAAAGGCCGATGGCATCCTGGGGCTCGGCCATGAGGGCTTTGAGCTCTGGCCAATCCAGCAGACACTGCGCCGTGGCTGGAAAGGCCTCGGGCCGCAGTCGGCCCTGCTGCCACAGGGCTGCACCGTCCACGGTGACCGTGGCATCCACCAAGTTCCAGCAGATCTCACCGGGGGGATAGGCACCGCAGGTGTGGAAGTGCAGCACCCGGGGATTGGGGAAAATGCCGTTGGACCAGCGGTTGGGGTCGGACCTGGCCGGTGAGGTGTAGCTGCAGCCGGGATGAATGCCAGCGTGCCAGGAATGGACCGCGGTGGCGTCGATACCCCATTGATCGGCGATGGTGCGGTAGTGGCGCTCGACCCGTTGAACCAGACCCCGGGAGCCGACAAAACCGGCGATGCGCCCCCCCGCCACCTGGGCGAATACCGGTTCGTCGAGGACCAGTACCGCCGGTTCATAGGCGCGGTTGCCGGTGGGGGTCAGGTAGCGGGCGACGGCGACGACGCCGGTGAAGTCCGCCGCCGCCACGGGGGCCGGAACCGCCATGGGAAAGCGCTTGACGACGACATCGCCGTCGGCAGTTGCCGTCAAGGCGGGGGGGGCACCGCCGATGTCCGTACCCAAAGGGCAGGTGATGCGGATATGGCCTGCACTCCCCAAGATGGCGTCGACAGCCGCCTTGAAATCCACCATGGCCCGGTGGTGAACCCGGCCAAAGGACGAGGCCAGGGCTGCAGCATCCCGGGCATAACACATGATGCGCTTGCCCACCCCACCTCGGCCATCCGAGGTTTCAAAGCGATTCTCGTCCCCAAGACGCGCCAAAAATACCACGTGGGGCGCCCGGTGGATGGCCTCTGCTTCCCAAGGGGCAAGGGCTTGACTGGTGGGGGGGGCCCCCATGACCGACACCGCCAGGCCCAGACGACGGGCCTCGCCGGCCACTGCGGTGGCTATCTGAGCGTCGTACCAGCCGTGGACAGGATCCTCGTGGACGATGAGTAGCTCGTCGCCGGCGCCAAAGCCCCCACAGTTGCCGAGTAAATTGGCGGCCCCCGCCCATAGGGCCTTTGGGGTCACGGAGCGGGCTCCCCGTGGGAAGCCGATTGGCGATAGGCAAAGGCCCGCTCAAAGCGCCACAACAGGTAATCGCCACAGGTGGTAGCCGGTTGCGCCCCTAGGTGGTCGGGACCAAAGATCTCCCGGGAATCGATGACGGTGTCGGGGTCGGGGTCAAAGGCCAGCACCAAAGACAGCCGCTCCCTCCCCGAGGTGTTGACCACCCGATGGGGCGTGGAGATGTACACCCCATCGGTCCAGCGGGCCAATAGATCCCCCACGTTGACCACTAGGGTACCGTCGATGGGGGGAGCGACGAGCCAGTCGCCGCTTTTGTCCTGGACCTGGAGACCCCCCACGTCGTCCTGGCACAGCACGGTGAGGACGCCGAAGTCGGTGTGGGGGCCGACGCCGAACTGCTCGGCGCCCAGGGCGGCATCCTGGGGGGGATAGTAGACATAGGAGGCGCGGCTGATGGGGGTCGCCGCGCTGCGGAGGAAGAAGTCCTCGGCCAGGTCGAGACCCAGGGCAAAACCCCGGAGAAGGTGTTGGGCCACCTGGTGGGCGGCAGTGAAGTAGGCCATGGAATGGTGGCGCAGGGCCGGGAGAAAATCCGGCCAGCGGTTGGCGCCCCGCAGGGGGTGATCCTGGGGGGTCTGCCCCGTGGCGTCCTCAAAGCCCCAGATAAAGCTCTCCTTGAGGTCCACGGGGGCGTCGTCTTGCATCCGCGCTCCGCCCCTGCCGAGCCAGCCCCGGTGGGTGCCTGCCACGGCCACCGTCGCCTTTTGCAAGGCCTCGGCGCGGAAAAAACCATAGGCCGCGCGCCGGGCCCCGTCGATGAGTTCTCGGGGGATACCGTGACCCTTGACGTAGATAAAACCCAGGCCCGTGCTGGCGGCGTGGAGGGCTGCGGCCACTGCCTTGGGATCGGCGCCGGTGCGCAAAGGCTCGATGTCGACGACGGGTATGGCCTCGGGGGGCAGGGGCTTGGCGGCGGCGTATCCCATGGGGGGGTCCTCGTGTGGGGGGGGAGTCATTGACCCGCGTCGGCGTCGTCGCCCCCGGCCTCTGTTGATGGGGAATAGTAACCCACCACGTCCCCAGCAGTGGTGACGCCCAGGCCGTTGAGGCAGCGATTGACGTAGTTGAAGTAGGCGATGATCTGGTTGGCTTCGAGGATTTGCCCGTCGTCGAAGCCCCCATGGCGCAGGGCCACCACGTCGTTCTCGGTCATCTGGCCGGGATTGAGGGTCAGCTTCTCTCCGTAGCGCAGCAACGCCAATTCGGCACCGGCTAAGGCCTGCTCCGGGGCCCTGGCGTGGAGGGCCCGCTCGATGGTCGCCGCCCGGGTCTCATCACCCATGAGGTGGCGGGCGTTGGCCCAATGATTGGCCAAGGAGTAGGGGCAGCCATTGAGGATGGACACGTAGCTGGCGAGGGTCTCCTGGAGCCAGGGAGGGAGAGTGTTGGCGGCGTCGTGGAGGGCGGCGCGGTAGAGGATCACGTGGCCCCGCAGGGTGTTGGGGCGTAAAGAGTGGACCCGCATGACGTTGTCGACGGTGCCGTGGGGGGTGCGGGCGAAGTCCAATGCCTCCCGCAGCTCGGGGTCGGCTTCGTCGTCGGACAGCATGTGGATCCAGGCAGACATGGGGTTTCTTCCTTTCCTCGGGCCAGAGGGGATTGTTTTAGTGGGGCGAAGGGACTTCACAGACGTTCATCGGCCCGCATCACCCGTTCTAGCCAGCGCACCGCTTGGCTGATGACCAACACCAAAATCAGGTATTCAAAGATCAACAGGGTGTAGATTTCCAACGGACGGTATTCGGTGACCACCAGTTCATTGGCCCGGCGAGTCAGTTCTTGCATGCCGATGACCGAGGCAAAGGCGGACATCTTGACGATGTAGATAAACTGGTTGGCCAGGGGGGGCAGGATGCGGCGCAGGGCCTGGGGCAGGACCACGTAGCGCATGGTCTGGCGGTAGTTGAGGCCGATGGTTTGGGCCGCCTCGGTTTGCCCCCGGGCGATGGACTGGATGCCGCTGCGGAAGATTTCCGCGGTAAAGGCGCTGTCGGACAAGGCCAGCGTGATCACCGACCCCCAAAAGGGATCGATGCTGGCGTTGATGCCCATGGATCGCAGAACCAGCGGCAGGCCGTAAAACACCCAAAACAGCATGGGTAGCAAGGGAATGGAGCGCACAAACTCCACGTAGAGGCGATTGGGCAGCCGCACCCAGGGATTGGCGGAAATACCCGGTAACGCCACCAGCAAACCCAAGATGATGGAAAAAACCGCCGCGGTGAGGGAGAGGAGGATGGTGTTCCAAAATCCCCCCAGCAAAAATTGCACGTTGGTCCAGCCCGCGGGGGTGAGGGGATTGATGACATACCAGCCCCAGTTGCCCGACGAGGCACAGCCGGCCAGGAGTAGGCAAACGGCGAGGCCCAGGAGGGTAGTGGGTCTGGGGAGAGATCCCTTGGCGAGGGGGCGGGGTTTGTTGGGGTCGTCTTGGCTGCGGGGTCTCGCTTTGTGGGGCATAGGGCCTATCTTTAGGGGTGGCGTATGCGGCTAGCATAGCTCAGGTTGCCGCGGTGTGCACCGCTGGCATCGATCCAAGTCACTCAGGATAGAGAAGGGACACATTAAGGTGATGAAACGGCTAAACCCCTATATGCTGGTGTTGATCGGGTTGTTCTCTGCGACCAATGCCCTGGCCCAGTCGGCCCTCAACGAGATTTTGGACAGTGGCGTCTTGCGGGTGGGGACCACCGGCGACTGGAATCCCATGACGGTGCGCAACCCAGCCACCAATAGTTATCAGGGTTTCGATATCGATGTCATGACTGAATTGGCCAAGGATTTGGGTGTCGAGGTGGAATTTGTTCCCACCGATTGGAAAACTCTGGTGAACGGTTTGGTGGCCGGCAACTACCATCTCACCGGTTCGGCATCCATTTCGCCATCGCGGATGAAAGTCGCTGGTTACTCCACCAGTTATCTCACCGTTGACATTTATCCCTACACTGTGAGCGACAAGGCAGAGCGCTTTGACGGCTGGGATTCGGCCAACACCGAAGATGTCACAGTGGCCACCACCTTGGGGACGACCTTCGAGGCCATGACCAAGGAGTGGTTTCCCAACGCCACCATCCGGGTGGTGGAGGCCCCGGCCCGAGGCTTCCAGGAGGTCCTCTCCGGGCGGGCCGACGTGTTTATCACCTCCAATATCGAGGGGGCGACCTTGACCGACAAGTTCGGTTTTATCCGCCTGCCCGGCGCCGAGGCCCGAGCGCCGGCGCCCATCGCCATGTTGCTGCCCCAGGCAGACCAGGTGTGGATCAACTACGTCAACGCCTGGATCGAACTCAAGGAGTTGGGGGGCTTCTTCGACACTACCCGGGCCAAGTGGGGGTTGTGAGGTCCGCCGGCTCGGTGGCCCCTGGCCGGGACAATTAGCGGCTCGGCCTTGATTGGCGCAGGGTCTATCGCCTTGTAGTAGCCTGCTTCGATTATCTCGTTCCACCATCGCGCATCTACCGTTCAAGCCCCCCAAGCCTGGGGGGCTGATATGGCAAGCCCCTTTGCGCGAGGCCCCATCCCATCCATCGAGTCCCAAGCTCTCCAGTAAGCCAGTCTCTCAAAATACACCATCCTTCCAAAACGCCCCATTCATCGCCATCGACGGCTAGAGTCGGCCTGGCTTTTCGTTGTTACTAAATATTTGGTTAACGAATATTGACAAAGGCTGTGGCGTGGTCTGTGACATGTTTTGTTACAACTGGCTAGCATCTGGCAATCTTTGCTTGTTCCCCCCCGCTTATACTGATTCCCATGGCTGGTGCTTGAGACGCCGTAGATAGGACTCAACCTGGAGTCAGCACACAGAGCTATTGTCGTTTGATTCAAGGCACACCTAGGCGCCCATGGCTGATATACCAGTTAGTGCCCTGGGGGGTGTTTACAAACCTAGTGCTATAGCTATGGAGTAAAACCGTTGATTTCCCATGCTGCTTTCATGAGGATACCGCCCGTGAGCACCGCGGCACTCAATGAGACCTTGGCGACTAACTATGTCCTCACCAGACACATTGTACCCCGGTTGCCGCACACGGGGGACACCACCCAAGACCGCCTGCTAGCCCAGGCCCATAGCCGTCTCGAGGGGCGCTTGAGTCGTTGTGCCATCGGCACGGAGGAATTCGCCGCGGCCATCAATCATTACCGGCGCGTGGTGAGGGCTATCACGGGCAAAGGGTCTCTCGATAGGAACTACAGCTAGTATTCATCTCCAGGCTTGGCGATTGGCAAGTTCTGTGCCTTGTCGTCACCAGCAGTTTGCGTTGTTGGTCTTTACCGCCCTCAATGGTACGAGGGCTTTTTTTTGAATGCCAAGGTTTGTGGTCGCTTTTGAGGGTGGTTCCCCCAGGTGAGAGAGATTGCCCACTGGGCGCGGATTGGCCTTCAGTGGGCGAGAATTTGACTCAAAAATAACTGAGCGCGCTCGCTTTTTGGTTGCTGGAAGAACACCTCTGGGGGCGCCGTTTCGACGATTTGCCCGCCGTCCATAAACACCATTTTATCGGCGACGGTGCGGGCGAAGCCCATTTCGTGGGTTACACAAACCATGGTCATCCCCGATTGGGCCAGGTCGCGCATCACATCGAGGACTTCCTTGATCATCTCGGGATCCAGGGCGGAGGTGGGCTCGTCGAACAGCATGACCTTGGGTTCCATACACAAAGACCTGGCGATGGCGACCCGTTGTAGCTGTCCCCCCGACAGGTGATTGGGGTATTTCTGAGCCTGTTCGGGGATGCATACCCGCTCCAAATAGCCCATGGCCAATTCCCGCGCTGCCGCCTTACTCAAGCCCCGAGCCTTCATCGGGCCCAGGGTACAGTTCTCCAGCACCGTCAAATGGGGAAACAGATTGAACTGCTGAAACACCATACCCACTTCCAGGCGCACGGTGTGGATCTTTTTGATGTTGTCGTTGAGCTCCACGCCATCGACGACGATACGGCCCGTTTGATGGGCTTCTAGGCGATTGATACAGCGAATCACCGTCGACTTGCCCGACCCCGACGGCCCGCAAATCACCACCCGCTCGCCGCGGTCCACGGTGAGATCGATATCCCGCAGGACGTGGAACTGGCCGAACCACTTGTTGACTTGTTCAAATTGAATGATCGTTTTTTCAGCCATGGTTGGGAGCGTTGACTCGGTGACGGCGGGGGGCCCCTAGGCGGTGGGTCACGGGACGTAAGGCTTGCCCGGTGCCGTCCCAGCATACCCCGACAGGAGGGGTGTTCCAAAAGCCCCCGGGGCAAACCCAAACTTGCCCCACTGAGGAGGCCGCGGCCCATGGTGGATTTTGGGTGCAGGGCGTGGAGTCGTGGCAAGTCGAAGGGTATCATCGCCCGTTGGGCTCAACCCCGCGAGAATCATCCCATGACGGCTGCCGCTGCCCTGCGACCCCTTGAACTGCGAGACCGCCCAACGGTCCCCCAGGTGTTTGGTGCCAATGTGCCCAGTGACTTTGCCCCCGGCGAGAAAGCCGGCCTCGCCGCCCCCCCCCACCCCTGTGGCCGGGGAGGATTATGGCTGCGCCACAGGGCCCAAGAAGAAGTTTCCTTCGGGTCCCGGGGCCACCGCTCGGGTTTTGACATGGGGGGACTGCCCTTGGCCTTTGACGCCCTCGCCATGGCGGCGTTGCCCGCCGATCAGGCCAGCCCTTGCCCCGTGGAGCCAGCGTGACTCCGGGGCATAGCGAGGGAGGCTTGACCCGCTGGGTGCCCTTTGTGTTTGTGCTGCTGTGGAGCACGGGGTTTATCGGCGCCAAATTCGGCCTGCCCTACATCGAGCCGTTTTATTTTTTATTTTTGCGCATGGCCCTCAACGTGGCGGTCTTTGCCCTGTTGATCGCCCTGTTTCAAGCGCCCTGGCCCAGTTTGAGGGGTGGGCTCCAGCAGATGGTGGTGGGGGTGTTGATCCAC
>JBHJHK010000236.1:0-9158 GCA_050330975.1 Candidatus Competibacterales bacterium | reverse complement strand
AATCCTGGTTGATGGAGCCCTTCACCCCCTGCGCCGGCATGGCCTTGGCACACTGCAGCCGCAGGTAATAGGCCCCCGGGACATTGAGATCCATGACCGCTTGATAATCCCCGGGGTCGGTCTCAAAGGCGGGACCGTGGCGGGCCATACCGGCGGCGTTGACCACGGCGTCAAAGGCCGGCTGGCTTTGAATCGCCGCCGCCGTGGCGGCCAAATCGGCCATGTCCAACACCAGGGCCTCGGCGCTGTAACCCGCCTCGGTCAAGGTCGCCACGGCCTCTTGCAAGGGCCCCTCCCGGCGGGCCACACACACCACATGGGCCCCCGCCTCCGCCACCGCCGCGGCACAACCAAAGCCGATGCCGCTGGAGGCCCCAGTCACCAGGGCTCGCCGACCGTCGAGGCGCAGAGAGGGGGTGCGGGGTAGCTTCACGCCCCTTCTCCTCCCGCCGGTTCAGCCAAGGGCTCCACGGCGGCGCCATGGGGCACCCCGCGCTCCTCGATGTCGTCGAGGATGCCCTCGACGGCCGAAGGCACCACGGCGTCATGGTCGGCCCACTCGGCGGCGGCTTTGGCGTTCTTCAATGCAATGGCCATGGGGCTTTGGTCTCCGGTTTTTCATAAATGTCGGTCCGCCAGGGCGCCCGGGGCGGACAGATCCTATGTGGTCAATGGATTCATCATCGACTATTCTTAGTTGTTCAAGGTCATATTTGGAGATTCTAGTTCATGAAGAAGGCGGTATTTGCCATCATCGGCACCCTCGTCCTGGCGACCACCTCCCCATCGCCGGCCCGAGCCGAGTGCGGCGAAGTCTCCATCACTGAAATGAATTGGGCTTCGGCGGCCATCGTCACCGCCGTGTCAAAGTTTCTCATGGAGCAAGGTTATGGTTGTAGCGTGGCCGTAGTGCCCTCGTCCACGGTGCCCGCCATGACCTCCATCGCCGAAACCGGCGAGCCGGACATCGCCACGGAAATCTGGACCAATACCACGCCCCTCTACAGCCGACTCATGGAACAGGGCAAGATCGTCACCCTGACCGATGTCCTCTCCGACGGCGGCATCGAGGGCTGGTGGATCCCGGATTACCTGGCGGAACAACACCCGGAACTCACCGAAATCGAGGGGGTGTTGGCCAACCCCCAACTCGTCGATGGTCGCTTTCACAACTGCCCCGACGGCTGGTCCTGTCGAGTGGTCAACGACAGCTTGATCCAGGCGTTTGACCTGGAACAAAGCCAACTGGAGGTGTTCAACCACGGCTCCGGCGAGACCCTGGCCACCTCCATTGCCGCGGCCTACGAAGACCAGGCGCCGTGGTTTGGCTACTATTGGGGTCCCACGGCCGTTTTGGGCAAGTACCCCATGACCCAGGTGAGCGTCGGCCCCCACAACGCCGAGGTCCACGACTGCAACGCCGACCCCGAGTGTGAAGAGGTGGGCAAGTCGGCCTACCCCACCTCTACAGTGGGGACCGTGGCCACCGTGGATTTCGCCGACCGGCAGCCCGAAATCGCCGAGCTCATGTCCCAGGTGAGCTTCTCCAACGCCGTCATGGGGGAAATCCTCGCCTGGCAACAGGACAACCAGGCCTCGGCCGACGAGGCGGCGGTGTACTTTCTGAGCACCTACCCCGACCAGTGGGGCAGCTGGCTCAGCGACGACGCCCGGCAGCGCCTGTCGAATCTCTTGTCCCAGTAACCCCACCCCACCGACATGGCTACCTACGATGGGGTGTTCGATACCCTGGGGCTGCGGGAATGGTGCGACGCCGACAAGCAAGAAGGCCCCCTCACCATGGCGCAACTCCTCGCCCGCGCCCAAGGCCAAGAGACGGAGACGGCCCCCCCCCTGTGGGAGTGGCCGTTTCCCTCCCTCGACGAACTCCACTCGGCCTGTAACGCCATCCCCCGCACCCGGGATATGACCGCCGGGCTCGAGACGGTGTTTTTGGAGGCCCGCGACGGACTCAAGTGGTTTTTGGACCCCTTGACCCAACCCCTGAGCTGGCTTTTGGACAGTTCCCTCTACGCCTTTAGCGAATCGCCGTGGTGGATCATCATCCCCGTGGTGGTCCTAGTGAGCTATTTGGTGTCCCGCTCCAAGGGAATCGCCCTGTTCGTCGCCGCCACCTTTGTGTTCTTCGCCTTTATCGACCACTACACCTACGCCATCCAGACCCTGTCCATCATCTTCATCTGCACGGGCCTTTGCGTGATCTTGGGGGTGCCCATTGGCATTGCCATGGCCCGCAGCGACCTGCTGCGGGGCTCCACCATACCCATCCTGGACATGCTCCAGACTCTGCCGTCGTTTGTGTATTTGATTCCGTTGATCTTTTTGTTCAGCGTCACCGAGTCAAAGCTCTACGGCATCGCCATCATCCTCTACGCCATCGTCCCGGTCATCCGCCTGACGGATTTGGGGATTCGGTTGGTGGACAAAGATGTCATCGAAGCAGCGGACGCCTTTGGCATGAACGAACGGCAAAAACTGTTTGGGGTCCAGATACCCCTGGCTCTACCCAACATCATGGCGGGGGTGAACCAGACCATCATGATGGCGTTGGCCATGGTGGTGATCGCCTCCCTGGTCTCGGCGCCGGGCTTGGGGGTGCTGGTGTTGCGGGGCATTCGCAATTTGGAGATTGGCGTGGGCCTCATTGCCGGCCTCGGCATCGTGCTGTTGGCGGTGATTCTCGACCGGGTGAGCAAGGCTTCCTTGGCCCGGATCAACGTCGCCCCCAGGACTTGAGGAGGACAATCCTGTGACGGATCAACCCAAGGTCGCCATCCGCCATCTCTACAAGGTCTTCGGACCCGACCCCCAAGGGGCCCTGCAACGGGTTTACGACGGGGTCGGCAAGACCGAGCTACTCCAGGAGCACAACCACGTCTTGGGGCTCCAGAACATCAATGTCGACATCAAAAGCGGCGAGACCACGGTGATCATGGGGCTGTCGGGGTCGGGCAAGTCCACCCTGATCCGCCATATCAACCGCCTCATCGAACCCACCGCCGGGGAAATCCTGCTGGACGGCGAAGACATCCTCCAACTGGGCCCCAGGGCCCTGCGCCGGATGCGCCAGACCAAGATGTCCATGGTGTTTCAAAAATTCGCCCTGTTTCCCCATCGCACGGTGGCGGGCAACGCCGGGCTCTCTCCGGCCGTGCGGGGCGAGGGCAACCAAAAGGCCGTGGGGGAGGCCGAGCGGTGGCTGGAAACCGTGGGGCTGGCGGGTTACAAAGACTACTACCCCGGTCAGCTGTCCGGGGGTATGCAGCAGCGGGTGGGACTGGCCCGGGCGTTGGCCTCCAACGCCGAAATCATGCTCATGGACGAGGCGTTTTCCGCCCTGGACCCCCTGATTCGCACCGAGATGCAGGATTTGCTCCTGGAGCTCCAGCGCACCTTGCACAAGACCATCGTGTTCATTTCCCACGACCTAGACGAGGCCTTGAAGCTGGCGGACCACCTGGTGATCTTGAAGGACGGCGCCATTGTCCAAGCCGGTGAGCCCCAGCGGATCTTGCTCCAACCCGCCGATCCCTATGTGGAGGATTTCGTCAGCGATATCAACCGCGCCCGGGTGTTGCGGGTGCGCTCGGTGATGAAGCCCCTCAAGGGGCCCGTACCCCCGGACACGGCGGGGGAAGTGGATTGGGACGACAATCTGGAGAAGGTCATCGCCCTGTCCGAAGGGGACACCAACTTGGCCTATGTGGTGGTCCGCGACGGCAACCCCGTGGGCCTTCTCAACATGAAGGAGCTGGTGCGGGCGATCCAGCCGGGGGTGGCCTCCGGCGCCGAGACCCAAGAAACCGGCGCCCTGGCCGCGGGCTAACCCCACCCCCTGCACTTCTCGGCGCCGGCCTTCCGCCCCCTCAGCCCGGGGCGAGGATGGCCCGGGCGCCGCGCTCGGCGATCATCAGCACCGCCGGGTTGATATTGGCCCCCACCAGGCGGGGCATGACCGACGCGTCCACCACCCGCAACCCCTCTAGCCCCCGCACCCGCAGCTGGGGGTCCACCACCGCCTCGGGGTCGTCATCGGGTCCCATGGCGCAGGTGCCACAGGGGTGGTAGGCGCTGGCGGCGTGGGCGCGGATAAATCCGGCGAGGGCGGCTTTGCTGCGGATGTCGCTGCCCGGCAGCCACTCCCGCTGGTGGAAAGGGCGAAAGGCCGGCTGGGCGAGGATCTCCCGGGCCAAATTGAGGCCTTGGACCATGGCCCGGCGATCTTCTTCCAAGGCCAGATAGTTGGGGTCGATCAAGGGTGGGTCCGTCACCCGGGCAGAGCTTAGGGTCACGCTGCCGCGACTCTTGGGGCGCACGGGCCCCACCCCCAGGCGGTAGCCGTAGACGTCGGGCCGCGGCAACCACTGGGCGTCGAAGAACAGGGGGAAAAAGTGCATCTGCAGGTCGGGGCGGGCCAACCCCGGCTCACTTTTGACAAAGGCCCCCACATGGCACTGGTTGACCGCCGCCACTCCCCGTTTGGCGACAAACCATTGGAGGCCCGCCCACAGCATGCGGTGGGGCTGCAACTCGCGGTTGAGGGAGACGGGACGGTGGGTTTCCACTTGGACATGGACTTCCAGGTGGTCTTGGAGGTTTTGCCCCACTCCGGGGAGGGGATGGCGGACGGCAATGCCGTGGCGCCCCAGGTGGTCGGGGGGGCCGATCCCCGACAGCATCAACAACTGGGGGCTGGCGAAGGCCCCGGCACAGAGGATCACCTCCCGCTCCGCAGCCACGGTCTCCACCGCCCCTCCTGGCCCCTGGAGGGCGACCCCCACGGCCCGGGGGCCCTTGAGGTGCACCCGGTGGACCAAGCATCCGGTGACCACCGCCAAGTTGGGCCGCCGGGCGATGGGGTGGAGATAACAACGGGCGGCGCTGGAGCGGCGGCCCCGGAAAACGCTCATGTCAAAGCGACAAAAGCCCTCGGGGTCTCCCCCGTTGGGGTCGTCGCTGGCGGGAAAGCCCGCCTCGGCGCCCGCCGCTAGAAAGGCCTCGTTGAGGGGTGAGAGCCGCTCTTGGCGCTGGACCCCCACGGGGCCCGTGCGACCCCGGTAGCGGTCATCACCGTGGCCGCAATGCTCCAGGTCGCGGAACACCGGCAGACAACGGGCGTAGTTCCAACCCCGGCAACCCAGAGCCTCCCAGTCGTCGTAGTCCTTTGGATGGCCTCGCAAAAAGGTCATGCCGTTGATGGACGACGACCCCCCGAGGGTCTTACCCCGGGGCTGGGCAACGGTGCGGCCGTCCAGGTGGGGTTGGGGCGTGGTCTCAAACCACCAATTAAAGCGGCTGGAGGGTTTGAACACCGAGCGCAGCCCGGCGGGCATGTGCAATATCCAAGCGTTGTCGGGGGGGCCGGCCTCACACATCAGCACCCGGGTGGTGGGGTCGGCCGACAACCGGTTGGCCAGGACACAGCCGGCGGTGCCGCCCCCGACGATGATGTAATCGTACCGGACCACGGGCTCAGTACACCCGGGCCACGGGACCTAGGTTGGCGTAGATGGTCTTGACCTGGGTGTAGGCCTCGATGGTCTGGAGGCCGTTCTCCCGGCCGATTCCCGAGTGCTTATAGCCGCCAAAGGGGATCTCTGGGGGCAGGGCGTTGTAGTCGTTGATCCACACGGTACCGGCCTGGAGGTCCTGGGCCACCCGATGGGCCCGGGGGAAGTCCCGGGTGAACACCGCCCCCGACAGGCCGTAGTCCGTGGCGTTGGCCCGCTCGACCACCTCGTCTTCGCCGTCAAAGGGCAGTACGGCCATGACGGGGCCAAAGATCTCTTCGCGGACGAAGACCATGTCATCGCGGCAATCGGCGAATATCGCTGGGGTGATAAAGTTGCCGGCGGCCAAGGGCCCCGTGGTCACCACTTCCCCCCCCACCACATGGCGGGCGCCGCTGGCCACGGCGGCCTCGAGGTATCCCGCCACCTTGTCCCGGTGTTCCCGGCTGATGAGGGCCCCCACCTGGGTGTGGGGATCGAAGGGATCCCCCACCACCATCTCGGCGGTGCGGGGTGCCAGCCGGGCGATGAAGTCTTGGTAGAGGGGGCGCTGGACAAACACCCGAGTGCCGTTGGAACACACCTCTCCCGCCGAATAGAAATTGGCCAGCAAAGCGGCGTTGATGGCGCTGTCCACGTCGGCGTCGGCAAAGACGATCAAGGGGGACTTCCCCCCCAGTTCCAACGAGACGTGTTTCAGACTGCTGCGGGCGGCATCGGCCATGACCAGT
Source organism: Candidatus Competibacterales bacterium (assembly GCA_050330975.1). GTDB lineage: Bacteria > Pseudomonadota > Gammaproteobacteria > Competibacterales > Competibacteraceae > JBHJHK01. Next base: position 2,896 of record JBHJHK010000236.1, on the reverse strand, counting down.
TTGCCCGTACCGGCTTCGCCGGTGAGGGACACCTTGGCGATTCCAGGGTGACGGGTGAGCATCTGCCCCACCCGGGCGTCCCCTTGGACCACGTTGAATACCCCCGGTGGCAAGCCGGCTTCACTGTAGATGGCCGCCAACTGCAGGGCCCCCAACGGCGTCAGCTCCGCCGGCTTGAACACCATGGTGTTGCCACAGGCTAGGGCCGGCGCCGACTTCCACATGGCGATCTGGATGGGGTAGTTCCAGGCGCCGATGCCGGCACAGACCCCCAAAGGCTCCCGGCGCATGAGGGCGAAGGCCTTAGGTGGCAGGTCGATGTGGTCGCCGTGGAGGGCTTGGGCGATGTTGGCGTAGTACTCCAACACCTCGGCCCCGGTGATGATATCCACCGTGGGGGTCTCGGCGATGGGCTTGCCGGTGTCCAGGGTTTCCAGCTCGGCCAACTCGTCGTTGCGGGCCCGGAGCAACGCCGCCGCCCGGCGCAGGATGTTGCCCCGCTCCGCCGCCGGGGTCTTGGCCCAGGGGCGAAAGGCCCCCTGGGCGGCCTTGACGGCGGCGTCCACGTCGGCCTCTGTGGCCTGTTGGACCTGGCAAATCTCGGCGTTGGAGCCGGGGTAAATGCTGGCAAAGGTCTCTTCGCCCGCGGCGTCCACCGGGGCGCCGTCGATGTACAACCCCTGGCGGGGCAGGCGACTGGCGGGACCGTAGACCCCGGGGAGGGGGGGGTGGGAGACATCATGGGACATGGCGAAGCTCCTCGGTGGTGGGGACGTGGGCCGTCACAGGGCGCCGGCGGGCAGGGCGTCGTGGGCCCCGGGGCGCTGGTGGCGAGACAGGGCCAACCGCAGCCGACTGTGGAAGGCATCGCGATCTGTGGTGCAGATGCGCAGGTGGCGACGGCCACTGCCCCCCTTGAAACTGCTGCGGCCGTGGAGGACCCGCTGGTTGTCGAACACCCAGGCCTCTCCCGGTTGCAGTTGATGGCCGATGCAAAAGCGCTCGCCGTAGAGGAGGCGGCAGAGCTCGATCAAAGCCCTGTAGTAATCGTCCATCAGGGCGGGATCCATGTCCAGGGGCGCCATGGAGCGCTCGTGGAAGCGCAGGCCGCAGACGTCGCCGTCGCGGTCGAGGTTGATCACCGGGGCGACGGCCCGCAAATGGACATCGGCCCCCTGGGGCACGGGGTCTTCCCGGTAGCGGATAAAGGGTACGGCAACGGTGGCCAGCAGCTCAAAAGCACAGGGGTCGGCTTGCCTCAAGGCCAGGCAGGCTCCCAGGCCATCGACCATCAAGGATCTACCCCCCTCCCCTTCGCTGGCCTGGAGACAATGGAGGACGCTGATTCCCGGGGGTGAATAGCGGTAGGGGTCGTCGGTGTGGGGGTGGAGGGCTTCTTGAGATTGGGACAGATCCCAGGCCGTGGGCTCGCTGATGATGTCGAACACCCGGCCGAAGTCCGTCTCGCGGATATAGCCCACTTGGCGAGCCAGGCGCTCGGTGCCCTCGGGTTTGGCGGGGACGCCCCTCACCAGGACAAAGCCGTAGTCGGCCAGTTGTTCCAAGAAACCCAGCTGCTGGACGGGGTCGGTCTCCACGGCCGCGAGGTCGGCGCTGGGCAGTTGCCCTTGGAGTTGGGCGGCGGTCCAGGGCTGCAGGGGGCGCTTGCGGGCGGCGACGCTGGCGGGCTCGTGGCAGTGGTTCCGCAACCACGTCCCCTGGAACACCGAGGTGGCCCCCCCCGGCCAGGTGATGGTCAAGCTATGGGGGTCTTGTCGTTCGACCTGGACGGGGGCGAGGTCGGGGTCCATGTCCACCACGGTAAAGGTGCGCACGGCGCTGAGTTTAGAGCCCCCCGACGGGCAGTTGTCCCGCAGCCACAGGTAGTTGTAGCGGCTTTGGTGGCCGTCGGCCCAGTGGACCACCAGGTGGCGGGAGCCGCGGTCCACGGCCTGGAGGGTCGCGGTGGGATCAGCGGTGGCGCCGGGGTGTTGGACGGGAGCAGCGGTGGTCATGGCGGGGAATCCTCGGGGGTGGCAAGGGGGCGTGGTAAGGTCTATCTCCAAGGCAACTTCAGCATAGACAGGGGCCATACCCGGCCACAAACAATGGATTTTGTTCCCGTACCCCGCTTTTTGTTGTGGATCATCCCGTCCTGGGGTCGTCGCTGGTGTTACCCCTGGCCATGACCCGCGCCCTCCCTCCCCTGGCCTGGCTGCGCACCTTTGAGGCGGCGGCGCGCCGGGCGAGCTTTGCCGCTGCCGCCGAGGAGCTCCACCTGACCCCGGCGGCGGTGAGCCAACACGTCCGCCTGCTGGAGAGCTGGGTGGGTGCGGCGTTGTTTCGCCGCCAACAGCGGGGCCTGAGCCTCACCGAGGACGGCGCCGCTCTGCTGCCCTCGGTTGCGGGGGCGCTAGACGGTTTAGAAGCGGGCCTCAGGGAGGCCTTTGCCCACCGCCAGCAGTTGTTTTTGACCCTGCGCTGCTCGGTGTCCTTTGGAGCCATGTGGCTGGCGCCGCGCCTCCACGCCTTCCAAGCCGCCCATCCGGGGATCCATGTGCGCATTCTGACCGAAGTGTGGCCCAGCGACGACGACGGCACCGGGGTGGATTTGGAGGTGCGCCATGGCCTGGGGCGCTGGGCGGGGGTGGCCTGCGAGCGGCTGAGTGTCGACGTCATCACTCCGGCGATGGCCCCGGGGCAAGGGGCGACTCTGGCGGCAGCTGGCGCACCTTGGGAGGATTTTCTCGCCGCCGCCCAAGGCTTGGTGTCTACGGTGGGCTACGACAAAGGTTGGCGCGCCTGGCTCAGGGCGGCGAGCTTGGCCGAAGCGGCGGTGGACGGAGCTTTGTTGGTGGACAGCGAACTCATCGCCGCCTGTTTGGCCGACACCGGC
>JBHJHK010000235.1:0-9724 GCA_050330975.1 Candidatus Competibacterales bacterium | reverse complement strand
GCCCCCCCCTCAACTCGCCGCCAACGAGCGCCGCCGAACCACGGCCACGGTGCGCTTGGCCCTGGCGGCGGCCTTCGACGCCGTGGCCCAGGCGGAAGTCGACCCCGCCGCTCTGGCGGGGGTGTTCGCCTCGCCCAGCGGCGATAACGACGTCCTCCACGCCCTGTGCCACGCCACAAGTCAGCCGACCCGGGCGGTGTCCCCCACCCAGTTTCACAACTCGGTCCACAACGCCCCGGGGGGCTATTGGAGCTTGGCCACCCGCAGCCCCCGCCCCTTGGTGAGCCTCTCGGCCCGGGAGGGGACCTTTGCCGCCGGGCTGTTGGAGGCCTACAGTTGGGCGGTGGCCGACGACTGCCGCGTGCTGTTGGTGGTCTACGAGCAACCGGCGCCACCCCCCCTGGCGAGCGGCGCCACCGCCCCGGTGCCCTTTGCCGTGGCCGCGGTGTTGTGCCCCCGCCCCACCCCCCACAGCTGGGCGCAGTTGACCCCGCTGGCCACCCCGCTGGCCGCCGCCCCTTGCCCGTTGCTGGACCCCGGCCTAGAGGCCCTGCGCCTGGCCAATCCCGCCGCCCGCGCCCTGCCGCTGTTGGCTGCGTTGGCCGAGGGGACGGCGGGGCGGGTCGGGCTCGACCACGGCCCCGATGGACCCCTGGCGGTCGAGGTGGCGCCCTTCTTTGGCGGGGATGGGCCTTGAAGCGGCGGGCCCTGGTCACCGGGGGCAGCGGCGACTTGGGCGGCGCCATCTGCCGGCAATTGGCGGCGGCCGATTGTCACGTCATCATCCACGCCCACCGCCGCCTCGCCGCAGCCGAAGCCCTAGCGGCGGAGATCCAAACCCACGGGGGGTCGGCCCAGGCGGTGGCCTTTGACGTCACCGACGGTCCGGCAGTGGCCGCCAGTTTGGAGGCGTTGCTGGCCCATGGCCCCATCCAGATTGTGGTGAACAACGCCGGCATCTACGACGACGGGGTGATGGCGGGGATGGGCTTTGAACAGTGGCGGCGGGTCATCGACGTCAACCTCCACGGCTTTTTCCACGTCACCCAGCCCCTGTTGTTGCCCATGCTCCGCACCCGTTGGGGGCGGATCATCACCATCACCTCGGTGAGCGCCATCTTGGGCAACCGGGGCCAGACCAACTACGCCGCCGCCAAGGCCGGCCTCCACGGCGCCACCAAGGCCTTGGCCCTGGAAGTGGCTTCCCGGGGGGTGACGGTCAATGCCGTGGCGCCGGGGATCGTCGAGGGGCGCATCGCCACGGCGGAGTTCGACGCCGCCACCCTCAAGCGGTTGGTGCCCCTCCAGCGGGCTGGCACCCCCCATGAGGTGGCGGCGCCGGTGGCCTTTTTGGCCTCCGAGGCCGGGGGGTACATCTCGGGGCAGGTTATCAACGTCAACGGATTTATGGCCTAAGTGCGCTCTTTATGACCATCGCCGTCGTCATCCCGGCCTACAACGAGGCCACCACCATCCGTGAGGTCGCCACCCGCGCCCTGGCCCAGCTCGACTGGGTGATCGTCGTCGACGATGGCTCCGTCGATGCCACGGCCCAGTGTTTGGCCACCCTGCCGGTGACGGTGTTGCGCCACGGGGAGAATCGCGGCAAGGCCGCCAGTTTATGGCGGGGTATGGCCCATGCCCTGGAGCGGGGGGCCACGGGAGTCATCACCCTGGACGCCGATGGCCAACACCGCCCCGAGGACATGCCCCGGCTGTTGGCGTTGGCCAAAGATCGGCCCCGGGCCTTGATCGTCGCCGCGCGGTTGCAAAACCAGGAGCGGGTGCCGCCCCTGCGGCGCTTTGCCAATCGCCAGGCCAACTTTTGGATCTCTTGGGCGGCGGGGCGACCTTTGCCGGACACCCAGTCGGGATTTCGCCTCTACCCGGCCGCCCTGCTGGAGGCCGTGCGTCTGCCCTGCGACCGGGCCCACAGTTTTGTATTCGAGAGCGAGCTGCTCATCGAAGCGGCGCGCAAGGGTTTTGCCATCCGTGCGGTGGCCGTGGAAGCGTTGTACTATTCCAACGCCCGGGCCAGTTACTACCGCCCCTTTTGGGACACGGCCCTCATCACCAAAATGGTGGCCTGGAAGCTCATCAGTCGCGGGTTGTGCTTGCCGGGTCTGCTGCGCTGTCTGGGGGTGTGGTGGCGCTTGGTCCCCACCTTTGACGTTCCCTTGGCTTCGGAGAAGGAGGAATTGTGAAGACCTTGATCAGTTGTCGTTATTCCGTCCTCTTTGCCCTCTGTGCGGCGCTGCTCCTGGGCTGTGCTGGCACTGCCCCCATCCGCAACGTCCAGGATTCCTCGGTGACAGAGACTGTTGAAGACCAACCCACCAGTACCAGGCAGGTGCGCCGCGCCATCATCTCCGCCGGGGGAGACCTGGGGTGGGAGATAAGCGGCGCTGGGCGCGGTCATCTCATCGGCACCCTATTTATCAGAAGCCACATGGCCCAGGTGGATATTTTTTTCAACAGCGAGCGCTATGACATCGTCTATCGCAATAGCTCCAACCTGAACTACGACCCCGCCACTGGCGAGATTCACCCCCGCTACAACGTCTGGGTGAACAACTTGGACAACGCCATTCAAAATCGCCTGCGGGCGGGGGTGATTTGAGGGCCGCGCCCCCCGGGGTGAAGACGCCCCCCCCCGGGATCGGCCACCCCTACGGCCCAGCATTGTCGAGATAACTCTGCAACACCCACTGCGCCTTGCTCCCCAGGCCGGGTCTCACCTCCCAAGCTCGATGGCCCAAGGCGGGCACATCAATACCGGCTGGGGCTAGTTCCACGGCGTGGCCCATGGGCCAACGCCTAGACCCCGGCCCCCCGGCCTCGGGGGGAAATCGCAAACCCACGATATTCTCTCCCAGGGCAAATCCCCAGGATGGCCAGCCGGGCGATCTCCGTCGCCAACCCATGGTCACGCCTGGGTAAACCGCTAGACGACGAGGGGGAGACACCATGGCCATGCTGCACTCGATTTGGCAGGTCACAACCAACGGCAAACTATCGCAAACTGGAGGGATAAAAGTGTCGGTGGGAACAACACCTTTTTTTGCCTTGCTGATTCTGACACTGCCTTTCACAGTATGGGCGAATCCCCCGAAGTTATCAGGGGATCCCAATCCCATGGTGACTTTGACCGAAGCCATGTCAGAAAGAATTCAGGGTAACTACCAAAGTGCCCTTGAAAATCACCTTTGGTTATTCGACAACATATTGATTCACGGTACCAACTTTACCAAAAATAACCTAGATTTTGCCTTATCGGAATGGTACAAACTGGCCTTGATTTATCCATTAGCCATGGAAGAACTGTTGAAAAAAAACAACCTCACAAAGAAAAAACTGCTGTCGGGTAAAGGCATTCTCGGCGATTTTCGCTTTGTGGTGACAGTCAATCAATTACTCGAGAAAAATGCTGACAGCGTGGAGCTATACACTCAATTGAGAGAAACAAATAAAGCAATGGCTCAATCTTTTTTTACCACCATCGAAAGCGTGCTGATCGAAGAACAAGAGTATGCCCTACTGGATGATGGTTTCGACCACAGGGCTAAATACGATAAGGCGTTGCGCTTGTATAAGAGCACCCTTGGTATTTCGTCGACAGACCAAAACGCCGCGAGGCGAGATCAGGTGGCAACGACCCTGGGTATGGTGTTCACAACCCAAGTGATGGAGATCGTCGACGTCTTGCTCGAACAGGGGAGAGAAGGCGAGGCCAGGGAAGTTGTACAAAAAGCCAGCGGGGAGTTAAATGACCAAGCCCAGATCGATAGGCTCGAACAACGACTGAGCCCATAGGCCTCCCCTCTGGGCAAGGGAGCGAGGAACGCGCAACTCCCCTGATCCCAGGGCTAAATTAATTAGCTCCCATTAGGAGATATGGGCGGCCACCGCTGCTGTATAGAGGGTGTAGACCGACTGACTGCCACAGATAAAGAGCCGATTGCGCCGTTTGCCAACAAAGCACAAGTTGGCGCAGGACTCTGGCATCAGGATCTGCCCGAGGCGAACCCCTTCGGGGTCATAGACATGGACCCCGTCAATCCCTTCGCCGCCAAAGGCGGTGGCCGCCCAGATATTGCCGTCGGCATCGGCGCGAATACCGTCGTGAAACCCCCGCTCAAGGATGACAAACTCCCGACGATTAGTGAGTTGGCGACCGTTATCCACCACATCCCAGGCGATAATGCCAGCTGGGGCGTCAAAGTGGGTGGCCGCCGTATCGGCGACGTAGAGGGTTTTGTAATCCGCTGAGAAGCAGAGCCCGTTGGGCTTGTAGATCTCGTCGCTGAGCTTGGTGAGTTTTCCACTTATGGCATCGATGTGGTAGACGGCGGTGGGCAGTTGTAGCTCCCGGACAGCGCCCTCGTACCACCAGTGGCTGCCGTAGCCTGGATCGGTGAAGATCATACCCCCATCGGCGGGATGGACCACGATGTCGTTGGGGGCGTTGAGGGGCTTGCCGTCGTAGCTCTCCGCGAGCACCGTCGGTTCACCGCTCCACTCGTGGCGCACCACCCGGGCGGTGGAGTGCTCGCAGGAGAGCTGGCGCCCTTGGAAATCAAAGGTGTTGCCGTTGGAGAAGTTAGAGGGTTGACGCAGTAGGGTGACCTGGCCGGTCACCTCATCCCAGCGCAGTTGGCGATTGTTGGGGATATCGCTAAAGACCACGTAGCGCCCTACCCCATTCCAGGCCGCCCCTTCCGCCCAGAGCGAACCGCTCCACTCTCGCATCAGTGGAGTGTTGCCAATCATGTATTTGCCAAAACGCTTGTCGTGGACCTGCCAGGCGGGATCGGGATAGCGATGGATTTGGCCAAAGTCGCGGGCGAATGCTGGGGTATTGCGCAATACCGCCGCCGAAGCGACGGCAGCGGCAGCACCTTGTAAACAGCGACGGCGGCTTAGTAGAACCATGGTTTAGCCTCCTTAAGGCGGTTTAGATGATTATGGTATGTATAAGATTTTTCGATAGTTTTTTTATGATTTCTTCATCGGAGATGCAAATACCCTCCACGGGGCATCCACCCTTCGAATATAGATGAAAAATGGGCTAAAATCAGCGGCGCTCGAAACGTGCCGACTCAAACGTCTTTGTATAACAATATCTTTGTATAACAATCCAGAGGCGGGCCGCCCCTGGCAGCGACAACACCTCCATTATCCCGGAGAAAAGCGCTCACAGTAGCTGGCGTAACGCCGCCGCTCGGTGTGGTAATCGAGGCCAAAGGCCTCCAGGGAGTAGCTGTGGCGCCCGTGCTTGTGCTGGGGATTTTCCGCCAAAAAGCCCTTCATCCGCGCCACGGCCAAGGGGCTGAGGGGCAGATCGAAGTGTCGATAGATGGATCGCACCGCGGCCAGGGGATCCCTCAGTAGATCGGTGTACTGGAGGTCGAAAAAGCGCTCGGCGGCCACCGCCCCGGAATCGCGAAAGGCCAGCGCCGAGGCGAGACCCATTGCCCACCGGGGCGCCCATTGTTGGGCGACGTCAATGGGGTCCACCGCGTCGCTAAAGGCCCGCCGCAGGGCCACCACTAAGCTGACGATGGAGGCGGTCACCGTCAGCGGATCGCGGTGAGTCTGGACGATACAGGCATCGGGGTAGACGGCAAACAGCGCCTCAAGGGAGAAGAGATGACCGGGCGCCTTGAGCACCCAGCGCTGGGCCCAATGGCGATACTGGAGATGCTGGAGAAACTCTCGATGGCAGCGATAGGCCAGTTCCAGATCAACAGCGTCGAGCCAGCGCTGGTAGCTGGGGATGTAGTAGGTAGTGGGAAATTGAATGGAAGCAAAGGCATGCCCCATGATGGCGATACACTCTTGGGGCAATTGGGCGCCCATGGGGTGGATCGCCTTAAAGCTGGGGATCAAGCGGTCGGCCCACGCCAGCCGCCTCGCCACTGCGGCAATCCGCCCACCCCCTCCCGTCTCGCCCCCCTCGGGCGGCGGCGATGGCATCATCACTTCCCAGGTGGCCGGCGCCCGCAGGGCGGGATCCTGGGCCAAAAGGCCGTGGAGGAGCGTCGATCCAGTCCGCGGCAATCCGGTGATGATGAGCGGCGCGCGGATTTCCTGGGCGGCAATGGCGGGATGGCCCCTGCGATCGGCGCTGATCCTCAGCCGGTTGGTCAACAATTCCAAGAGATAGGCGCGGGTGGCCACGCGCCCCACCAGATTTAACTGCGCCTCCCCCTCCAAGGCGCGGAGCAGCACGGGGAGGGGGGCGAGATACGCCTCTGGGCCAAAATCCTCCAACCTGGCCACGCGCCGGGCAGCGGCGAGTAAATCGTCTTCAGCCAGGCTCGGTCCCCGCCATCCAGCCCGTGCCAGCAACACTCCAACGGCGTTGAGGGGCTCGATGAGCGCGCGACGAATAGCTATAGACATGACAATTTGGCAATGTGTAGCCGAGGTTCCAGAAAGCGGAAAGAGTGCCCGCCGGGCCGAAGGCGCAACAGCCCCGCCGCGTTCAACTGGGTAGATGGGTGGGCCTCGAGGGACGTTACAACGGGACGTCCTGCGGTATCGCAAATCCACCCCGACGCCGATCTCGCTGCGACACCATTTCCCCGGGCCCGTATGCTCCCTTTTGGCAATCCTCAAACCGCCGATCGATCCTCGGGCGTCGTCCCCCCGGTGAACACAATTTGTGCGCTATTGCGCCGCCGCCGCCGGGCGGTCCAGGCCTGGGACCACAGTCCAAGGGAAGTGAGGTAGTAGACCCCCTTGAAGAGCCACAGGGGCACTCGCGTGGGGGTGTTGCGGAACACATCTCCCGCCAATACCGAAATCAGCGCCGCCTTCATCCCCAAGACGTCGCGGGGATTCATAAACAATTGCTCCATGGCCGGCGAGGTGAAGCGGTAGATAAACCAGGCCACGGTGTCGATACCCCGATTCATGCGCCGGGCGTGGGCCGCCAAGGGCTTGGCCTTGGGGGTGAAGTGGCGCAGGTGGCCATCGATAGCCGCCGCCCCCGAGGCGGCACTGCTCAAGGCCAAATGGACACCGCTGGAGAACACCGGGTCGATAAAGGCAAAGGCATCCCCCACCAACAAATGGCGGGGTCCGTACATGGCCGTAGCCCTGTAGGAATAATTCCCCGTGGCCCGGGCCTCGCCGGCGAGCCTCGCCTCGGCCATGCGGCTTTGCGCCGCTGGACACAGGGCGATGGTCTGCCACAAAAATGCCTCGAGGCTGCAGCGGCGGGTTTTGAGGTACTCGGGCCAACACACGGCGCCGACGCTGACGACAGCGTCGGGCAGGGGAATCAACCACATCCAACCGTGGGGAAACCAATAGATGCTGATATTGCCAGCATCGCGCCCCGGCAACCGCGCCACGCCGCGGAAATGGCCAAAGATCGCCGCGCTCTGGTGGCGGGGGTTCTTGCGCTTGAGGTTCAACTTGCGGGCCAACAGGGTGTCGCGGCCGCTGGCATCCACCACAAACCGCGCCCGCCATTGGCGCCCCCGGCCGCTGGCATCCACCGTCTCCACCACTGCGTGGGCCTCCTCCTCGAGATCCACGGCCACCACTTTGGTCTCGCTGTGGACCTCGACCCCCTGGGCTTTGGCATTGTCGAACAGCAAGCCGTCGAACTCGGCCCGGCGCACCTGATAGGCCATGGGGTGGATTTTGTCCATGGCCTCGGCGAAGTAGATGCTCTGGCGCCCACGGTCGCGGCCAAACTCAGCGCCGTACTTGGGGATACCCGTGGCTGCCACGGCCTCCAGCACCCCGAGTTCCGCCAAAATGGGCAAGGTGAGGGGCAATAGCGACTCGCCGATGTGGAAGCGGGGGTGGGTGTCCTTTTCGACTAGCACCACCCGGTAGCCCCGCCGGTGCAATAAGGTGGCGATGGCCGACCCCGCCGGTCCGCCCCCCACCACCAAGATGTCGCACCGCTCAGGGGCGGGGCTTGGGGAGGCGGACACAGGGGAAACCGGAGAAGGGCGCTGGGGGAGATTGGCGACAGTGGCAGTCATCGACGGGCCCTGGGTTGGCTGGGGGGAAATGGCTCCGGGGCCTTGGCCCCGGCGCAGACCCCAAGCTTAACCCGAGGTGCCCATGGAGGGGAGAAAGTCAGACGTTGTCGGTCTTGTTCAAAGCCACCTCGGGGATGGCGCCACCGGCCTGGACACCAGCCCCCTGGGGCTTGGTCGGCCCCTGGCCCTGGAAGAAGCCCTGGAGCAGGTCCATGGGGAAGGGAAAGACAATGGTGGAGTTCTTTTCCCCGGCCACGTCGTAGAGGGTGGCCAGGTAGCGCAGCTGCATGGCCTGGGGCCGTCCGGATAAAATGTCGGCGGCGTCCACCAGTTTCTGGGCCGCCTGCTGTTCCCCCTCGGCGTTGATGATCTTGGCCCGCCGCAGCCGCTCGGCCTCGGCCTGGCGGGCGATGGCCCGGATCATGCTCTCGTCGAGGTCCACGTGCTTGATCTCCACGTTGGCCACTTTGATACCCCAACCATCGGTCTGCTCGTCCAAGATGGCCTGGATGTCGGCGTTGAGCTTGTCGCGCTCCGAGAGCATCTCGTCCAATTCGTGTTTGCCCAACACCGAGCGCAGGGTGGTCTGGGCCAATTGACTGGTGGCCCCCATGAACTCTTCCACCTGGATGATGGCCTTTTCGGCGTCCACCACCCGAAAGTAGATCACGGCGTTGACCCGCACCGAGACGTTGTCTTGGGAAATGACGTCTTGGGAGGGCACGTCTAATACCCGGGTGCGAATGTCCACCCGCACCAGCTGTTGGACAAAGGGAACGATGATGATCAGACCCGGACCCTTCACCCCGGTGTAACGACCCAGGGTGAAGACCACCGCCCGTTCGTACTCCCGGAGAATGCGGAAGAAGGAAAACAACAGGGCGATGAGGGCGAAGATTATAACGGTGACAACGGGCAACATGGCAATGTCCTCACGGCAAACACGTGGATGGCGGGGGCAATTACACCGGCGGGTAGGCCGCGGGCGGACGGTTGGGCTCCACCAGCAGCACCAGTCCCCGCCGCTCGCTGATCTGGACCCATTGGCCTTCGGCCAGGGAGGCAGCCGTGGAGGTGGCCTGCCACACTTCGCCGTCCACCAACACCCGCCCCCGGTTCCCCGACCAACTCACCACCTTGCCCACCGAGCCCCGCGCCCCCTGGCGGCCCCCCAGGACCGGGCGCCACTGGGCCCTGACGGCGATGGTCAATATCACCATGGACAACAACGCCACGGCGGCGGTGGTGGAACCGATGACCCACCACGACAGCTCAAAACCCGGCGCTTCGGTGTCGAACAACAGCGTCGCCCCCATGGCAAAGGCAACTATGCCCCCCAACCCCAAAATGCCAAAGGAGGGCACAAACGCCTCGGCGACCATGAGGGCCACCCCGAGGATCAGCAGGGCCAGACCGGCGTAGTTGAGGGGCAAGACGTCCAGGGCGAAAAAGGCGGTGATCAAACAGATGCCGCCGATGGTCCCCGGCACCAGAGCCCCGGGGTTGGAGAACTCAAAGATCAAACCGTAGATGCCGATGAGCATCAAGATAAAGGCGATATTGGGGTTGGTGATAATGGACAAAAACTCACTGCGCCAATCGGGGGCGATGACCTCGAGTTGGGCGCCGGCGAGCTCCAATACCTGGGGCTGGCCGTTGACCAACACCTCCCGGCCCGAAGCCTGTTCCAGCAAAGTGGCGATGTCCCGGGCGACGAT
>JBHJHK010000234.1:0-18370 GCA_050330975.1 Candidatus Competibacterales bacterium | reverse complement strand
AAGGCCAACGGCAGTACCCAGAGCGACGCCGCCGCCAAGGCCAAGCCCACCGGCAGTGACGGTGGAGGGAAAAACAGCCCCTCGACCTCTACCCCCACCTCCACCTCTCCCCCGACAAACCCCACCTGAGCCCCTGGCGAGGAGGGGTTTGTCACCTGGCCGCCCCTCCCGGCGGGCGACATTGCAGTCGTTGGTCGCTGGCCGTACCATTGCGGATTCGCCCTATTTGGTTTCCCCTAACCGCGAATCTCATCAGGAACGGCCTCCATGCGCAGCCACTATTGCGGGCACGTCAACGAACACTGCCTCGACCAAACGGTTGAACTCTGCGGCTGGGTCAACCGGCGTCGCGACCACGGCGGGGTGATCTTCATCGATTTGCGCGATGTGAGCGGTACGGTACAAGTGGTCATCGACCCCGATACCCCCGAGGCCTTCGCCGCCGCCGACCGGGCCCGCAACGAATACGTCCTACACCTCAAAGGTCGGGTGCGCCGCCGGCCCGCGGGCACCGAGAACCCCCAGCTGCCCACGGGACTCATCGAAGTGTTGGCCAAAGACCTCGCCATCCTCAACCGCTCCGAAGCCCTGCCCTTTCAGCTGGACGACGAGGACGTCTCCGAAGAGGTCAGACTTCGCTACCGTTACTTGGACTTGCGCCGGCCCGAGATGCAGCAGCGGTTGATGCTCAGGGCCCGAGTGACCCGCAACCTGCGGCAGTTTTTGGACCAAGCCGGCTTTGTGGATCTGGAAACCCCCGTGTTGACCAAGGCTACCCCCGAAGGGGCGCGGGACTATCTGGTTCCCAGCCGCACCCATCCGGGGAGCTTCTTCGCCCTGCCCCAGTCGCCCCAGTTGTTCAAGCAATTGTTTATGATGGCGGGCTTTGACCGGTATTACCAAATCGTCCGCTGCTTTCGCGACGAGGACCTACGGGCCGACCGCCAACCGGAATTCACCCAGCTGGACATCGAGACCTCGTTCATGGACGAGGCGGCGATCACCGAGCTCATGGAGACTTTGATCCGCACCCTGTTCCACCAGGTGCTGGAGGTGGACTTGGTGGATCCCTTTCCCCGTCTGACCTACGGGGAAGCCATGGATCGATTTGGCTCCGACAAGCCCGACCTGCGCATTCCCTTGACCCTGGTGGAACTGTCGGACCTCATGGCGGCGGTGGATTTCAAGGTGTTCGCCGAACCCGCCCTCGACCCCAATGGCAGGGTGGCGGTCCTCAAGGTTCCCGAGGGGGGCCGCCGTCTCACCCGGCGGGAAATCGACAACTACACCGATTTCGTTGGGAGGTTTGGCGCCAAGGGCTTGGCCTACATCAAAGTCAACCAGCGCAGCCAAGGCCGCGAGGGACTGCAATCCCCCATCATCAAGTACCTACCCGACCCCACCCTAGAGGCCATCTTGACCCGCACCGAGGCGGCCGATGGCGACCTGTTGTTTTTCGGCGCGGGCAAGCGGTCGGTGGTCAACGATTCTTTGGGGGCGCTGCGGGTCCAGGTGGGCCACGACCTCGGCCTGGTGGCCTCCGGCTGGGCGCCGATGTGGGTGGTGGAATTTCCCATGTTCGAATGGGACGAAGGCAGCAAGCGCTGGAGTGCCCTCCACCACCCCTTTACCGCCCCCAAGGTGGAAGACCCCGAGGCCCTCGTGGCAGACCCGGGCCGGGCGCCGTCTCGGGCCTACGACATGGTGCTCAACGGCACCGAAATCGGCGGCGGTTCGGTGCGCATCCACCGCTCCGACATCCAAAGGGCGGTGTTTGAAATTCTGGGGATAGGCGCCGAAGAGGCAACACTCAAGTTCGGCTTTTTGCTCGACGCCCTGAAATACGGTTGCCCTCCCCACGGGGGCATCGCCTTTGGCCTCGATCGCCTGGTGATGCTCATGACGGGCAGCCGCTCCATCCGCGATGTCATCGCCTTTCCCAAAACCCAGACCGCCGCCGACCTCATGACCCACGCACCGGCACCCGTGGCGGAGATCCAACTCCAAGAGCTCAACATCCGCCTGCGCCGCACCCCATAGGCTGTCGAGGGCGTCGATTCAATGGGGCTTCGACGCCTGCCTATGGGTTCTATGAGTCCTCGCAGTCGGTGATGAGTAAGGTAGCGGGGTCGACGCCTTGGGCGATGAGTTCTTTAAACCAGTTGGGTCGCTTGCCCTTCCCCGTCCAGGTTTGCTTGGGATTGGCGGGGTTTTGATATTTGGGGCTACCCTTGGGCTTGAGTCCCGTTTTGCTCAATTCCAGTAGCTTCTCCACGGGCATGCCCACCTCTTCGGCGAGCTTTTGAATCTTATCCACCGCTTCGTGGACATCCTCCTTATGGCGCAGTTGGATTTCTTTTTCGATATCCCGGTGCAATTCTCTGAGTTCTTCACTCGTCAAGTCGTCGAGGTTGATCTTCGCCAAAACGGTTCTCCAATGACGTAGGGATAATTACGGGATGGATGGGGGCGGCTTGTTGTTATCTTCGTTCACCAAGCGGTCTCGCAGACCCGATGTCCGGCGAATAGATCGTTGGACGGCGCCCAATAAATCATCGCCGTTGCCGTAGATCACCACTTGGCGCCGGGCCCGAGTAATGGCTGTATAAATCAGCTCTCGAGTCATTACCGGCACTTCTTCTGGGGGGAGGACTAACAAAATCGCATCGAATTCCGAACCTTGGCTTTTATGGACCGTGATGGCAAAGGCAGGTTCGAAGGCTGGCAGTCGCGTCATGGCGATACTGCGTACTCCGCCATCCAAGGTCTGGAAATAGACCCGGAGGCGATTGGTGGCCAAGGCGTCGGGGAGGGCGATGCCCACATCGCCATTGTAGAGGTGGAGGGTGTAGTCGTTGCGGGTCACCATGACCGCCCGACCGGGGTACCATTCGCCGCCCCGCAGCCCCAAAGCCTGGCGGCGACCCTCTTCAAAGGCGGCGTTGAGGCGCTCTACCCCCACGGGACCTCGACGCTGGGGGCAGAGGACCTGGAAGGCGCTAAAGGCGGCAAAGGCCCGGTTGGGGTCGCCGCTGGCCACGGCTTGAAAATAGCTTTCAAAGCCCTTCTCCATGGCCTGGAGGAGTTCGATCAGGGGATCGGTGCCCAGAGCTTGGACCTGCACCCCCCTGGGAGGGCGATCCAACAGCTCCCGCAATTGGCCAAGACGCCCCTGGTTGATGGCCCGAGCCAGGCGGCCGATGCCGCTATCGCCGCCAAAGCGATAGCTGTGCTGGAGAGCGGCGATGGCGTCGTCCAGGGGGGTACCGGGACCCGTGGGGGGGTTTGCCCCCCTGAGGTTGGCCCGCTGGGCGGCCAACGCCGCGCTGTAGCCGCCGCTGCCATTGCACAACTCCGCCAACACCGCCCCCGCCTCCACCGACGCCAGCTGGTCGCGGTCCCCCAACATGATGAGCCGGGCGTGGTCGGGGAGGGCCCAGGCGGCCTTGGTCATCAACGCCAGATCCACCATGGAGGCCTCATCGATGACCAAGACGTCCAACCCCAGGGGGTTGTCTCGGTGGTGGCGAAAATACACCCCGTCGGGGAGGGGGCCCAACAGGCGGTGGAGGGTCGAGGCGTTGGTGGGGATGGCCGCCAACACCGCCTCCCCCACCCGCCCCTTGAGGGCGACTTTGCCCCGGGCCACAGCTTCTTGGAGGCGGGCGGCGGCCTTGCCCGTGGGCGCGGCCAGATAGATCCGCAGTTCGCAGCCAAACTGGTCGAGCAACAACGCCAAGATTTTGACCAAGGTGGTAGTCTTACCAGTGCCAGGGCCGCCGGTGATGACGCAAAAGGCCTTGAGGACCGCCAAACAAGCCGCCAGGCGCTGGCCCCAAGCCTCGGGAGTGGGGTCAAACAGCGTCTCTACCCCTCGCTTGAGGCGCCCCTCGTCCACGGTCAAGGGCGCGTGGAGTCGACGGCTGAGGACCTGGGCCAATTGGTCTTCGTAATCCCAATAGCGATACAAATAGAGGCGATCTGTGCCGTCGAGAATCAGCGGTGCAAAGCTCCCCGGACGTTTGACCACCGGGCTCGCGTACAGGGCCCTACGCCAGACCTTGAGGTCGGGGGTGGCGATGGCGGGGTGGTTGGGTCCCGGGCGCAGGAGGACTTGGGCTGCCCACTGGCGCAGGTGTAGGCAGGCGTTGCCGCTATAGACCGCCCGACACACCAGGGCGCTCGCCAACGCCAAGGCCCGCCGCTCGTCGTCCCCCCGAGCTTCGGCCCCGGCCAGAGTGTCCATGAGGCGGGCAAATTCCCAGTCGATGGCCTCGATCATCCCCTGGCTCCACAGGAGTTTGAGACAGTCGTCGGCCGTGGGGAGGTCGTCGGAGGAGACGTCGGTCATGGCCGGAGGACGGGGCAGTGAAGTGGGCGACAAGGGGTTATGAGTGTCGAGTAGTGGCCAAAGATACACGATTGGCAAGCCGAGGGACAAACGCTGTAGTTCCCTGGACGAAGGCCGTTGGTTGCCGTATCTTTGTCGGCATGATCGAACTCACCCTACCCGCGGTTCACCGCCCCGATGCGCGTGTAGAAACAGCTAATGGGGTGATGCTGATCCCCGGCCACACCATCGCCGCCAAGACCTTCGCCGTCGACCCCGCCCTCGTCGAACGCATGATGTTGGCCGCCCGCAAGGCACACGCTCCGTTCTCCCGGTTTCGGGTGGGCACTGCTCTCATCATGGCCGACGACCCAGAGGAACGCCTCCACGTGGGTGCCAACGTGGAGAATAGTTCCTATGGGGCCACCTGCTGCGCCGAGCGCAGCGCCTTGTACCACGCCGCCGCCCTGGGCTTTCGCCGGCTGCGCTACCTGGCCGTCTCCACAGCCGATGCCCTCGAAAGGCCCACATCCGAGCGCACCCCCTGCGGTATCTGTCGCCAGGTGATCCGCGATTTCGCCGGTCTAAACCAAATCGACGAGGCCTTGATCTTCGTCGACACCGGCGCCGACGATGTGCTGTGCGAGGTGTTCGACATCGAGCGGCTGTTGCCCTATGGCTTCAGCTTTGCCGGGCCCGGCGGCGAGTAGCCCTCTTCCCCTTACCCTTACCAAGCTTCAAGGCCCCCCATGACCGCCGCTACCCCGCCCTTTGATCTCGTCTTGCGGGGGGGTTGTTGTCTCACCCCCAACGGGCGCGAGATCCTAGATATCGGCATCCGAGGCGATACTATCCACGCCTTGGGGGACTTGGGCCTGCAGCCGGCGGCGACGACCCTGGACATCCGCGGCCTCCACGTATTGCCCGGGCCCATCGACACCCAGGTGCACTTTAGCGAACCCGGCTTGACGGCCAAGGAAGATCTGGAGACCGGCAGTCGCGCCGCCGTGGCCGGAGGGGTTACCACGGTGTTCGAAATGCCCAACACCGCACCCCCCACCACCGATGCCACGGCCTTGGCGGACAAACTCCGGCGGGCACAAGGCAGAATGTGGTGCCACCACGCCTTTTTCATCGGCGCCACCGCCGACCCCGAGACGCCTTGGGAACACTGGGAGCGGTTGCCGGGTTGCGCGGGGATCAAACTGTTTTTGGGCTCGTCCACCGGGCCTTTGCTGGTGGACGACCAAGCCGCCTTGGAACGGCTCTTCGCCCGCTCAAGACGGCGCATGCCCGTCCACGCCGAGGACGAAACCCGGTTGCGAGAGCGGCGGGCGTTGGCGGAACGGGCCGGCCATCCCCGAGCCCACCCGGTGTGGCGCGACGAACAGGCGGCCTTGATCGCCACCCGCCGCATCGTGGCGTTGGCCAATGCCTTTGCTCATCCCCTCCACGTCCTCCACGTCACCACCGCCGAGGAGATGGCCTTGCTGGCCGACCACAAAACCCTGGTTTCGGTGGAGGTGACCCCCCAGCACCTGACCTTGGTGGCCCCCGAGGCCTACGAGCGCCTGGGCACCTTGGCTCAGATGAATCCCCCCCTGCGGGACGAACGCCATCGCCGGGCCCTGTGGGCGGCCCTAGCCGAGGGCGTGGTGGACGTCATCGGCTCCGACCACGCCCCCCACACCCTGGAGGAAAAGCGCACACCCTACCCCAACAGCCCCTCGGGGATGCCCGGGGTGCAATTTCTACTACCCATCATGCTCGACCACGTCCACCGAGGGCACTTGACCCTGGAGCGGTTGGTGGACTTGACTGCCAGTGGGCCCGCCAGGCTCTATGGCATTCGCCGCAAGGGGCGCATTGCCCGGGGGTTTGACGCCGATTTGGCCGTGGTGGACACAGCCCAGCGCCAGCGCATCGACAACCAACGCGTTATGAGTCGCTGTGGCTGGACCCCCTATCACGACACCTGGGTGACGGGTTGGCCCCGGTTTACGGTGGTGGCCGGCCAGTTGGCCATGGCCGACGGCGAGTTGCAGGGCTCGCCCCAGGGCCGTCCAGTTGCGTTCTTCGATACCCTCCCCACCGGCTCTGGGGCGCTGGCCCCGAGGGTTTAAAGGTGTTCCCCACCCCCTTTGTCCCCGGGAGTTATCCGTGAAACGGCTCATCATCCACGGCGGTATCGCCGATTTCGAAGGCAAGCACCTCAAGGCCGCCGACTACCAGCGGGATCTGGATACCATCGTCCGGGAGGCTTGGGGGGTTTTGCTGACCCAAGGCGCCCGGGAGGCGGTGCTCCACGCCGTGCGCCTGTTGGAAGACTTTGAAATTTTCAACGCCGGCACCGGCTCGCGCATCCAGGCCGACGGCGAGATTCGCATGAGCGCCGCCCTCATGGACGGCGCCCGCGGCGTGTTCTCCGGGGTGATCAACATTCAATACGTCCGCCACCCCATCGACGTGGCGGCGCGGTTGGCCACCGAGCCCCATCGGGTGTTGGCGGGCCCCGAGGCCACTCGTTTTGCCCGTCAGGTGGGGATGGACAGCCACTTTCCCTTCACCACCCACCGCCTCCAGGAGTTCCGCCAAGGCCGAGATCCCGCTGCCCAGGGGACGGGGACGGTGGGGGCGGTGGCCCTGGACGACAACGGCGTCTTGGTGGTGGGGACGTCCACCGGCGGGGTGGGCAACGAGCGTCCGGGACGGGTGAGCGATTCGGCCACGGTGGCCGGCACCTACGCCAGCCCAACGGCGGGAGTGTCGTGTACTGGGGTAGGGGAACAGCTGGTGGATCAGGCGGTGGCCAGTCGGGTGGTGGTGCGCAGCGAGGAGATGGATTTGGCCAGCGCCGTGACCCGGACCCTGGCGGAGGGCCGGCGGCGGGGGGACCTCTATGGCCTCATCGCCATCGCCGCCGACGGCACCATGGTGGCCGACCAGACCGAGGGCCAAGTGCTGTTCGCCAGTCACGACGAAGAGGGGCCGCGGGTCTTCGGGGCAAGCCCGCCCTCGACACCGCTGTAATTGCTATCGCCTTTGTAAGAGCTGCCCAGTTGTCACTGGGTACCGTCGCTTTTGGCTTCTTCGCCGTCGGCGCCAGCCCCCGGGCGCCCACCACCGCGTAAGCCTCTTCCAGTTGGTCTTCTTCGATACCCTTTGCCCGCTCGATGTCCTCTCGGGACATGGCCACGACAGAGGTACTTTGGCCCTCGGCAGCCATGGGCAATTCTCGCCATGACAGAGGGATGAGCTCGTCACCCACCCCGGCTAATTCCCCGCGGGACGAGATGACATGGGGGATTTTACCGCTGCTGGGCTCGATGATCTGGCCGTCAATAACGAGATTTGGCGAGCTTGTACCTCTCCACCGCGAAGTCACCGAGGTGGGTGCGAGGCGTCAGTAGTTGTCAGGTGAGTAGGGTACCTTTCGGGTGCCAATCTCTGCGGATATTCACCGGTGCCCACTCGAGTGAGTTTTCGGCCAAAACCAAAATTGGCATTTAATTTGCCTATTTCCATAGTATGCTCCGTTGAGCGGACCTGGGGGCAGACATTGGCTCGCGGTAAAGTGTTTACCACCGCAACCTCTGCCAAATCAATTCATCCAGTTAGAACCTCCAGGTACCCGGTATTATCGCGTCGGAGAGAGTGTGCGACCCCGAAATGATACCCAATGGCACTAAACTTGCTGATATCGAGCCATCGATTATCACCAGTGAACACAACCACCGGAGGTTTATCCGTGAATCCTTTTATCCTGATCATTGTCATCATTGCCATCGCTGCGGGTATCACTTTTTACGTCACTGAAACCCCCGAGGTCTCCGAGGAGGTTACTGAAGCCGTCGACGCCGCGGGCGAGCAGGCCGAAGAGGCTTACCAATCCGCTGCCGAGGGCACTGAAAGGGCCTTGGAAAGCGCTAGGGAAACCACCGATGATACGGTGGACTACGTCAACCGCGAGGCGGCAGAAGCGAGTGAAGCCCTCCGGGAAACCGGTGACGACTTGGCCGACAACACCCAAGACGCCTTTGACACCACCCAGGAGGCGACCCGTGAGGCCATGGACCACGTCGCCGATCAAACGCAACAGGCGGTCAGTGACGCTCAAGAGGCGACGGACAATATTTTGGACAATGGTTCCAGACAAGCCAAGGAAGCCGCCGACGATGCTACCGGTCAAGGGGGCAATGCCACTCGAGGTGCTCAAGAGAGCGCCGAAAACCAGCTCAACTGAATGAGTATAATATTGACCCATGGAATCTCGCTGCCTACCCAGAGACGGTTTGAGCGGTTGTCGTTTTGAAGTGACTTGGGGGTCTTTATAAGCATTAAAAACGCACCATCCCTACGGATGGTGCGTTTTTTTAGCCCTTTAGAGAGCTAATCAATCCACGCCCAGAGTCTCGGCGGTGGCATCGATGGCGTCGTCGACGGTCTCTGCGATGCTGCTACCGGCCTCTTCAGTGGCCTCACCGACGTCTTCCATGACTTCTTCGGTTTCCGAGGCCGCTTCGTCGGTGGTATCTTCGGCACCGCAGGATCAAACGCATGATGTGTAAAATTAAGCACAAAATGAGCCAAAGGTACATTTGTGCCACTTGTCGTTTTACTTAGCGCCTAGTAGGGAGGGTTTGCCGTAGGCGCCCAAGAACGAAAGGAATAGATCTTTACAAGGATGTGCAAATTTTGCAGCGGCGGGACCGTCGCTCCGGGACAGTGGGCAAACTCCACGGAGATCCCGAGGTCCCCGATTTACTGGGTTGACGCCTCTTGAACAGGGCCCAAAAACGCACCACCCACTTTCGACTCCCGTCGGCGCCCCCCAGGTGTCCCCGTTTTCGCCGATGGCATTCTCGACCCCCCCGGGGTTACCCCCGTGCAAGAGCGTTGGCAAAGCCCCTCTTTCGCGGTACCGTGCCCCTCTTGACCACCGATTGACCGCCATGCCCATGCGTATCGCCCTCAAGAACACCTTGGTTTTTACCTGCTTTTACACCGTGGCCTTCGTCCTCGCCGTGATGTGGCTCGACGACCGGGTGCGGGTCACTTATCGAGACCTCATGGCCAATACCGCCCAGCTGCTGGGGGAGCAGGTGTTGGCGGTGCTCCACCAACCGGTGGTGGAGCAGCTGTTGGGGGGCGATGTCGAGGGCTTGGCACAACTGCGGCAGATCGTGGGTACCGCCGCCGATCGCTCCACCACCTTGGGCACCATCGACGTGGTCAATCTGGCGGGGGAGGTGGTGGTCAGCGACAGCCGAATCATGGAGCAAGCGCGCCTCGATGCCGCCAGCGAAGTGTTTGCCGCCGGCCGCCAGGTCGTCATCGACAGCGACTTCCAGCGTCGCTTCACCAGTGGGGTCCACACCCTGCGCCTGCCGTTGGTGATCGATGGGAGTCTGGTGGGTTATCTGCGCCTGGTAGTCCGCAACCGCCCCATCGTCGAACTCTACAGCGACACCCTAGTGACGCTGTTGTGGGTGGCCTTGGTGGGCTTGTTGGCCATCGGCGGCTTTGGGCTGTTGCTGCAGGTTCAACTCAACGGCCTCGATCACCGCCTGGCCAGGTATCTGGAGGCCATCGTCCAGGGCCAGTCGCCCCCTCGAGAAACTACTCAGCACAAGCCACCACCCGACCTCACCGACACCCAGGCGGCCACTGCCCAACTGGAGTCGGCCTTGGACGACGCCCGAGGGCGGGCCCAGGTGGCCGAGTTCGACCTAGACACCCTGGGGCGCGCCCTGCAAGTGGGGCTCCTATGGCTGACGGATAAGCGCGAGGTGGGCTTTGTCAACCACACGGCGCGGCGCCTGCTGTTGGAAGAAGTGGACCACAACGACCCTCCAGCCCAGAACCCAGGGGCGGGGCGGGGCGATGCCCCCGGGGCCGAGGCCCGCTTGGAAGAACCCTCCAATTCTCCCAAAACCCGGTTTACCGGCCAGGGGGGACACCCACCTACAGGCACCTTCGACCAAGCCCTCGGCCACCTGTTGGGCGCCATGGGCGACGTCCTCAATGACTTGTACAGCGGTTCTAAACTCAACTTCTCCGGTCAAACCGACCTGACTTGGGGCCGGCGGCTGCGAGTCGACATCTACCCCTTCGACGAGGAGGGATGTCGCGGCATGCTGGTGTTGTTGCGGGATCAGCTGCAGATGGAAGCGCTGGAAGAGGATTTGCGGACGGCGGCCCAGTTTCGCAATCTATCGCGCCTCTACCGGGGGGCGGTCCACGACCTTCGCGCTCCCCTCAACGCCATGGTCATCAACCTAGAGCTTCTCAAACAGAGCATTGGCCGTGGGAACCAGCGGGGTCGCCTCGCCCCACCGGACCATTACATGCAGGTGCTGGGGGATGAAATCCACCAACTCAATCGCGCCCTCGAGCAGCTCCTCACCCAGACGATGCCCGGTACCCAAGGGGACCAGCCCACGTCCGAAGCCGTGGACTTGGTGAACCTCGTCGAGGAAATCGCCCGCCTCGTCGCCCCCCAGGCCCGCCAAGGCAACATCGACTTCACCGTCGATCTATGCCCTGGACCCGTGGTGGTGGAGGGCTCCAGTGTCAATCTCAAGCAGGCCTTCCTCAACCTCGTGATCAACGGCCTCGAAGCCCTGGAGAGGGGCGGCCACTTGAGCATCGCCATGGGGGTCGCCGGGAACCGCGTCCACTTCACCGTCGCCGACAACGGCTCGGGCATTCCCCCCCAGATCCTCGAACACATCTTCGAAATGCACTACACCACCAAGGGCAGCGGCACGGGGATCGGCCTCTACGTGGCCAAAACCATCGTCGAGCGCCACGGCGGGGCAATCCAGGTGGAGACCCAATTGGGCCAGGGCACTCGATTCCTCGTCGCTTTGCCCCTCCGCCAGCGAGGGGCCGACCCCGGAGGAGCTCCCCCCCCACCCACCGCTGCAGACCGCGGCGCCGGGGAGGATTGACATCGACCTTGGACGTCTTCGACGGAACCGGTTACTCCAACGTCAACACCGCCAGCGGGAACTGGGCCAACACCTCGCCCAGGGACAGCGCCCATTGGCCGGCGCGCGCTTGGGGGATAAAGTGCTCCCCGGTGAATACCTGGCGATAGGTGCCCCCTTTGGACACCAATAGCTGGTCATCCCCCCAGATGTCGCCTCGATAAGTACCCCCCTCGTCGAGGAGCGCCCGATAGAGCCGCGGCACCGCGACGATCGCATGCTGCTGCCCGGTGCGCTCAAAGGCCACCACGTGGTCGCCGCGCTCCCCCACCGCGTTCAAGGGGCGGTAATCGCCCCACTGGAACAGCTCGCTGTGCCGGCGGCGCAAGCCCAACAGCCGCTGGACCACCAGCAGTTTCAAGCGGTCGTCCTCCGGTGCGGCGAGCCAGGTGGGCAACGCGGCGCCCAGGGCCTTGGGATCGTCGGCGAGGAGGAATAACTCATCCAACAACGCCTGGCGTCGCTGGAAGTCCACCGGGCGGCGGTTGTCGGGGTCGACGAGGCTAAAATTCCACAGCTCGCACCCCTGGTAGAGGTCGGGCACCCCGGGGGAAGTGAGCTTCAACGCCACTTGAGTCAGGCCGTTGAAATAGCCCAGGCGCGCCACCGCCGTCAATAACGCGGCGAACTCCCCCCAATAGCGGGGGCATTTGCCATCCCTCGCCGGGGTGACCGCCTGGAGGAACCCCACCACCGCCTGTTCGTAGGCGGCATTGGGGTTGATCCAGCTAGTGTGGACCTTGGCTTCCCGCAGGGCTTTGATGAGGTAGTCCGCCAGCCGCTGCGTCAAGGCGTCCACCTCCTCCCCCGCCACAAGCCCCGCCGGCCATACCCCCAAGATGGTCTGGTAGATCAAATACTCGTCGTTGGCACTGGGGGCTGGGGCATCGTCCACAGAGCGCTTAAAGCCGCCGTTAAGACGACTGGCCCGCTGGACCAGGGTGCGCCACTCCAAAGGGAACTCCGACAACGCCGCCAGCCTCGCCCGCACGTCTTCGCTGCGCTTGCTGTCGTGGGTGGAGGTGGTGAGCAGGCCGTGGGGCCAACGCTGGCAGCGCTGAACCTGGCTGCGGTGGAAGCTTCCCACCGACAAGCCAAAGTGGCGGGGATCGCCCCCCACGTCGTTGAGGGCCACCAGGCGGTGGTAGCGGTAGAACGCCGTGTCCTCTAGGCCCTTGGCCATGGCGGGCCCCGTGTACTGTTGGAACTGCAGCACGAACTCCAGCACCGCCTCGCGACGGGGGTCGTCGTCGACCTCAAACCACGCCAGGGTCAACACGTCGCGGATGAAGCCAAACACCCCCGTGGGCGCATTGGGACTGTGCTTGCGGGCCTGGGCCAAGGCCCAATCGATGTGGTGGCGATCCCGCTCGGCGATGGGGGGGCCTTGGATATAGGTGCGGTAGACCGGAAAGCCCACCACCACCTGGACCAGGGCGTCCCGCAGGCCGCTGCGGGTGAAGTCCCGGGTGCGGCGATTCATCTGGGCGATGAGACCCAGCTTGTGGACCAATACATTGAGCTCGCTGGCCAACGAGGTCTCGACGATGTGTCGCTTGCTCCGGTGGAGCAGGGCCTCAAAATCCACTTCGACGCCGACGAAGTCCCGGTAGGTGGCCGTCATGGCTTCCTCGGCGGCGGCGTCCACCAACAGGGCCGTGACGTCACTGGCAAACTCGTAGCCCGTGGTGCCGTAGACCGCCCAGGGCTCGGGCAACGCCTCAAAGCGCTCGAGGATCTTCTCCACCACCACGTACAAAGGTCGCAGTTCCGCCGCCGTTGCGGGTATTCCCCCACCCCCAGAACCCGCCGGGACGGCGTCTTGGAGGCGCTGGAAGTAGCCCTGGGGGTCCCGCAGACCATCGGGGTGATCGATGCGCAACCCCTGAACCTGGCCCTCCGCCACCAATCGCAGTATCCGCCGGTGGGTGGCGGCGAACACCTCGGGACGGTCCATGCGCAAGGCGATGAGGTCGTTGACGTCGAAGAACCGCCGGTAGTTGATGTCGTCGGCGGCGGCGTGCCAATCGCTGAGGCAATAGGCTTGGGCCTGGAGCAGGGCATCGAGGCGGTCGAAGCTGTCGGGGTGGTCGGGGTGGCCGTTGAGGGCGGCGACGCTGGCGGCGACGAAATCCGCCACCCGGGGATCGCGGCACAACTCCGCCAACCGCCGCTGGTAGAGGGCGGCATCCCGCCGCCGCACCGCCGCCCGGGTGGGATCTGGATCGTCCCGGGAGGGCAATTGGCCGAGGTTGTCCACCAGGCTGCGACAGGCCAGGCGGGTGTCGTCGGCCAATTCCAGGGTGAGACTCTCCAGGCCCAGGCCGAGCACCGCGGGGTAGGTGGCGGGATCCAGGGGAAAGCGGTGCTCGTAGTAGTCGACCCAAAGGGTCCCGGCCTCCTCGTCGAAGCGCAGCACCAGTTCCCCGCCCTCGAGAATGGCCCCGTACTGGTCGCCCAAGACGGGCACCAGGACCCGCCCCTGGAGGTCGGAGCGCAGCGGCGTCCAGTCGATATCGAAGTAGGCGGCATAGGCCGACGCCCGGCCGTGGGCCAGGACATCCAACCACCAGGGATTGTCGCTGCCGAGGCCCATGTGGTTGGGGACGATATCCAATACCACCCCCAAGCCCCGGGCCTCCAGGGCCCCGACCAGGGCAGCCCACGCCGCCTCCCCCCCGAGCTCGGGGTTGACAGCGCTGTGGTCGACGATGTCGTAGCCGTGGCTGCTTCCAGGGCGAGCCGTGAGGCAGGGAGACAAATAGAGATGGCTCACCCCCAGCCGCTGCCAGTAGTCCACCAGGGCCAAAGTCAGCTGGAGGTCAAACCCCCGGTGGAGCTGGAGTCGGTAGCAGGCGTCGGGAATGACGGGCCCCCGGGACAGCCCCTCACCCGGCGGGGGGGTGGGCAAAGGCGGGCGCAAATCGCGCAACCGACGGGCCAAATCGGCCACGGCCTCGCTGGCACACCAGCGCTCCAACGCCGGGGGTTCGAGGCCATCGAGGCCGTCGAGGGGGTCTAGGGCCACCCACGGCACCGGCGCCGCCGCCAAGCCGTCGTAGGTAGCCGCCAACAGCGCCGCCTCGGTGGGGGGCCGGCGGGGATCTAGGGGCTGAGGTGGCCCCTCGTGGCGCTCCAGGGCCAACAACAAGCGGGCCCGAGCTGCCCCCCGCTCGGCGATGGCTCGGCTGCGCCCCAGCCGATGGGGCTCGGCGGGAAGGTCCTCGCCCCGCCACCAGCAGCCCAGGGATCCGGGGCGGTGGCCGCACGCCAACGTCGCGCCCCGCCAGTCCTCCCCGGGCCCCAAGCCCGTGAGGGCCACCCAACGGGCCTCCCCGCCATCGACCGCGGCACCGGGGACTAACAGCGGCACATCGACGGCGGGGAGTGACAGCCCCGCCGCCGCCGCCACCACCCCAAAGGCTCCCCCTTGGGTACGACGGAGGAGGTCGGCTGCCAGGTCGTGGGCATCGCCCTCGTCCGTGGTGCGGCAAAATTGCCAACAGGGATCGTCGGCGGGGGAGCACCAGGTGTAGCCGATGCCCCACAACCCTCGACTCTGGGCCCGCTCGGCCAGGCGCTGGCGCTGGCGCTGGGTCAGCCAGGCGGCGAAGTGCATGACCTCCACGGCTGTGGTGTGGCGCTCGGCAAAGGCTTGGGGCGCCGCCAGCCCCTGGTGGCGGTAGTCCGGCCGCCGCCACCAAGGCTCTCCTCGGGGAGGGTCCTCACCGGGGTCGAAGTGGGCATCGAGGGCCCAAAATAGGGCGCGGCCCTGGGCCACCGGCCCCAGGGTCTTCCGGTAGTGGGCAAAGGCCCGGCCCCAGGGGCTGTTGGCTTGGTGGTGGTGACGGCGAAAGTGGTGGTAGAGCTGCTCCACCCAGGCCCGCTTGCAGGCCGCCACCCCGCGGGGGTGGGGTTCGGCCCGCAGGGCCTGGAGCTCGGCTTGGAATGCCAGGGCCCGGAGGTTGTCCACCACCGTCTCCGCAGCCAGCTCCTCGGCCATGGCCTCCACGTGGAGTTCCAAGAGCTCCCCGGAGGCGCGCCCGGCCATGCCGTCGGGGACGTCGAGCCACACCCAGGCAGCACCCTGGTCGGCGGCCCAATCCAGCGCCACCATCACATCCCCGGCGTCGAAGTGTCCCCAGCAGCGCTGGGAGTGGAGGGCCAGGCGGTCGACCCTGAGGCCCCACACCCGGGTCTCCAGACGGCCGTGGCTGGGCCCCGACATCAACTCACCCCTCCGGCGACGTTGCTCGCCATCACGGCCTCTGCCGGGGCTTGGGCCGCCAAATCCCCCAAGGCATACCACAGGGTGGCCTGGGGGACGAGGTGGCCCTTGGCCACTTCGGCGGCGGCTCGAGGGTGGCTGGCGAACAGTAACTGCCCCCCGGCGGGGGCCACGGCCTCTACGGGACGCGTCCCCAAGTGGCTCAGGGCAATGAGCTGGCCGTCGCCGTAGGTGCACACCAAGCGCAACGCCCGATCCCCCAACACCTGGGTCTCCAGGTCGACGGTGGCGGCCAGGCGCGGCACCACCCACTGGTGGCGCAGGGCCAGTAAGGTCTGGTAGTAGCGGCGCCTACTTTGGTGGCTCTCTTGGCTCAGCACCCGCCAGTCGAG
Organism: Candidatus Competibacterales bacterium; assembly: GCA_050330975.1. Classification (GTDB taxonomy): domain Bacteria; phylum Pseudomonadota; class Gammaproteobacteria; order Competibacterales; family Competibacteraceae; genus JBHJHK01. The sequence continues at coordinate 2,428 of JBHJHK010000234.1, read as the reverse complement.
CTTGGCGCTCTCGAACGTCGCCGGATCATTGGGGTCGGGGATGCGCCGTTGGGCCCGTTGCGAACTGAAGGCCTCGAAGCGGGCAAACTCCTTGCGCCTGCCTGCGGTGACCGCCTCGGCCAGTTCGGGACCAAAGTCGCAGAAGAAGGGAAACGGCGACGGGGCGGCGAACTCCTCCCCCATCCACAGCAGCGGTATCTGGGGCGTCAACAGCCACAACGCCACCGCCGCCTCCAGGGCGGGGGCAGGACACAGCTGGTGGAGTCGTTCCCCCAGGGCCCGGTTGCCCACTTGGTCGTGGTTTTGTAAAAAACTCACAAAGGCTTGGGGGGCGAAGTGGCTCGAGGGGGTACCCCGCTTTTGGCCGTCGCGAAACGGCGAGGCCTCCCCCTGGTAGGCAAATCCCTCACTCAAGCAGCGGGGCAGGAGTTGACTCACATTTTGGGCGTAGTCGCGGTAATAGCCGTCGGTCTCGCCGGTGAGCGCGTAGTGGAAGACGTGGTGGAAGTCGTCGTTCCACTGGGCGGTGTAGCGGGTCGCCCGTCCCTCGCTGCGCTCGAGCCAAGGGGCTTGGTTGGCGTCGTTTTCCAAGATCAAATGAATGTGGCGATGGCGGCCGGGGCCCTGGCGCACCGCCTGGGCCAAGGCCTCCAACAGGTGCTGGTCGCTTCGATCGGCGATGGCGTGGACCGCGTCGAGGCGCAGGCCATCGAGGTGAAATTCCTCGAGCCAGTAGAGGGCATTGTGGACGATGAAGTCCCGCACCGGAGCGCTGTGGTCACCGTCGAGGTCGATGGCCGCCCCCCAAGGGGTGGGGCGGTCGTGGTTGAAAAACGCCTCGGCGTAGCGGTGGAGATAGTTGCCCTCGGGGCCGAAGTGGTTGTAGACCACGTCGAGCAAGACCATCAGACCCTTTTGGTGGGCGGCTTGGACCAGGTCTTTGAGTTCGTCGGGGTGGCCGTAGCGGCTGTCGGGGGCGAACCACAGCACCCCGTCGTAGCCCCAGTTGCGGCCCCCGGGGAAGTCGGCCACCGGCATCAATTCAATGGCCGTCACCCCGAGGCTCACCAGGTAGTCCAAGCGCTCCTTGACCCCGGAAAACGTCCCCCGGGGGCTGAAGGTGCCCACGTGGAGCTCATAGATCACCGCCTCCTCCCAGGGGCGACCGTGCCAGTCGCCGTCGCGCCAATCGAAGGCCCGGGGGTCGATGAGCTGGCTCACCCCGTGGACATCCACGGGGTTGTAGCGGGAGGCGGGATCCGGGACCAACACCTCGCCGTCGATGAGAAAGGCGTACTGGGTGCCAGCCGTAAGGCCCTTGACGTGGCCTTCAAACCAACCCCGGCCGTCGCGGGTCAAGGCCACGTCCTCGCTCTCCAAGGCCACGGCCACGGTGGTGGCCCCCGGAGCCCACAGGCGAAAGCGCACCCTCCCATCGACAAACTCGGCGCCAAAGGGCAGGGGATGGTGGCGGCGCAACGGCGCCGCGTCGGCCACTTCAGCAACCCTTCGCCGCTGGGCCAACAGCGCCAGGGCATGGCCCTGGAGGGTGTAGTGACCCTCGGCCAAAATCGGCGTGGCGGCAAAGCCGGTGTTGGTGTCCAGCACCAACTCCCAGGCGCTGCGGCGCCGTGGATCGGGGAGAGTGAAGGCCACGGGCTCGCCGTGGGCGTTGAACAGCATCAGCCAGTCGTCGTCCACCACCAACTCACCGCTTTGATCGCGGTCGCTGAGGCCATCCCCGGCCCACAAGGTGGCCAAACAGCGGGCCAAGCCGTCTCCCCAGGCCGCCGGGTCCATGGGCTCGCCGTCGGGGCGGTACCAGAAGACATCCCGATGTTGGGGACGGCTCGGGTGCTGCCCCTTGAAGAAGCCGCCCCGCCGCAACGCCGGGTGGGCACGCCGCAACGCCAGCAGCGCCTTGACATAGTCGGTGAGGGCCAACGCCTCGGGGTCTTGGGACCAATCGAACCACGACAGGGGGGAATCTTGGTTGTAGGCGTTGTTGTTGCCCCGTTGGCTGCGGTGGCGTTCGTCGCCGTAGAGGAGCATGGGCACCCCCTGGGACAGCAACAAGGTGGCGAGGAGATTGCGCTGTTGGCGGGACCGCAGGGCCAGCACGCCGGGCTCGTCGGTCTCCCCCTCGACGCCGCAGTTCCAGCTGCGGTTGTGGTCGTCGCCGTCGCGGTTGTCTTCCCCGTTGGCCTCGTTGTGTTTGCTGTTGTAGCTCACCAAGTCCCGCAGGGTAAAGCCGTCGTGGGCGGTGACAAAGTTGATGCTGTGGGTGGGGGCGCGGCCATTGTGGCCATAGAGATCCTCGGAGCCCGCCAGGCGCGCCGCCAGTTCGCCGATGACCCCCCCCTCCCCCCGCCAGTAATCCCGCACCGCGTCCCGGTACTTGCCGTTCCACTCGGCCCAAGGGGCGGGA
>JBHJHK010000233.1:0-10604 GCA_050330975.1 Candidatus Competibacterales bacterium | reverse complement strand
CGCGCCTCTGTGACACGGCCAGCCATGGTCCCTGCGTTACGCCGTCGATTATCGTCATGCAGTTCCTCCGGGACAACCTGGAGTCGGTGGGATGGGACAACCGCCCCCCCGGCCCCGTTCTCCCCGAGGCCATAGTGCGCCAAACGGCGGCCCGCTATCGCGAGGCCTTGGCGCGCCTCCGGGGCGCGGGGCAGGGGGAAGCAGCGGCGATTAAGACTTGCGATTAAGACTTGACGGTGCGGGTGGCCCGGGCGTTGAGGTAAGCCCGTTCTGAGACGTCATGCCAGGCGATGGCTTGGCTTCGAAACGCCGCAAAGGACTCGAAGACCTTTTTGGCCATGGCGTCTTGCTCGGCCACCTCGGCCACCACTTCGTCCGCCAGGCTCTTGAGGCGGCTCAAGACCTCCTCGGGAAACTGGCGCAACTCGACGCCGTGATCCTCGATGAGGGTCTGGAGAGCCTGGTTATTGCGGGCGGTGAAAACCGCCAACATGTCGGTGTTGGCGGCCTGGGCCGCCCCCCGGACGATGGCCTGGAGATCCGCCGGCAACTGGTCGAAGGCGGCCTGGTTGACAAAGGTCTCGATGGTGGTGCCGGGCTCGTGCCAACCGGGATAATAGTAATACTTCGCCGCCCGATGGAGGCCGAAGGCCAGGTCATTGTAGGGCCCCACCCACTCCGTGGCGTCGATGGTACCCGACTCCAAAGCCTGGTAGATTTCGCCGCCGGGGAGGAGCACCGGCGTACCGCCGGCGCGGCGCAGCACCTCGCCCGCGAGGCCTGGAATGCGCATCTTAAGGCCCTTGATGTCCTCCAGGTTGTTGATCTCCTTGTTGAACCAGCCCCCCATTTGCACGCCGGTGTTGCCGGCGACCAGGGGCATCAGGCCGAATTGGCCGTAGACCTCCCGCCACAGCTCCAGGCCGCCCCCGTGGTAGAGCCAGCCATTCATCTCTTGGGCGTTGAGGCCAAAGGGCACGGCGGCGAAAAACTGGCTGGCTTCGCTTTTGCCCTTCCAGTAGTAGGCCGCCCCGTGACCCATCTCGGCGGTGCCGCCGGACACGGCATCGAAGGCCTCCAGGGGAGGAACCAGTTCACCTCCGCCGTAGACCCGCACCTCCAACCGGCCACCGCTCATCTCGCCGATGAGCTCAGCCAAGTATTCTGCACCCGTACCCAAGCCCGGAAAGTTCTTGGGCCAAGTGGTCACCATCTTCCAACGGACTTTGGACTGGGCGATGGCGGGGGCGGCCACGGCGGCACCGAGGGTACCGGCGCTGGCCGAGGTGATAAAATCGCGACGTTTCATGGTTGTTCTCCTCCAAACGTTGGCATAGGTGGTAGCTAACACCCAACTGCTGGTGTAGGTGAGGCACGGCGGTTGATGTCGGGGTTATCCCCCGGCAAACGGCGCGTTCCAAAGTCTTCTGGTTTTGAGACCCTTGGCTACTGGGCCTTCGAACGTCGTCGAGGGCCGGGGCTGCGGAGTCAGGGCCCGTCGGCGGTATCGGCTTCACCGCCCTCATCTTCTCGGTCTAGGGTTTCAGAACTGGTGAAAAAGGGCGCCGTGGGGGTCACGAGAGCTTCGGACGAGTGGGCGGTGGCGAGCTCCTCGACGGACAATGGGGGCGATGGGGTCGAGGCGGCGGGCACCTCAGGAGCTGGGGGTGGCGTCTCCCCGGGATCGGTCGAGGCGACATCACCCCCCTCGACAGGGGGGTTGGAGGGCTCACCCGAGGTATCCTCTACCGCGGTCACCGCCGACGCCGGAGTCTGGGCCTCACCGAACTGGAAGGGATCGGCCGGGGGAGCCTCCTGGAGGACACTTTCCGCCGGAAGGTCGGGGCGAAACGCCGCCGGCGCCGGGCCCAGGGCGGGATCCGTCGGAGGGACCAGGGTGAACCACACGACACCGGTGAGGGCCAAGCCGACCAGGGCACCGCCGCCGAAGGCCAGGGGCAAGTGCTGCGACTCCCACCACGAGGGGGTGGCACCCTCCTTCGGCGCCTGGCTTTGGTCCTTGAGGCTGGAGAGGAGTTCGGCGCGCAATCCCTGCGGTTGCTCCACCACGGTCAAGCTGCCATCGTCGTCTTCGACACCCCGCGGCAGCACAGAATTGCCCCCCGCCGCCGCCTCTTCGGCGTCCGGCGTCGTGGTCACCTGAAGGGTCACCGGCTGCCCCTGGCGCTTTTGGCCCCAGCGCTGGGTCACCTCCAGCAAGGTGGCCACCTGCCGAGTGCCCTCGCTGACCACACTGCGCCAGTAGCGCTGTTGGTGCTGGCGGTCGGCGCCGAGATCCACCGGCACGGCCCACGAACTGCGATCGATGATACTCTCCTCGCTCTCGAGGACAATGTCACAGCGCCAAAAATCCCCCCGGCGAGCGATGTTCGAGGTCAAGGTGTAATCGCGTTCGCCGAGGCGCAATTGACCGTGGAACCGGTGGCGTTGACCCAGGGCTCGCTTGACGCCGGTGAGTACGGCGCTGCGGTCCGCGAGGGAATTGATAGTGTGGGTGGCCATGGTATCGGTCGCTTCGCCGGAGGTTAGACGGGGGACTCTCCCTGGTTGGCGCGGACGGTTCGAAGCGGCTAGCTGGCGACGGCCGCGGCCACGGGGGTGGCACTGCCGTCGTCGCCCTGCCCGGTCAACATCAAACCGCGGCGGTACGCCTTGCTGGCGGTTTCCCAATCCCTGAGGGCCTCCAGGGTTTCCCCCAACTCGCGGTAGGCCTCGGGTTCGGGCTTGAGGCGGACGCTGTCCTGGAGGAAGGCCTTGGCCTTTTCCAGTTGCTGGGTGCGCTTGGCTAACCGCCCCAAGGCCAACAGTAAACTCGGACTGTCGGCGTGGCGCTCCCGCAAAGCCTCCACCAGTTCGTACTGGCCAGCGGCGTCGTGCTGCAGTTCGCCGTAGGCCCCGATGAGGTCATCGCTCCACAGGCCGCGACCCAGGGCGCGACGCAACAGCCGTTCGGCGTCCTCGGCGTCGCCGGCTCGGGCCAGTTGGCGGGCGAAGTGGGCCAGCAAAGCCGGGTCTTGGCGCCACGTCTTGGGCACGGCCTCGTCGAAGAAGCGCCGCACCACCCTGGCGTCCCCCTCGCGGCCCAACTGGCTCAACACGGCGAAGTAGGCGTCCCGCTGGTAGCGGTTGAAGGCCTCGGGAGGCAAGGCCCCCGAGCGCTTCAGCTCGCCCAACAGCCGCAACAGGGCTCGCCACTCCCCCAGTTGGTGGAGGCTTTCGGCCAACAACCCCAACACCCGGGGTTGACGGGGCTCTAGACGTTGGAGGGAGATCAAGAGATCCCGCGCTCGGTTGGCCTCGCCGCGCTCCAACAGGAGTTCGGCCCGGGTCAAGGCAGCCACCCGAGCCTGCTCCCGGGGCAACCGCGCCGCCCGGCGCAGGTAGTCGTCCCGCCGCCAGTCGGCACCCTGGCGCTCGGCGGCTTCGGCGGCCTTGGCGTGGCTGAGGCCGGCGAAGGGGTTGGCGGCGATGGCGCTACTGCGACTCAAGTGGCGCTCGGCGGCATCCCAGTGGCCCTCGATGAGCTGATGGGCGCCGCGGTTGAGTTCTTGCTGGGCCAGGGTGGCGTCCCGTTGGCGCCGGTTCCCCAGGACCCGGGCTGGGGCCACCGCCAGGGTGGTCACCAACCAAATGAGCCAATGGAGCACTAGCGCCGCCAGGGCCACCAGGGCCACAAAGGCCGGGATGTTGGTTTCGAATTGCTGCTCTTGGGTCAAGTACACCAAGACGTAGCCGGGATCGGTCAGGAGGTATTGGGCGGCGGGGATGGCCAACAGCAACACCGCCACCAAAACCAGTAGCTCGACGAAAAAGCGCACCATCGGAGGTTCTCCCAGCACTCAGGGTTGGACGCCGTTGGCGGCGCCGCGACGGGAGGCGATGGCCTCGAAGTTCGCCACTGTGGCCGACACATCCGGCAACTCCAAGGCCAGGGGCTGGTCTCGCAGCTGCTCGGCGCGCTCGATAAAGGTCTGGACCGAGGCGCTGTCGGGATCGAAATGACCCTGGACATCTTCGATGGCCTGGGTCAAGGCCGCCCGATAGGCGGCGGGCTCACGGCTGGCCAGGGCCTGTTGGGCCGCGCCCAGGCGCAGGGCGATGTTCTGCTCCAGGAGCTCCCGCTGCACCGACGCCGCCAGGTCCACGGGGTCGGTGGTGCGGCGCGCGCTCCTCAGCACCTCGGGAATCCGGCGGACACTCGCCAACACTTCACCCCAGAGGTCGGCGCTGGGGGGGGTCGCGGAAGCGGGGGGTGCGACCCGAGCGAGGCGTTCGTCCATGGTGGGGACGGCGGGGAGGGGCAACTGCCCCAGGCGGTCTCCGAGGCCGTGGAGGCGGCTCATGAGGAGGCCGTAGTCGGGGGCGTCGACGCCCTCTAGGGCCGTCAGGTGATCGTCTATGGCGGCGACCACGGGGGCAAAGGGGCCGCTGTCCACCGCCGCCAGGCGGTCGCGGGCCGCCATCAACGCCTGGCGACCCCCGGCGGCGTCTTGCTGGAGGGCGAGTTTGTGCTGAGCCAAGCGCAGCAAATAGCCCACCTCGGCCAGGGCGTAGGCGTTGTTGTCGCCGCCCCGGGCCGCCACTAGGCGCACGGCCTCCAAGGTGGTGGTGAGGCGGGCCTGACCGGCCTCCAGGGCCGCCACGGCAGCCGTGAGGTCCCGGATCGAGGCGTCGTCGTCGCCGGCGGCGGCCAACTGGCGCTCCAGGGCCCTCAGCTGGCCGCCCACGTCACCCACTTGGCCCACCAGGGCCTGGAGATCGTCCCGTACGACCGTCACGTCGTCCCGTTGGTCGCTCAAGCGGACCTGGAGGGTTTGAAGGTCGGCGCTCAAACCAGCCATGGCGTCCCCCAGGGCGCGTTCGAGCTCGTCGACCCGGCCGCTGAGTTGATCCAGAGCGACTTCGCCATCTGGCTCTGGCGCTCCAGCCCCAGGGGTCTCGGCGCTGCGCAGTTGGTCGACGGCATCGGCCAAGGTCTCCAGGGGATCGGAGGCCTCGACGGACTCCGCCGCCACGTCGGCGTCGGAGGTCGCCCCGGTCTGAGCCAGAGCCGCGCCGACCCCCAGGGCCAAGGCGCCAGCCACGAGCCAAGCCGTGCCCGTGATGGGGACATTGTGGGGGCCGTCGAGCGGTTTTTTACTTGGTGTCATTGTTACTCCCGGACGTAGGATGGTAGCGGCCTCGATGGAGTTGAATGAGGGCCTGGAGCAGGCCGCGGTCGCTGGCTTCGGGGGCGATCGCCGTGGTGCGCACGCCCCGTTGGCGCGCCGCCGCCTCGACCCGCGGGCTCATGGTCACCAGCGGCACTCGGCGCAGGTCATCTTGCCCGGATCGATCGGCGAGATCAAAGAGATTATGCAGGGTCTCGACGCTGGCCACGACGCCCAGCTGCACGGCGTCGGCGGCAAGCCACGCCGCCAGCTGTTCTCGCCCCTCGTCGGGGGGACGGCGCCGGTAGACGGGGAGCTCCACCACCCGAGCCCCCCGCGCCGTCAAGCTCGGCCCCAATAGATCGCGGCCGCCGACACCCTTGACCAGGGCAACGGGGGTCTCGGCCAAAGCCGTCGCTGCAAGGCACGGCAAGGTCAAGGCCGCCTCGCTGGTGTAGGGGGATGGCGCCCGGTGCAAGCCCTGGACCCCACAGGCCTCTAGGGCCCTGGCAGTGGCGGGACCCAGGGCGACGACGGTGGTGTTGGGGCGGGCCAGGTGGTCGCCCAGCAGCACCCTCCCCCCGGGAACGGCGTTGGCACTGGTGAACAGGGCCAGGCGAGAACCCCAGGTATGGGCCAGCCACGGGGCGACGGCGCCGGCCAAGGGCGACTTGGGTTCGGGGACGATGACCAGCGACGGCAGGCCCAAGGGGCGTCCCCCACAGGCGGCCACGGCCCGGGACAACCCCTGGGCCTGGTGGGCCGGCCGGGTGATCAACACCCCAGCGCCGGCCAAAGGGGGGGCTGTTGGGGGGGACCTCACGGCAGGTTCTGGAGGCGGTGGAGGATGGCGGCAGCGCCCCCCCGGAGGAGGTCGTCGGCCAGGGCTTTCCCAATGCCGTCGGCGTCCTCCCGCAGACCCCGGCGCTCGCCGGTGACCAGGTGACTGCCGTCGGGCTCCCCCACCAGTCCCCGGAGCCACAGGTCATCGCCTTCCAGGACGCCATAGCCCCCCAAGGGCACTTGGCAACTCCCCTGGAGGCGGGCGTTCAAGGCCCGTTCGGCGCGGATCACCGCATGGGTGGGGGCGTGGTCCAGGGGTTGGATCAGGGCGTGGGTGCGGGGGTCGTCCCGGCGACACTCGATGGCGATGACCCCTTGACCGATGGCCGGCAGGCTCTCGGTGTCGGGGATCACAGCGGCGATCCGCCGGCCGAGGCCCAGGCGCTCCAGACCGGCGGCGGCCAGCACCACGGCGGCGAATTCCCCGGCGTCGAGTTTGGCCAAGCGGCTGTTGACGTTGCCCCTGAGGGGCAACACCCGCAGCTCGGGGTGACGGGCGAGGATTTGGCACTGGCGCCGCAAGCTACAGGTGCCCACCGCGGCGCCGGGGGGCAGTTGGTCCAAGGCCGTCACTCCTTTGGCCCCAGGTCCCACCACCAGGGCATCTCGGGGATCGGCGCGGGCCAAAACCACGGGCAACGCAAAATCAGCCGGCAACTCCATGGGTACGTCCTTGAGGGAGTGGACGGCGATATCGGCTCGACCCTCGAGGATACCCCGCTCCAGTTCCTTGACGAATAAACCCTTGCCCCCCACTTGGGCCAGGGGCTGTCCCAGGAGTTGATCGCCCCGCGTGGTCATCTCCACCAGCTCCAGGTCGAGATCCGGGTGGTGGCGCTGGAGCTGTGTTGCCACGTGGTGCGCTTGCCAGCGGGCCAATTCGCTGCGACGGGTGGCAATGCGCAGGGTTGCTTGGGGCATAATGGTCGAAAGTCGTGGATCGAGGTGGTCTCGGGGGGCGGTGCTCTGTAGGCCTGCCCCAAGGGATCAGCGCGGTCTGTTTAACACTCTAAATCTCGACATTATAGCCATAATTTCCGTCGATGAGCCCCTCTAACTCCAGTATCCAGAGCCATTGCCCATGAGCGAATCCGACCACCGCCACCCCACCTGGGGGGGGCGCTTTGGCGAAGACACCGACGCCTTTGTCCAGGGCTTCACCGCCTCGGTGGGTTTTGACCAACGCCTGTTTGAGGTGGACATCGACGGCTCCATCGCCCACGCCACCATGCTGGCCGAGGCCAACGTGTTGAGTGTCGCGGACCGCGACGCCATCATCCGCGGTCTCACGGCCATTCGCAGGGCCATTGAGGGGGGGGAATTCACCTGGTCGGTGCCCCTGGAAGACGTCCACATGAACATCGAGGCCCGTTTGACGGCGGCCATCGGCGATGCCGGCAAGCGCCTCCACACCGGGCGCTCTCGCAACGACCAAGTGGCCACCGACTTGCGGCTCTACACCAAAGCCGCCATCGACCACTGCACGGGCGAACTCCTGCGCCTCCAGGGGGCGTTGTTGAGCCAGGCGCTGGCCGAAGCCGACACCGTCATGCCGGGCTTTACCCACCTCCAAGTGGCCCAGCCGGTGACCTTGGGCCACCACCTCATGGCGTGGTTTGAGATGCTCAAGCGCGACCACGGCCGCTTCGTGGATTGCCGCCGCCGGGTGGACGTCATGCCCTTGGGATCGGCGGCCCTGGCGGGCACGACGTTTCCCATCGACCGCACCTCGACGGCGGCCCAGCTCGGCTTTGGCGCCATCGCCGAAAATTCCCTGGACGCGGTGTCGGATCGGGACTTTGCCATCGAGTTCGCCGCCGCGGCGAGCCTGTTGATGATGCATTTGTCGCGGATGGCCGAGGAGCTCATTTTGTGGGCGTCGGCTCAATTCGACTTCGTCGAGCTCCCCGACCGGTTTTGCACCGGCTCGAGCATCATGCCCCAAAAGAAAAACCCCGATGTCCCCGAGTTGGTGCGGGGCAAGGCCGGGCGGGTGTTTGGCCACCTCGTGGGACTTTTGACGTTGATGAAGGGACAGCCCCTGGCCTACAACAAGGACAACCAGGAGGACAAAGAGCCTTTGTTCGACACCGTGGACACCACGGCCCACTGTCTGCGGGCCTTCGCCGATATGGTGCCCCATTTGGGCTTTAAGCGGGACAATCTGCGCCAGGCGGCCCGCAAGGGCTATGCCACGGCGACGGATTTGGCGGATTACCTGGTGCGCCGCGGGGTGGCCTTTCGCGACGCCCACGAAGTGGTGGGGCAAGCGGTGCGGTTGGGGGTCGCCAGCGGGCGCGACCTGAGCGAGCTGACCTTGGCCGAGCTCCAGGGCTTTTCCGCCGCCATCGGCGAAGACGTGTTCGCCGTGCTGACCTTGGAGGGCTCGGTGGCGGCCAGGGATCACCTGGGAGGCACGGCCCCAACCCAGGTGCAGGCCGCCGTGGCCCGGGGTCGGGCGTGGTTGACGGCGCAAAACGCCGCCCCCTAGCCACCCCTCAGGCGATGTCCACCACTTCCAGTTCAAAGGTCAGGTCTTCCCCGGCCAATGGGTGATTGCCGTCCAGGGTGACGGTATCGTCGTCCAGCGTGGTGACGGTGAGGAGCAAGGTGCTGCCGTCGGCATTTTGGGCCTGGAGCTGCTGGCCGACGCGCAAATCCAGGTGGGTGGGCAGGGCGTCCCGGGGGAACTGCTGTACGGCCTCTTCCATCCGCGGGCCATAGGCCTCTTGGGAGGGGATGGTGACGGTTTTGGTCTCCCCCACCACCATGCCCTCTAGGGCCTTTTCAAAGCCGGGGATGACCTCCCCTGCCCCCAGGGTGAGGTTCAAGGGCTCGCGGTCGCGGGACGAATCGAATTCGGCTCCGCTTCGCAGGGTGCCGGTGTAGTGAACTTTGACGGTGTTGCCGGGTTTAGCTTCGGCCATCAGTGACTCCGCTGGACTCGTCCTTGGGTGGGTGGGGGAACGACATCCCGATCGAACCCCGACGCGCCTGTGGGAGGAGAAGCCATGCATTCAGCCCCCGGGGGCTCGGCGACGCCCCCTCTGACTGTAGCCGACGTGGACGACATTGCCCACCGCGGGCGCACCGCTACCCCCGGCGGTATGGCGGCAGGCAGATAAGTCCAAGGCGGAGGCCCTCATGGAGGGGTGTTTGCCGCGATCATGGGCAGGACCAAGCCCTGCTCCCGGGCGCACTGGATGGCCGATTCGTAGCCGGCGTCGGCGTGGCGCATCACCCCCGTGGCGGGGTCGTTCCACAACACCCGCGCAAGGCGGGCGGCGGCGGCGGGGGTACCGTCGGCGACCACCACCATCCCGGCGTGTTGGGAAAAGCCCATCCCCACCCCGCCGCCGTGGTGCAAGCTCACCCAGGTGGCCCCAGAGGCCGTGTTGAGCAGGGCGTTGAGGAGGGGCCAGTCGGAGACGGCGTCGGAGCCGTCCATCATGGCCTCGGTCTCCCGGTTGGGGCTCGCCACCGAGCCGCTGTCCAGGTGGTCGCGGCCGATGACGATGGGGGCGGAGACTTCCCCCTGGGCCACCATGTCGTTGAAGGCCAGCCCCAGGCGGTGGCGCTGGCCCAAGCCCACCCAACAGATTCGGGCGGGCAGCCCCTGGAAGGCGATCCGCGCCTTGGCCATGTCCAGCCAGTTGTGGAGGTGGGGATCGTCGGGAATGAGCGCCTTGACCCGTTGGTCGGTGCGGTAGATATCCTCCGGGTCCCCCGACAACGCACACCAGCGAAACGGGCCGATACCGCGGCAAAACAAAGGCCGGATATAGGCCGGGACAAAACCGGGGAAATCGAAGGCGTTGGCCACCCCCATATCCTTGGCCATCTGGCGGATGTTGTTGCCGTAGTCCAGGGTGGGGACGCCCATGGCCTGGAAGTCCAGCATCGCCTGGACCTGGATGGCCATGCTGGCCTTGGCGGCCTTTTCGGTGCCCACGGGGTCACTGATGCGCCGCGCCTCGTGTTGTTCCACGCTCCAACCTGCGGGCAAATAGCCGTTGAGGGGGTCGTGGGCGCTGGTCTGATCGGTGACGATGTCGGGGCGAGCCCTGGCATCGCCCCCTTGTATCCGTTTCACCAGGGCGGGGAACACCTCGGCGGCGTTGCCCAGCAAGCCCACACTGAGGGCTTTGCCCTCGCCATGGGCGGCGTGAATCCGATTCAAGGCATCGTCCAGGTCCCGGGCCTTGACGTCGAGATAGCGGGTCTCCAGGCGTTTGTCGATGTGGCTTTGCTGGCACTCCACCGCCAGCACCGACGCCCCGGCCATCACCCCCGCCAGGGGTTGGGCCCCTCCCATGCCCCCCAAGCCCCCGGTGAGGATCCAGCGGCCCTTGAGATCGCCGCCGTAGTGCTGGCGCCCGGCTTCGGCAAAGGTTTCATAGGTGCCCTGGACGATGCCCTGGGAGCCGATGTAAATCCACGAGCCCGCCGTCATTTGGCCGTACATCATCAGGCCCTTGCGGTCGAGGTCGTGGAATTTCTCCCAAGTGGCCCAGTGGGGCACCAGGTTGGAATTGGCGATCAACACCCAGGGGGTGTCGGGGTGGGTGGGAAAGAGGCCCACGGGTTTCC
>JBHJHK010000232.1:0-21856 GCA_050330975.1 Candidatus Competibacterales bacterium | reverse complement strand
GGGACGTCGTCTTTAGTCGGGGGGGCGTTGTTGAGGGCGTCGTCTGAGGTGGAATGGGCCCGGGGAGCGACGCTGGGAGAATCGTCTCCGGACAGCCATCGCAAGGACGGTCGCCAAAGCGCGCCCCAGCACCACTGGCACCTTGAGGACGACCAAGAGCCCCTCGAAGGCCACTGCCCCCAAGGGGCGTACCAGGGGGCGTTGGAGGGGATGGTAGGCGTGTTGTAACCCGCCGCCGGGGTGGATTTCCCGGGCCAGTCGCCAGTAGCGGCGGGCCTCGGCCAGCTGGCCGGCGTGGAAAAACAACCGGGCATCCCGGGCCAACAACCCCGCCAGGGCGGCGGCCCGGGCGTCGCTCAACCCCCCCTGGGCCGCCAACAGCTCCCGGGCCCGCAACACGATGGCGGCGTGTTGGCGAAACACCCGCAACGGGTCACTGGACAGGCTGTGGGCCCGGCGTCGGACCCGGACCAGCACCTCGGGGACGTGGGCCCAACGAAGGCCCCGGCAGGCTAGGCGCAGGTGTAGATCCCGCTCCTGGGCACAGGGCAGAGCCTCGTCGAAGCCCCCCACGGCCTCCAGGTTGCAGCGCCAGTGGAGGGGCGATGCCGTTTGTAGGCCGTGGTGGGCACACCAGACCACGGTGTCGTCCCCCACTTGGCGCAGTGCCTGGCGGCGCGGCGCCCCACCGCCTAAATCGATGCGCTCCCAATCGCACACCGCCAAGTGCTTTGGGCCCATGGCCACGGCCACCGGCACCATCTGGGCCAGCTTGTCGGGGTACAACAGGTCGTCGGCGTCGAGGTACTGCACCAGCTCGCCCCGGGCCAGGGCCAACCCTTTGTTCCGCGCTCGACAAGCGCCGCCGTTGGGGCCCGTTGCCACCCGAATGCGCTCGCCAAAGGCGCCGATGACCGCCCCACTTTGGTCCGTTGAACCGTCGTCTACGACGATGACCTCGACCGAGGGATAGCGTTGGGCCAACGCGCTTTGGATGGCGGCCCCCACATGGGCTGCGGCGTTCCAACAGGGAATGACGATGGAGACCCCAGGTCGGGGGTTTTTGGGATTCACGCTGACCGCTCCCCCCCGCGCACGGGCGGGGGACGATGAGAACGCCGTTGCGACATCGGTTTGTGGCATCATGGACAGCTAAAGCCCTCGGCCAACGCCACCTCCGGTGCCGCCGAGATTCTCAAAGAACACCGCCCCAGCGTCAACCTCGCCCAACTCAAGGAGCGTCCAGGGGAGTGATGACAACGGCTAACCCGCACCTTGCAATCGCCCATGGTCGACCTGTCAGCCTTTGATCTATCCCACCACACGGCCGTGGTCACCGGCGCCAGCCGGGGCCTGGGCCGCGCCATCGCCACAGGTCTCGCCCGGGCGGGGGCCCGGGTGGTTGCCTGGGGTCGAGATCCCGAGGCCTTGGCCGAGACCCAACGGGCCCTGGCCGCCCTGGGGGATCACCACCAAAGCGCCCTGATGGACGTGCGGGAGACCGATACCGTGGCCCGGGCCGTGGCCGCCCTGGAGCAGGTGGACATCTGGGTCAACAACGCCGGGGTCGAACAGCTGTGCCCCAGCCTCGACGTGGACGAGGCCACCTGGGACCTCATCGTCGACACCAACCTCAAGGGGGCGTTTTTCTGCAGCCAGGCCGCGGCAAAGGCCATGGTGGCCCAGGGCCGTGGGGGTGCCATCGTCAACCTGGGCTCGCTGGCCTCCCAGGTGGGCATCCCTACGGCCGTCCCCTACTCCAGCAGCAAGACGGGCCTTTTGGGGATGACCCGGGGCCTGGCCGCCGAGTGGGCCCCCTTGGGGATCCGGGTCAACGCCATCGGTCCGGGGTACTTTCGCACCCAGATGACCGAGCCGTTTTACCGCGATGCAGCCTGGCAACAGTCCATGCTGGCCCGCATTCCCGCAAAGCGCTTTGGCAAGCCCGAGGATCTGGTGGGAGCCGTGGTATTCCTGGCCAGTCCCGCCGCTGCCTACATCACCGGCCAACTGCTGTTCATCGACGGCGGCTACACCGCAGCCCTATAGCCCATCACCTGCCATGACCGACAAACTCTACCTCGACGATGCCTACTTGCCCCGCTGCGAGGCGGTGGTGACCGCAGTGGACCACACCCCCCAAGGCCCAGCCGTCACCCTGGACCGCACGGTGTTCTACGCCAAAAGCGGCGGCCAGCCCGGGGACACGGGACACTTGACCCGCGCCGATGGCCGCCGCTGGGCGGTGGGGGACACGGTGGGGGACGCCGAGGGACGCCATTGGCACCATTTGGCCCCCCCCACTCCGGCCAGCGGGGCCGAGACCCCTTTGGCCGTTGGTGACGCCGTGGTGGGGGAGCTGGACTGGCCCCGGCGCTACCGCCACATGCGCATGCACACCTGTTTGCACCTGTTGTGTTCTCTGGTAGAGGCCGGGGTCACCGGCGGCTCCATCGCCGCCGAGCGGGGGCGGTTGGACTTCGACCTCCCCGAGGCCACTTTGGACAAAGACGCGCTAACCCAGGCTCTCAACGAGCGCATCGCCGCCAACTACCCGGTGGCCATCGGTTGGATCGACGAGGCCGAGCTAGACGCCCGCCCAGAGCTGGTGCGCACCATGGCCGTCCAGCCCCCCCGGGGCCAGGGTCGAGTGCGGATGGTGGAGATCAAAGGCATCGACTACCAACCCTGCGGCGGTACCCATGTGGCGACCACCGCCGAGGTGGGTCGAGTGGCGGTGGTAAAGATCGAAAAGAAGAGCCGCCACAACCGCCGAGTCAACCTGGCCTTCGTCGACGACCCCCCAGCGTCCTAGGCGGCCAGCTAACCGATCAGCCGTTCGCCGCTGGTGCTGTACAAGGTGCCGTCGGGGAGACGGATGAGTTGGCGCTGGCTGCCGTAGCGCTTGATCACATGGGGGGTCTTGGGATTGGCGGCTTCGGCGGCTTCGACGCTGGCGTAACTCACCAGCTCCTCCCGGGTGAGGCCGTCGATGACCACGGCCACCACCCGCCCCCGCTGGCGCACGACCTCTATCCGCTCGGGGGCCCCGACCGCCTCGGCATCCGAGACGGCATCCATGGGACCGAGGTTTCGGGCGAGGTCCTCCCCCTCCTCCAAGGCGTCCAAGAGGGCTTCATAGCGGGCGCTGTCGAGCTTGGGCCCCCCGGCCCGGGGCGCCAGGCGCCCATCGGCCGCCGCCAAGCCCGCCAGGAGCTGGCTCGCCGAATCGGCGGCGGCGGGGGGATGGGCCACATCCAATTCCCGAATCAAGGCGTCGAAGAGGTCGCCAAAACGGTCGGCGAATCGGGCGGCAACTGCCTCCCGGTCTCGGGGGGACAGGGGCTCCCAGGCCGACGTCAGGCGCTCCAAGGCCGCGGCCAGAGGCCCGCGTTCGAAGGCCGGGGAGGTGGGCGTCGAGGGCTCGGTGGGGGTCGGGGGCTCCAGTTGGGCCATGGCCCGCAAAATGGCCCCAAACAGGGCGTGGTCCAGGGCGTCGACACGGCCTCCTTGGCGCGCCTGCCCCCCGTCCTCGGGCTTGGTCCAGAGGCACTGGAACACCAGGCGGTGCTGCTCTACGGCTTCTGCATCACTGCCCGTGGGCAACTCGAGCCACAGGGCAATCTCCACCCCCGGCGCCATGGCCTGGGGGGATTCCAGGCACAGACCGCCGGGGCTGATATCCACCACCACCCCCACGGGCCGCTGGTTCAAGTCCAGGAGGCGCAGCTTGCCGTGGATGGGGTAGCGCGGTTGGCGACGCCGCTCAACAAAGGCGGCCATGGAACGGAGCACTCACAGCTAGTACGGAACTCGAAGACACGGGATGCAAAGGGACCTCAAGGGGGCTCACATTGGACTCAACTATCGCAAAGCCCATGGTAGCGCAAAGGGGTCACCAGGGGAAAAGTGCCCGGGGCCCAGGCCCCGGCGGGGGAATATTCACGGTCCTTGGGGTCCTCGCCCCCTGGGCCCCGGCGGCGGCCCACGACTTGGGCGACGCCAGCGCCTTCCAGAGCGGACTGCTCCACGCCCTGGTGGATCCTCGCCAGGGCTTGGCCCTGGTGGCCTTGGGCCTGTGGTGGGGGCGACGGGGCCACCCAAATGCCGCCCCCGGGCTGTTGGGCTTGGGGCTGGCGGTGCTTTTGGGGAGTAGCGGCCCCTGGTGGGGGCTTGGAGTGTCGGCCCCTTGGGCATGGGTCTATCCCTTGGCCCTGGTGGGCTTTGGCGCCGGTAGCGCCGCCCACTGGCCCCGGGGCACCGCCGACCCCCTGGGCCTGAGAACCACGGGGGAAATCCTCGCCGGGGTGGTCTTGGGACTGGGGTTGGGCCTTGAAACCGGCGACGAACTCCGAGGGGAGGGGGCCTTGGTGGTGGGGGCAACGGCCAGCGGTCTGGCCCTGGGGGCCATGGCCGTGGCCTTCTACCCCAGTTGCCTGGCTGACTGGCTCCAGGGCCGCGGCACGGTGGGGCCTGTGGTATTGCGGGTGGCGGGGAGTTGGCTCGCCGCCGTGGGGGGATTACTGCTGGCGCTGATGGCCACGGGGGCTTGACGGTCTTGCCCCCCCGCCCCGGGGCCGGGTTCCTGGAGCCACAACCACAGGCAAGCCCCACAGGCCACCGCCGTCGACCCCACGCGCAACAGCAATAAAGGCCTGGCCAAGACCAAACCCAGGCACCACAACAGGGGCAAAAACCCCAACGCCAGGGCCAGCTGGCCACACTCCACCCCCAGGTTAAAGGCCACCAGGGCCCACGCCAGGTCGAGGGGGCCTAGACCCGCAGCGCTCAACACCCCGGCAAACCCCAGGCCGTGGACCAGCCCCAGACCCACCACTACCGCCGTCTGGGCAAAGGGCAATGGCGGCAAGACGTTGAGGGCGGCCGCCACTACCGCCGTGATGGCCACGATCCCCACCCCGGTATCCACCTCCACGGCGGTGACGGTGGCCACCCCCAAGGCGACGGCGTGGGCGGCGGTGAAGCCGGTGATCAGCACCGCCACCCTCGCCAGGGCCCGCCCCGGCGAGGGCAACCCCGGCCCCCGCAACACCATGGGCAACAGCAACGCCAGCAAGAACAGCACGTGGTCGGCGCCACCGGTGGCGTGGGCCAGGCCCTCCCGCCAAAAGTCGGCAAAAACCCGCCAGGAGGAGGGCAGCACCAAGTCCAAGGGGGGATCGTCGGGGCCGACGCCGGCACTGGTGGTGCTCCCCGGAAGGCTGAGGGCGATGAACCCCCGATGGTTGGGATCCAACTCGAACAGCAGCCGATAGTCCAGGGCCTCGGGGTCCTCTGGGCAGTCCACCGTCAACCACAGCACGGCATAGCCCTCTTGGCGGCGCTGGACCACCTGCAAGTCCCCGCTGGTGAGTTCGCAGCGCTCCAGGGCTGTGACCACGTCCAAGCGCACCAGGGCGTAATCCTCGATGGCAAGGCGATGGCGGCGAAGCTCTCCCCAGGTGATGACCCCGTCGCCGTCGTCGTCGAGGCCCACGGCGTACTCCAAGTCCACCAGGGGGATATCCCAGCGCCCCGTGGCGGGGCGGGTGGTGAAATCCAGCTGGAGAAAGCTCTCGCTGGTGCGATGGGCCAACGCCTCGGGGGCGAATCCCCCCCACAGGACCCACGCCCCCCAGAGCAGGGCGAGGGAACGCTTTTTCAAGGCCAAGGGGCCTCCTCGGTGATCCACGACACTCAGAGCAAGATAAAATCGGCGGCGTCTAAGGTCCCCACCGAACCGGTGATGGCGATCACAGCGTCGAGTTCGCCGAGGGCGGCGTCGGCCGTCGCCACGAGATAGAGCCCCTGGGCAGTCCCCCCCTGGACGTCCATGAGGGCCACCACCGGGCCGCCGTCGGCGGTGGCGGGCAGGGCGATGGCCAAGACCGCCTCCAGGTCGGCCACCTGGGCGTTGGTGACTACGGTGGGCTCGTCGATGAACAGCTGGGTGGCCTCGGCGCTCAACCCTAGGGGCCCCAAGTCGATGCGGTCGCCGTCGGCGTCCAAATCGACGATGACGTCGGCGACGAACAAGCTGGCGGCGGGGTCGAAGCGGGCGTCACCGGGGGCAAAGCGAAACACGTCGGCACCCAAGCCACCCACCAATAGGTCGGTCCCTGTTCCACCCACCAGGGTGTCATTCCCCAGCCCTCCGTCGAGGAAGTCACTGCCGCCACCCCCGTCCAGCAGATCGGCGCCTGGGCTGCCGATGACGATGTCATCGCCCCCCAGGGCCATGACCGTCCCGGGCTGGGGCAATTCAAAGGGAACGTCGTCGACCTCGGTGCCTTGGAATCCCCCGGGGACTGCGCTGAAGACCGGCGCTGGGATCGCTGGGCCGGCGGCGTTGTAGGTGGCCAAGGTCTCCCCAGCCAGGGCCGCTAGGTCGCCGGCCAGAGCCCTCTGGGCGTAGGCGTCCACCTGGGCCTGGCTCGGGATGTAGGCCGCGTCCTCCTGGGACAGGGCGTCGTTCAACAAGGGGACATAGAACAGCGTACCCTGGATGACATCATCGCCGCGGGCGATGTTTTCGGCGGATTCGGTGAAGGCGATGACCAACAGGGCCCGGTTGCCGTCGAACACCGTCTGGAGTTCTTCGATCCAAAACCCCAAGCCCTCGGCATCTGGCGGTCGGTCGAGGACGTTTTCGTAGAGGCGGGCGACGAAGGTGGCATCGTCCATGGCCCCCGGCCCCAACAACACGCCGCCGAACAAGGCCTGGGCCTCGACAGAGAGGAGAAACGCCGTGGCCAGCTCCTCGAGGGCCGGCAGACCCCGACCGCGGAAATCATCGGTCCAGAACAATTGCCCCGGACCGTCGGAGCGGCGGTCCAATACCCCTTCGTAGAGGCGCGCCACAGGGGCGGCAAAAGCCTGGTACTGGGGGTCTTGGAACCAACCCAGGAGGATTTGGGGGATGGTGGTGATGCCCGCGTTAATTTGCTCACTCAGGCCCGTCACGGCATCCGTGGGCGGTGGGGTTTGAAAGTACTGCTCAAAGGCAAACGCCAGGTAGTCAACCGTCGGCGTAGTCATAGGTGATCACCCTCGTAGCGATGGCCCTGGGGCAGAATACTCGAAAAACCGGGGGCTGGAGCCATAAAACCCCCTTCCCCAGGGGTAACCGACCCCACATGGACCCCTCGGCCGTAGCTCGTCGGCTGTCGATGGCGTTGTGATTCCCCCGGGGGGGCCAAAGGACCCTGGGACGCCGCGACGGCGACCAGGGGGTCTGCCCGGTGACCGTAGTATTCCCACCCATATGACAAGGGGCTGATGGGGGACTAACTTTCCAGGGGGACACCCGGCGACAGCGCAAGGCCCTGGGACTCAAACCACCGACCGACAAAGGACCATGCTGCCGATGAGCTACAGCTCCCGCAACCCTCGGCGTTGGGCGGTCACAGCCGCGGTTGTAGTGTGGTTTTGCCAAGATACCGGCCAAATCGCCGCGGCGCAGTTCAACGTCGATGCCAATCTGGCCCGGGCTCGCCGCCGCGCCGCCCCCGTTTTTATCCCCCTGCGCCCGACGGCCAGCGTCGCACCGCTGTTCGCCGATCCGCCACCCTACCGCGACCCCTCCCGGGAAAAGGCCTTACTTTCCCCCGCCAGCGACGACTTTGTGCCCCCCCACGGCCGAGCCGGCGACGCCTTGCAGGACGTCCCGAGATCCCTCCCCGGGGGACAGACCTCAAATTGATGTTCACCTTTTATTTAACTCTCGCGGGACACAATGGTGCCGTTGAGCCATGAGAGGTTTTCACCGTGATCAAAGCAACATCCCTATTCACCGTTTTGGCCCTAGCCCTGTGGACTGGCGCCCCAGTGGCGACGCCGGCCCACGCCGAGGGCTACCACGCCGCCGACTTCCACGCCGTTGGCCACCGCGGTCACGGCTACCACCGCGGTTATCACCGTGGCCACCACCGCGGTCACGGCTACCACCGCGGCTACCGCCACGGCTACCGCCACGGCTACCGCCACGGCGCTCGCCGTCGCCACCACGATTACCACCATCGCCACCGCCACTACTACGCCGACGGCCACTACAGCCGCCGGGGATACTACGGCTACCGAGGACACCACAGCTACAAAGGCTATAAAGGCTACGACAACGACGGGGCGGTGTTTCTGTTTGGTCTCGGGGTGGGCGCCATCCTCAACGAAGCCCTGGACTGACGGGGCGGCGAGTCAACCCTTTTCCCCGGTTTGCCCCACCCCCAGCCGCGGCGTCACTCGGCACCGCGGCCGTCTACCACCCCGCTGATGAGATTGTTCCGGTGGAGGGCGGCGACGTCGATACCGCCGTCCCCCGCCACCGGCTCCAGTTGCTGGCACCAGGTGTCGAGCTGGGTTTCCAGCCGCCGCCGGCGGTCCTCGGCCTCTTCCACCTCCAGGCGGGCAAAGCCCACGGTGTCCCCGGGACGGCGGCGCCCCAGGAGAGGCAAATCCGCCGAGATCACCGTGGCGATTTTGGGATACCCCCCAGCGGTGTGACGGTCGGCCAACAACACGATGGGTTGGCCGTTGCCCGGCACTTGGATGGCCCCGGGGGCGATGGCATCGGAAGCGATGTTGTAGCTGTCCCGGTGGGCCAAGGTGGCCCCCGTCAAGCGCAGGCCCATGCGATCGGCCTGGGGCGAGATGGCGAACGCCGTCTGCGTCAGGGTCGCCAGGGCCTCGGGGGTGAAGTAGTCGGCCTGGGGCCCCAATACCACGTGGATGGGCTCACCGAGGCCGGGATTCGGCGGGTTGGGCAAGCGCCAGTGGTCTTGCCGCGGGGCGGCCTCGGCCAACGGCAGGGCGTCTCCCGCTGCCAGGGCCCGTCCCCGGTAGCCCCCAATGCCTCCTCGACCGTAGGTGGCCCAGCTGCCCATGACCCGCGGTAAGTCGAAGCCTCCAGCCACGGCCAAGTAACCACAGCTGGAGCCCTTGAGGGGACCGATGCGCAGCCGCTCGCCTTTGACCAAGGTGGCACTCTGCCAGGGGGGTAACCGCCGCGCTCCCCCGGAGGGGGCTTCGATTTGGGCCTCGCCCCAGGCCAAGGCCACGGTCACGGCCTCGGCGATCACCTCCAAGGTGGGTCCCTGGTAGAGGACCTCCAGACACGCCGCATCCCGGGGGTTGCCCACCGTGGCGTTGGCCAACCGCAGGCCGACGAAATCCAGCGCCCCGGCCACCGGTACCCCCAGGGCCTGGAAACCCGCCCTGCCCAAATCCTGGACGGTGGTGTAGAGGCCCGGCTCGAGGACTCGCAGGTGGGGCGTCATCGCCGTGGTGACCATGGCCTCAGCCCTCCCCGGCCAGCCGTTCCCGGGGCACGGTGTAGCGACCCGCCGCCACCTGCTGAACGATGTCGCGGTGCTCCTCCAGGGTCACGGGGCGAAAGACCACCTCGTCGCCGGGACCCAGCAACGCCGGGGGTTCAAAGGCCAAGTCGAACAGGGTCACGGGACAGTGGCCGATCAAGTGCCAACCGCCGGGACTCTCCAGGGGATAGACGGCGGTGAGGGTGCTGGCGATGGCCACCGACCCCGCGGGGATGCGCACCCGGGGTTCGCTGCGGCGGGGCAATACCAGAGCGGGGTCCAGGTCCCCCAGGTAGGGAAATCCCGGCACAAAGCCGATCATATACACCCGATAGATGGGTTGCTGATGGCGCTGGATCACCTCCTCGGGGTCGAGGCGGGTGGCAGCGGCCACCTCCATCAGGTCCGGCCCCCAATCGCCTCGGTAGCACACCGGCAGGGTACAGCGCCAGTGGGAGACGACTGGGGGCGCGGCGTCCTCCTCTAGGAGGGAGTCCACCGTCTCCCGGAGTTGGGCGCCCCGCAGTTGGACGGGGTCGTAGTAGATGGTGAGGGAACGGAAGGTGGGCACCGTCTCCACCACCCCGGGGATGGCCGCTGCCGCCACCTGGTCTTGGAGGGCCAGCACCCGAGCGTTGAGGGCAGCGTCGATGCAGGTGCCAAATTCCACCGTGAGGGCGGTGTCGCCACAAAAGAGGTATTTCGCCGCCAAGGTCTCCATCCGTATGGGGTCAAGGGGAAGGGGTCAGGGAGGTCGATGGGGAATTGTCTACACTGGGCCTAGCTTGACTGATCATTTGGCTTTCCCAAAGTGTAGTCGACGTCCAGGCCCGCGCCTGGGCCCAGCCATAAGGAGATGTTCCATGACCTTGCGAGTCAACCTCAACGCCGACCTGGGCGAGGGCTTTGGCGCCTACGATATCGGCGACGACACCGCCATGTTGTCCTTGGTGAAATCGGCCAACGTCGCCTGCGGCTTCCACGCCGGCGATCCCCTGGTGATGCAGCGGGTGGTGATGGCCGCCAAACAACAGCACGTGAGTGTCGGCGCCCACCCGGGCTTCAACGACTTGTGGGGCTTTGGCCGGCGGCCCATGACCATGAAGCCCGTGGAGGTCGAGTACCTGGTGGCCTACCAGATCGGCGCCCTCCAGGCCATGGCCTGTTACGCCGGCTTGCCCGTGACCCACGTCAAGGCCCATGGCGCCCTCAACAACCTAGCCGCCGACGACCTGGACTTGGCCTTGGCCATCGGCCGGGCCATCAAAACCGTGGATCGGCGGTTGATCCACGTGGCCTTGGCCAATTCCAAGATGGAGCAGGCGGCCCGGGAGCTGGACCTCCCCGTGGCTCGGGAGGCTTTTGTCGACCGCCACTACGAAGACGACGGCAACCTCTCCTCCCGCCGCCACCCCGACGCCGTCATCAAAGACCCCGACCTGGCCGCCCAACGGGCAGTGGCCATGGTGCGGGACCAAGCGGTGGTGGCCAGAAGCGGCAAGGTGATCCCCACCCCCATCGACACACTGTGCGTCCACGGCGACGAGCCCACCGCCGTGGCGGTGGCTCGCGCGGCCCGGGAGGCCTTGCTCAACGCCGGGATAGAGATCGTGCCCCTGCCCGATCTTCCCCTGTCCTGAGGGCTCGCCGTCAACCGCCGGCGGGGCGCAAGTCCGCGGGACCGTTCCCGAGACCGGGGCGCACCGGCCCCTGGGGCTCGTCGGGGGGCAGCGGTGGCATGGGGGTCGACGGGGTGGCGCTAAAGACCACCTGACCGCCGGAGAAGCTCAAGGCCATGTCCGCCACCGAATAGCGGGCGGTGGAGCCGCTGCGGTTGACGTTGTCGGCGCGGCAGCTGCTAAAACACAAAAACGCCTGGGTGGCGTCGGTCTGGGTGAAGTTCAGCTGCACGGCTTGGGCCTGGTAGCTCTCGCTGGGTTCGCCGATGAAATCGATGGCCGCCCCCTGGGTCTGGTCGATGGTGTCCACCAGTTCGGTGACAACGCTCGGGATCACCGTGGGGTTAAAGGCCCCCAATTGGTACACCGGGGCGCTGGGGAAAAAGGGGTCGCCGGTGATGTCCGCCAACGCCCCGTTGACGGTCACCTGGCCGTCGTTGAGGTCGTAGACGTCGCCGTGCCCCAGGAGGTGGAGATTGGCCTGGCGGGCCGCGACGGCCACGTCCCGCTCCAGGATGACCACGTGCCCCGTCCCCACCACACGCCAATTGTTGGCGCTCAAGTCGAACACGATGGCGGTGGAGTTGTCGGCGCCGGCCCCCAAGGACAGCCCCAAGTCCTCCATGGCGACGAAAAGCCGCCCCAAGCGGCCAAAGACAAACACGTGCTGATCGATGAGCAATCCCTCGGGCACTAGTCCAAGGCCTGGTCCCGTCCCCACAGCTAGGGGTCCTTGGGGGGTGATGAGGCTGTCGTAGCTGGCGCCGGCGACGATCATGGGATCGCTCTGGATGGCGGCCCCGGCGCTGGTGCCGCCGAAGACCCCGCCCTGGGTCACCACGGCGCGGAGGGCAGCTGCCACTGGGGTGTCGCTGCCGTCTTGGTTCAACAGCGCCACGCTGGAGCGATTTTGGTTGCCGCCGCCAAACCAAAAGGCATCGCAACTCATGACCTGGGTCACCACGGCGGGGTCTTCCACCAGGCGGTCTTCCGTGAGGCGCACCTCGTCTTCGGGGTCGTCGAACAAAAACCGCCCGTCCTCCCCGACGAACAGGGGCTCGGTGTTCCACGCCGAGTTTTGTACCGTCACCAACACCTCCTCCACCGCAGCCCCTCGCTCCTCGAAGAAGGGCTTGTAAAAGGTGCGAGAGTCTTCGGGATCAAAGCTGTTGGTGCCAAAGATGCAAACCACTGGGGGGCCACCGGCCGCTTGGGTCGCCAGGGCGATGAACTCGTCGTAGATCACCTCGGGCAGGTCGCCCCCTCCCACCACCATCAGTGTGCCGTTGGCCTGGGTTATCCCGGGCAAGCCCAGCATTGACAAAGCCGCTGTCAGTATCCAGCGCTTCATAGCCATATCCTCAGCTGTGTCGTTATTGGCCTTTGTAGACGAGACGGCGTCGACCGCAACCGGGAAACCCCTCAAGCGGCGGCCAAGGCCTGGTTCAGTGTAGCAGCCGCGCCATCGCTCGCCAGACGGGATTTGATATATGTATATTTATATAGTATTGTTTGGCTATGGACGCCCTTCTCTCCCCCCCAGCGGCCGATTCGCCGCCCACCACCCCCACCCTGACTCCGGCCGTGTGGCAAGTGGCGGTGTCGTTGCCCATCGCCGCCACCTACGACTACCTTCCTCCACCGGAGGCGCGAGAGCCCCCGGTGGCGGGATTGCGGGTGACGGTGCCCTTGGGCAAGCGGGTCACCACTGGGGTGGTGGTGGGGTCGGCGGCGCGTTCTGAGGTCCCCCCCCACCGCCTGCGGCGGGTAATGGGGGTCCTAGACACCACTCCCGCCCTGGACGACGAACTCATGGCGTTGGTGAGCTGGGCGGCGCGCTATTACCACCACCCCCTGGGAGATGCCCTGGCGACGGCCCAGCCGGGCCGGCTGCGCCAGGGGGGAGAGGCCAACGAGGCCTTGGAGCGCCCAGACCCCGACCAACCGTGGGTCATCACCCCGGCGGGGCGGGCCGCCCTGGCGGGTCCACTGCTGGCTCGCAAACCCCGCCAGCGAGGGATCCTCGGTCTCCTGGCCGACCATCCCAGGGGATTGAATCGCTTTGAGCTCAGGAGCCAGGGGGCCGTTGGGGAGCCATTGCGCCAGGTGGTGGCCCAGGGCTGGATCGCCCCGGCGCCCCGGCGGCGCGCGCCGTCCGCCATGGCCCCTGTACCCGCCCTCAACGACGACCAGCGTCGGGCTGTGGGGGCCATCGACGGCGCTGCGGGGCGTTTCCAGGCGTTTTTGCTGTTTGGCATCACCGGCAGCGGCAAGACCGAGGTCTACCTGGAGGCCATGGCCAAGACCCTGACCCGGGGCCAACAAGTGCTGGTATTGGTGCCGGAAATCGGCCTCACCCCCCAGCTCCTCCAGCGCCTTGGCCGGCTGGGCCAGCCGGTGGTGGCCCTCCATTCGGGTTTGACGGACCGAGAACGCCTAGACAACTGGCGCCAGGCCAAGGCGGGGCAGGCCAAGGTGGTGGTGGGCACCCGCTCGGCGGTGTTCACCCCGTTGCCCCACCTGGGCCTCATCGTCCTGGACGAAGAGCACGACCCGAGCTTTAAGCAACAGGAGGGCTTTCGCTACCACGCCCGGGACGTGGCCTTGGTGCGGGCCAAAAACCGGGGTATCCCGGTGGTGTTGGGCTCGGCGACTCCCGCTTTGGAGACCCTCAAGAACGCCCTGGAGGGCCGCTATCAACAGCTCACCTTGAGCCGGCGGCCGGGCGCCGCCGTCTTGCCCAGGGTGAGTTTGGTGGACGTGCGGGACAAGCGCCTCGACGGCGGCTTAGCCCCGGCGACCCTCGCCCAGATCCAGGCCACTTTGCAGCGCCCCGACGAGCAGGTGTTGATATTCCTCAACCGCCGGGGTTATGCCCCCAGTGTCATGTGTCACGCCTGTGGTTGGGTGGTGATGTGCCACCACTGCGATGCCGCCATGACCTACCATCAACGGGCGGGGCGACTCATTTGCCACCACTGCGGCAGCAACCGTCCCCATCCGGGGCGCTGCCACCACTGCGAAGGGGGGGATTTGGCCCCCGTGGGCCGGGGCACCGAGCAGTTGGAGGAGGTGTTGGAGGCCCGCTTTGGCCAGTTTGGCGTGGTGCGCATCGATCGCGACACCACCCGGCGCCGGGGGGCTTTGGAGGGCTTGTTGGCCGACGCCCGCACCGGGCGGGCCCGGGTGTTGGTGGGGACCCAGTTGTTGGCCAAGGGCCACGATTTTCCCGATTTGACCCTGGTGGTCATCGTCAACGCCGACGCTGGGCTGTTTGCCGCCGATTTTCGCCGGGAGGAGCGGTTTTTGCAGACCTTATTCCAGGTGGCGGGCCGGGCCGGGCGGGGTGCCAAATCCGGCCAGGTATTGGTCCAGAGCCACCACGTGGATCATCCCCTCATGGCGGCGTTGGCCCACAAGGACTATGGAGCCCTGGCGGCCCATTTGCTCACCAGCCGGGCGAGTTGTAGTCTGCCCCCCTTTGGCGCCTGTGCCGTGTTGCGGGCCGAGGCCCCCGAACGCCCGGTGGTGGAGGACTTTTTGGCCCGGGCCGTCGCCAGTGCCAAGCCCTTGCCGTCGGGGGTGGAATTACTGGGGCCCGCGCCGGCGGCTTTGGAGCGCCGAGCCGGGCGCTATCGCCACCAGCTACTGGTCAAGGGGAAGAGCCGCCGGGATCTCCAGGGCTTTTTGCGCCAGTGGGTCCCCGTGGTGCGAGCCTTGGAGGGGGGGCAGAAGGTGCGCTGGGCGGTGGATGTGGATCCCCTAGAACCGCTGTAGCCCCAGGGAGCGACATCTGGGGCCATACCATGGGCCCACCCTTAGAGGCCAGGGTGTGTTTTTTTCAGTATTCGAGATGGAACATTTTCATCTCCCCCTTGCCCTTGACGACTGCAGCTCCCCGGGGAGTGAATCTGAAACGGTCCTTGACCAATATATACGTCACTTCGGAGACGTTGACGGTCATCGCCTCGGAAAACGATTCCAAGCGGGAGGCGGTGTTGATGGTATCGCCGAAAACATCGTAAATGTATTTCTCCACACCCACCACACCGCCAACGACGCGACCGGAGTGAACGCCGGCGCGAATTTCCCAACGATGAGTAGCCGTTTGGTTGCGCCACTTTAGAAACCGCATGATTTCCATGGCGGCGGTGAGGATGTTCTCGGCATGTCGCTGGTCCTCCTGGGGCATGCCGCAAACACAAAGATAGGCATCGCCGATGGTTTTGATGCGCTCACAATTATTTTTTTTGATGATCTGATCGAAGGCCGTGAAAATATCATTTAGCTCCTCGATCAAGATTTTCGGCTCCAGCAGGCTGGCCTTGCTGGTGAACCCGACGATATCCGATAAAAAAAACGGTGACGTTGTCAAAGCTTTCCGGTTCTGCCTGGCCTTTTTCCTTGAGTTCTTGGGCTACTTTGATCGGTAGAATATTGAGCAACAACTTCTCCGACCTGGAGCGCTCGTACTCGATAATCTCATTTTGCTCGAGAATCTTCAAATTGGCCTCGGCCATTTTTACTTTTTGCTCTTCGAGTAGTTCGGTCTTCTCAAGCATTTTCAGGTTGGCCTCAGCCATTTTTACTTTTTGCTCCTCGAAGCGGCAGTGTTGAGCTTCCAACGCCTTCTCCAACTCAGCGATGCGACGGCGCAACTCGTCGATCAAGGCCGATTGATTACTCGGCATCCCATTTTCGGAATTTCGCCAGTCGGCTTCACTCATTTCCTTATACTCGATCCCCTCGAGGGGTCTGGATCCCTTGGGATTTGCTCGCGGGCGCGAGGAAGCGCCCGACGGTTGGGGTCTACTGGTCGGATTCCACGATGCGACGACCGTCGGCGGAGACCTCTAGATCCAACATCTGGTCGCCCATGGTGCCGACGAACTCGTAGCCGACCACCTTGAGGCTACGGGTGTGGGTGGCCTCGATGAAGCTGGGGGTAAAGCCGGGATACGCCCGTTCGAGGGCCTGGAGGACGGCCCCTGGGACCGCGGCTTCGGAAAACTCGATCTCCACCTCCTGCACCACACCACTGGGGAAGATGTCAAATTCAACCTTACGACCATCCTCCAGGGTGCCCTGGATCTCATAAACGAAGTCGTCCGGACCGTTGACTTCGGTTTCGGTGTTGGCGCTCACGAAGGTGACGGTGACCGGCTGGTCGTCGGCCCCCGGGGGCTGGTCAGCGGCATCGAAGTCGTCGAAGGTCAGGGCCGTGTCCACCGTGTGACGGGTGTGCATGCTGGCCACGATCTCCCTGGCGATGGCCATGATCTCCTCGGGCACTTCGTCCAGGGCGATGGGCGTTTCGCTGGCCGTGGCCGGCGCCACTGCCAGCAGGCTGAAGGCGGCCAGGGTGGTGTTCAAAGGGCGCATGGTGTCAGTTATCCTTAGGCTTTGAGGTGCCAGAGAACAGCTCGCGGATCTCTTCTCGCAGGATCTTCCAAAACTCCTGGAGGTTGGTGTTGCGATTGTTCAGTTCCTCCAGGTAGACCTCTAACTTGTCGATTGCGGCGTGCTGGGCCGCCTCTTCCTCGACGCGTAGCTGCTCCTTGAGATTTGCCAGCGTCGATTCCAGCTCAGTGATCTTGGCTTCCAGGGCCTGCTTGCGGGTATTGAAGTCACTCATGTTGAGCCTCTCCTAAATGGTGGGCGTTGTCACCAGCCCATGGCCTGGCTGAGGGCAATGAGAATGGCCGGGATCACGAAGAACACCAGA
The DNA here is from genome assembly GCA_050330975.1 of Candidatus Competibacterales bacterium. GTDB lineage: Bacteria > Pseudomonadota > Gammaproteobacteria > Competibacterales > Competibacteraceae > JBHJHK01. The sequence continues at coordinate 5,141 of JBHJHK010000232.1, read as the reverse complement.
CCGACGTAGAGGGCGACATAGATTTTGCGCTTCATGGCCAGATCGGCCAGGGTCTCGGCTGCCCATAGCGGGATCCAGCGCAGGAACGGCAGCCCGTAGATCACGACTACCCCCAAGACGTTGTAGGTCAGGTGTACCAGGGCGATCTGCAACGCGAACACCGCGTTGGCGCCGGAGATAGCCGTGGCCGCCAGCAGCGCGGTGATACAAGTACCGATGTTGGCCCCCAGGGTGAAGGGATAGACCTGCTTTAGGCTGAAGACGCCGGCGCCGGCCAGGGGTACCACCAGGCTGGTGGTGGTGGATGAGGACTGTACCAACACGGTGATGACGGTACCCGAGGCAATGCCGGAGACCGGCCCGCGGCCCACGGCGGCGTGCAAGATATCCTTGGCCTTGCCGACCATCAACACCTTCAGCAGTTTGCCGATCCAGGTGATAACGAAAAAGATCAAGGCGATGCCGAGGACGATCAGGGCGATGCCAGTGACCATGTCCGACAGGCCCATACCGTGCATACCGTCCTTGATGAGGTTCAGCGGCGGCTTGACCAGTGGCTTGATGAAGTTGAATCCCTTCATGGACAGGGAGTCAGCGCCCAGCAGAAAGCTGGACAGGTAAGCACCGATCTTCTCCATGAAGCCGAACATGATCTCCAGGGGCAGGAAGATCACCACGCTAAACAGGTTGAAGAAGTCGTGCACGGTGGCGGCTGCGAAGGCGCGCCGGAACTCGTCGCCGCGGCGCACGTGCCCCAAGCTGACGATGGTGTTGGTGATGGTGGTACCCATGTTGGCGCCCATCACCATGGGGATGGCGATCGCCACCGGTAGGCCGCCGGCCACCAAACCGACGATGATCGAAGTCACGGTACTCGAGGATTGGATCAGCGCCGTGGCCACCGTGCCGATCACTAGCGCGGTAATGGGGTTGCTGGCAAAGGCGAACAGTTCCTTGGCCTGGTCGCCAGCGGCGGCCTTGAAGCCGCTGCCCACCAGCGCTACCGCCACCAGCAGCAGGTAGACCAGCGCGACAATCAAGATCCACTGGAACCAGTGGGCGGCCGAGACCTTGGGGCTCTCCTCGGTCATGGATGCGGACATGAGATACCTCTACGGGATGGGGCGGGCGCCCGGAAGTGGGCAAGCCGTCCCCCCGTAGAGTCTTGGAGCCGGCCGCAGCGTCCGATGGCAGAACCCCACGGGGGCGCGAGATGGCGGACGGCCGTCGGGGCCCAGGAACCGCGCCCGGCGGACGCGGGATGCGCAGGTAAACACTATCGATGCTTTGTTCCGGACAGATGGCGGATTTGTTTCAGATCAAAGACGAATGGAAAGGGCTGCTGCATCAAGCGCTTGAGTGCTTTCTCCTCGCTGGCTCTGGCCTTGGCCAGCTGTTCGGTGTGGCAAGAGTTGTTCAACTCTTCACTCTCCGGCTCCACTCTTCTCCGCGATGAACTGCTGGTAGATCACATCTGGATTACTTCATGGATTTACACTATTCACTCAACAAAGGCCGCAACCTCAAAGATCCGATGTTGTCACTCCCATATCGTCATTGATGACTCATTACCCCAAGAACCGCGCTTTATCTTACGTTGACCACCCACTCCATCGAGTCACCCTGTGATCCACGTCGTCTGGTTCAAACGCGACTTGCGCCTCCACCACCACGCCCCCCTGGCGGCGGCCGCCCCACGGGGCCCTTGCCTGCCGCTTTACATCGACGAGCCCGATTACTGGGCTCTGCCCGACGTCGCCCCCCGCCACCGCCGCTTCATCGCCCACAGCCTCGCCGAGCTGGACGAGGATTTGCGCACCCTAGGCGGGGGCTTGGTGGTACAGCGGGGTGACGCCGTCGCCGTCCTAGAGGCCCTGCGCCGCCGCTGGGGCGACATCGCCCTCTACAGCCACCAGGAAACGGGCAACCACTGGACCTTCCAACGGGATCGACGGGTGCGACGCTGGGCCGCCCACCAGGGCGTTCCATGGCGGGAATGGCGCCAGTTCGGCGTGGTACGCGGTGCCTACCACCGGGGCGACCGGGGCGAAGACCGCTGGGCCCGCCAGTGGGACGCCATGATGGCCGAGCCCCTGATACCCGCTCCCACCACCATCACCCTGCCCCGGGACACGGCGGGAGAAGCCTCCCATTTGCAGCTAGCCGACACCGCCGACGGCCTTCGGGAACTCCAGCCCCCGGGGCGCCGAGCGGGCTTGGCCCTGCTGGAAGACTTTCTCCACCACCGGGCCCAGGGCTATTCCAAAGCCATGTCCAGCCCCGTCACCGCCTTCGACGGCTGTTCCCGCCTGAGTCCCCACCTGGCCTACGGCACCCTGGCCATGGCCGAGGTCTACCAGGCGGCCACCGCCCGCCAACGGGCCCTCAGCCAGCTGCCCATGGCCGAGCGCCGGGGCTGGCGGGGGGGGCTCAACGCCTTTGTGGGCCGCCTCCACTGGCACTGCCACTTCATTCAAAAACTCGAGAGCCAGCCAAGCCTAGAGTGGCAGAACCTCCAGCGGGCCTGCGACGGCCTCAGGGACACCTTCAACCCGGAACGCTTCGACGCCTGGACCACGGGCACCACCGGCTATCCCCTGGTGGACGCCTGCCTGCGGGCGCTGACGGCCACAGGCTACCTCAACTTTCGCATGCGAGCCCTGGTGGTGAGCTTTGCCAGCTACGACCTGTGGCTGGACTGGCGCCACACCGGGCCCTGGCTCGCCCGCCAGTTTACCGACTACGAGCCGGGCATCCACTACAGCCAGCTGCAGATGCAGTCGGGCACCACGGGGATCAACACCCTGCGAGTCTACAGCCCGGTGAAACAATCCACCGACCAAGACCCCGAGGGACACTTTATCCGCCAGTGGGTACCGGAACTCGCCGGCTTCCCCAAGACCTGGCTCCACACCCCCTGGCGCTGCCCCGGCCACCTTCAGGTCAAATACGGCTGCGTCGTCGGCCGGGATTACCCCACCCCCGTGGTGGACCACAACCTCGCCGCCCGCCGGGCCAAGGCAGCCATCTGGGCGGTGCGCCAGAGCGACGAAGGCAAAACCCAAGCCACCGAGGTCTTCCAGCGCCACGGCAGCCGCCGCCGGCCACCCAACCGCCGTTCGCCGCGCCAACAGGCGTCGTGAGTCGTCCCTCCATCCTAGAGCCTTGGTGCCAAGCGGCGACCCAGGGGGGCTGAGTATTCTATACTTCCACCACTCGCGGCCCGCGCCGCGCGCCATTGCCAACCGCCAGGAGCTGGATTCTCATGTCTCGCCTATCCTTTGCCGCGGTCGCCCTGGGCGGCCTGTTGTTGGCCCACGGGGCCAGTGGGGAAAACGTTCTGCGCTGGGCCTCCCAAGGGGATGCCCTCACCTACGACCCCCACGCCCAAAACGAAGGCCCCACCAACACCGCCAACCTCCAGGTCTACGAACCTTTGGTGATGCGCACCCCCACCATGACCAAGACCCCAGGGCTCGCCACCAGCTGGAGCTTGGTGGAACCCGAAGTGTGGGAGTTTCAACTGCGCCAGGGAGTGAAATTCCACGACGGCGCCGACCTCACCGCCGAGGACGTGGTGTTCACCTTCGAGCGAGTGCGGGCTGAAACCTCCGACCACAAGGGCTACGTCTCCAGCGTGGCCTCGGTGGAGGCCGTGGACGACTACACGGTGCACATCAAGACCGACGGCCCCAACCCCATCCTCCCCGATCAACTCACCCAGATCGGCATCATGGACAAGGGCTGGGCCGAGGAACACGACGTCACCACCCCCCAGGACTTCGCCGGCGGCGAAGAGACCTTCGCCACCCGCAACGCCAACGGCACCGGCCCCTTTTAACAGGTTCGCCGGGACCCCCGAGTGCGCACGGAACTGGCGAAAAACCCCGATTGGTGGGGCCTGGAGGACAACCCCCACAACGTCGACCGGGTGGTCTACACCCCCATCGCCAACCCGGCCACCCGGGTCGCCGCCCTGTTGTCCGGGGAGCTGGACTACGTCCTCGACCCCCCCCTCCAAGACCTGCGCCGCCTAGAGGCCTCGCCCCAGCTCCAGGTCAAGACCGTCAACCAGATCCGCACCATCTTCTTCGGCCTCGACCAGGGCCGGGAAGAACTGCGCTCGTCGTCGGTCAAGGGCAAAAACCCCTTTGCCGACCCCAAAGTCCGCCAGGCCATGTACCAGGCCATGAACGTGGAGGCCATCCAGCAAAAGGTCATGCGGGGCCAGTCCATCCCCGCTGGGATCATCACCTCCCCCGGGGTCCACGGCCACAGCGACGCCTTGGACGAGCGCTACCCCTTTGACCCGGAACAGGGTAAGGCCCTGTTGGCCGAGGCGGGCTACCCCGACGGCTTTGACGTCACCTTGGATTGCCCCAACGACCGCTACAACAACGACGAGGCCATCTGCCAGGCGGTGGTGGGGATGCTAGGGCGCATCGGCGTCCAAGTGAACCTCAACGCCCAGTCCAAGAGCCTCCACTTTCCCAAGATTCAAAACCGGGAGACGGATTTTTACCTGTTGGGTTGGGGGGTGCCGACCCTGGATTCCCACTACGTGTTCAACTTTTTGGTCCACACCGAGGGCTCGTGGAACGCCACGGGCTACAGCGACCCCGAGGTGGACCAGCTCATCGAGGCCATCGAGGTGGAAACCGACCTGGCCAAGCGGGATCAGATGATCGAACAGACCTGGCAGACGGTGAAAGACGCCTTTGTCTACCTGCCGGTCCACCACCAGGTCATCGCCTGGGCCATGGTGGACGACCTGGAACTGCCCATCGCCCCCGACGATTCCCCCTATTTTCGCTGGGCGCGGTTTAGCCGTTGAGCCATCCGACGCCGAACACCCGGGCGTCCGAGGTGACCCCGGCGAGGACCCCGCCCCTCATCGGCGTGGTCCTCGACTGGGAAGCCCCCACCCAAGGCCAGAACACCCAGCGCTACCTCCTGCGCCAGCACTATTGCGACGCCATCATCGCCGCCGGGGGTCAGCCTTTGGCCATCCCCTACGGTCCGGCGGGGTACATCCCCCCCCTCCTGGACACCCTGGACGGCCTGGTGGTCCCCCGGGGGGATTATCCCATCCCCCACGCCTGGAACGGCGAGGGGCATGCCGCCGCCCCCCACCCGCCCAC
>JBHJHK010000231.1:0-22830 GCA_050330975.1 Candidatus Competibacterales bacterium | reverse complement strand
GTTTGGCGGGGGGGGTGCGCGCCTCACCCCGGGCGGGGGGGGGGGGGGGGGGGGCGCGGCGGGGGGGGGGTTTGGGGGGGGGGGGGGGGCAAGGCACAGGGGTCGAGGTGGCGGGTAAGTGGACTACAAAGCTCGTCCCGCGCCCCGGGGTGGATTGCACCCCCAGATGACCCCCGTGGCTCTTGACGATGGCATAGGCGGTGGCCAACCCCAAGCCGTTGCCAGTGGCTTTGGTGGAGAAATAGGGTTCGAAGATCCGCTCTAGATGGGCTGGGTCGATACCCGGCCCCTCGTCGCGCACCGTGGCCTCCAGGTAGCGCCCGGGGGGCAAGGGAGGGACTTCGCCGCAGCTTCGGGTGGCGTTTTTCAAGCTCACATACAAGTGCCCGCCTCCGGCCATGGCCTGGCGGGCGTTGAGGGTCAAATTGGAAAACACCTGTTGGATTTGATCCTTGTCGACGGCGGCGGGCCAGAGGTCGGCGGCCACCTTGAACACCGGTTGAACGGTGCTCCCCACCAGGTCGAAGGTCACCACGTCTTGGACCAGTTCGGCGAGGCTGGCGGCTTCGCGACACGGGGCACCCCCCCTGGCGAAGGTCAGCAGTTGTCGGGTTAGGCCCGTGGCCCGCTGCAGCGCCCCTTCGGCTTCCAGCAGTAGGTCCAAGGCCGGGTGGCCCTCGGGCAACGCCAGCCGCGCCAGGGACAGATGGCCAAACAAACCGGTGAGGATATTGTTGAAGTCGTGGGCGATACCCCCCGCCACGGTGGCGCTGCTCTCCAGGCGCTTGGCCTTGGCCAAGGCTTCCTCGGCCCGCCTGCGGGCGGTGACATCCAACACCAAGGTATCCCACACCGTGGAGCCGTCCCCCTGGGGGCTGGGTAGCCCGCGGCCCCAGAGCCACTTCAGCTGCCCTGCGGGGGTTTGGACGCGCCACTCGCAGTGCCAGGGGCTGAGCTCGGCGGCGGATTTTTCGATGGACGCCGCCACGGTGGGGAGGTCGTCGGGGACGATGGTCTCAAATAACACACATTCGTCGCGCAAATCACCGAGGGGCGGAATGTCCCAGAGTTTTTCCCCCCCGGGGCTCAAAAACAGCAACTGACCGCTGCCATTGGCGTGGCGTTTAAACCGCAGGATGGCGACGGGGAGGTTATCTGTGATCCGTCGGTAAAGGATCGCCTGGTCGTCGAGGGTGCACTGGGTCTGGTGGACTTCGATCTGCCGCGCCAGGCGCTGGGCACAGCGGGAGAGAAAGGTCTGGGTGCCGGGGTCCCACCCCCGTCCCCGGCAATCGTCGAAGGCCACAAAGCCAAAAAAGGCCCCGGCGACGTTGAGGGGTGCCAACAACAGGGCCTGGGTATCCTGGGCCTGCAAGGGGGCTTGAGAATGGTCTTGGAGGTCGGCCCTCTGGCAGCGGAGCACCTCGCCTCGCATCAAGGGGGTGGCGTCGCAACACGGGTGCCAGTGCTGGTAGAGAAAGGTGCAAAGGGCGGGGTTGTCCACTATCGAAGCGACCCCGGGGGTGCAGTACTCGGCGTGGAGGTGGGCCCACAGCCGCTGCCGGGCGTCGGTGTGGTTTAAAAACACATAGCCGCGGTCGACGGCCGCGGCGGTGGCGATGCAGTCGATAAAGGCCTGGTAGGGAAGCTCATGGCCACGGTCGTGGAGCAAGGTATCCAATTGATCTAGGGCAGCGCAGTGGGGCGCCCCGAGGTGAGAAAACAGGGCCTTGTCTGGAAGAGCGTTGATAGCTCACCACCTCCTGGCTTGGGTTCGCGGTCAGTCACGGCGAGTACTTACCAACTATTGCAAAAAACACCTTGATTTTTCAAGAACTCGGGCTGGTAAAGCGAGCCTGGAGACCAGCGAAGGCCCCCTTGGCGGACAAATTCTCCCCCAAGGGGAGAGCTTGGGGTTAAAGTGGCGGGCTGGGTTTGTCATTCCCGCCTTTTGTTTGCCCGCCACTGATTTGGGAGCGCGCCATGTCCAATCCGACCCCACAAGCCGCTTTGCCCGTGGAAGAGCGGGACTACGGCGACTACGGCGAGCGGGTCGCGGATGTCCTCGACCTGGTCGAGGTCGAGGACCAGGCCGCTCTGCGCCGGGCCGTGGCCGAAGAGTTCCATCCCAGTGAGGTGGCACCCTTGCTGGAATCCCTACCCCCCCCGGCTCGTTCCCTGGTGTGGGAGGTCCTCGACGACGCCCAGCGGGCCGAGGCCCTCATCGAGCTCCACGACGAGGTGCGCGGTGCCCTCATCGAGACCACGGCCCCCGAGGTCCTGGTGGCCGTGGCCCAGGCGCTCGACGTCGACGATCTCGTACCGCTATTGGAGGATTTTCCCGAGCCCGCCGCCCGGGAAGTCCTCCAGCAGCTCACCCCCCAGGAGCGGGTTCAGCTCGACACCCTCCTCACCTACCCCGAGGACAGCGCCGGGCGCTCCATGCGCAGCGACGAGATTCGCCTGGCCCCCACCTTGACGGCGGCGGCCACCTTGGCCCTGCTGCGCCGCCACGGCCCGCTCCCCGACTACACCGACAAACTCATGGTGGTGGACGGCGAGCAGCGGCTGTTGGGGGTGTTGGCCCTGGGGGATCTGGTGGCGGCGGCGGGCAAGACCGCCATCACCGACCTCATGGCCACCGACGCCGGGCGGGTGTTGGCCACCACGGCGTTGCCCACGGTGGCCGATTCCTTTGAGCGGCGGGATCTAGTGTCGGCGCCGGTGGTGGACGACGGCGGACGACTGTTGGGGCGCATCACCCTCTACGAGGTCATGGACTACATCCACCAGGAGGGGGAACACGCCTTTATGGCCCGGGCGGGCCTCGACGACGAGGAAGACCTCTTCGCCCCGGTGTTCAAAAGCGCCCGTCGCCGGGGGCTGTGGCTGGGGATCAACCTGGCCACGGCGTTTTTGGCCGCCGGGGTCATCGGGTTGTTCGAGGCCACCTTGGAACAGGTGGTGGCCCTGGCGGTGTTGATGCCCATCGTCGCCAGCATGGGGGGCATCGCCGGCAGTCAGACCCTGACCCTGACCATCCGCGGCCTGGCCCTGGGGCAGATCGGGGTGGGCAACACCCACTGGCTGGCCCGCAAGGAACTGGCCGTGGGGGTCCTCAACGGCCTCATCTGGGCCTTGGTGGTGGCGGTGGGGGGGGTGGTGTGGTTTCGCGACGCCAATTTGGGAGTGGTGATCGCCCTGGCCATGGTGATCAACCAGTTCGCCGCCGCCCTGGCGGGGGTGTTTGTGCCCCTAACCCTCCACCGCCTCAAGCTCGACCCGGCCCTGTCGGGGTCGGTGGTCCTCACCACCGTCACCGACGTGGTGGGCTTTATGAGCTTTTTGGGGATCGGCTCTTGGTTGTTGCTCTAGGGGGCGCCGTTAGGCACCTGTGGCGTCGAGGTGGGTCGCCACCTCCCGCCAGAACTTGTCGGCCTTTTTGGTCGTCAGGGTTTCGGCGATGAGGTTGCGGCAGTGGAGGGCGTGGTGGCGGATGGCCGCCGGGGTGCGACAAGTCTCGAGTTTGGCCTTCATGGGGGCCGCCATAAAGCCCATATAGCGCTCAATGGCGGCGGCGATGGGCGCCTTGAGGGTGGCCACCTGGGGGTCGGGGGTCGATGCGGCGTTTGACCCCGGTAGCTCGGGGGCCGGTTCGATAAAGCCCGCCTCTAGTAAACCCATCAAATGTTCTTGGACATCGTCGAAATGGCTCAAGGTCTTGGCCAACTGCTCGGTGTCGCGCTTGCCGTTGACCATGATGAGCACGGCCCGCTGCTCCAGGGCCAGCTGGCCGCTGCGCTCGTCCAGTTCTCGCTGGCCCTGGGGGGTCTTTTGGTAGGTGATGGGGAGTTGCATGGGGTTGCCCTCGTCTCGAGAAGACCAGTCACTGGCGACCGATGGGGTTTACGCGGCCAATCTTTGACGTTGTAAATTGAAACGGCGTTATTTAATCATGATGCACAATTGATTACAATGTCCCGGCCGCCCGCCGGGGCGGTGTACCACGGACCCCAGGGGCACCACCTTCCTCAGGATGAGAGGTCTTTCGTCATGATCATGTCCAGCTTCAAACTCACGGCCAGCTACGTGTTGGCCCTGAGCCTCATCGCCTTGTTTTCCATCGGCTCCCACTTTGCCCTCATCGAAGTCATCGCCGCCCAGGACGGCGCGGCGGAAATCATCAACGTCAGCGGTCGCCAGCGGATGCTCTCCCAGCGCATCGCCCGCTTTGCCCTGCAATACACCGCGGCCACCGACACCGCCGCCCGGGCGACCGCCAGGGAAAACCTCACCGCCGCCGTCGACCTCATGGCCGACTCCCACCGCCGCTTGGTCAATGCCGGGGGCGACTCGAATCTCTCGGACATCGCCTTTCGCCAGTCCGAGGCGGTGGAGGCCATCTACGTTGCCGAGCCCCACGAGCTGGACACCCGGGTGCGCGAGTACCTGCAACACGCCCGGGATCTCTTGGCCGCTCCCCTGCCCCTATCCCTGGACAATGTCCACCTCGCGGCCATCTTAGAGGCTTCCCAACGGCCCCTCCTGGCGAGCTTGGACTTTGTCGTGCGCCAATACGAAGCCGAGGCCCGGGAGCAGGTCGAGCAACTGGAGTACTACCAGCTCATAGGGCTTGGGGTGTTGTTGGGTATCTTGTTGCTGGAGGTCTTGATCATTTTCCGGCCGATGATCGTGCGCATCACCCGCCAGGCCCAGTCCTTGGTCAAGGCCAACCTGGATTTCTTGTCCCTGGTGGACAATGTGCAGATTCCCGTGGTGATCCTGGACCGGAATCTCTCCATCCGCCAGGTGAACCAATTCGCCTGTGAGCTATTCGGCTACAGCAGTGACGAATTGATCGGTCGATCCATCGATCACCTGGTGCCCGAGGGCGAGGCGGTCCTCCGCCGGGTGGTGGCCCGGAGCGAGTTCGACGGGATCCACGAACTGCAAGTGTTCCACAAAGACCACACCCGGGAGCGCTTTGCCATGGATTTCCAGGTGGGGGAGTACGGCACGGGTCTGTTGGCCCTGTTGGGGCGCATCCCCGACCGGCGGGCCGCCGCCTGAGGTCTGGAATCTCGAGTCGATCACCGGCCCCCGGGGCTCAAGCGGCGCCCTTGGCCCCCAGGGCCGGCCGACCCATCAGCAGGCGAAAGGGCAGTAGCAACACCACCGCCATGGCCCACTTGCACAACAGGTCCCCTGCGGCCAAGGTCACCCAGGGCACCGGGGTGCCTGCAAAGGCCAGGGCGAAAAACAGCGCCGTGTCCACCACCGAGGCCAGGCCCGAGGAGATCAGCGGTGCCTGCCACCAGGGCAGGCGCCGCAGGCGGTCAAACACCCCGATGTCCAACCACTGGGCCGCCAAAAACGCCGTCCCCGAGGCCAGGGCGATGCGGGGGGTGGCCAACAGGATGGACAGCCCCACCGCCAGGGCAAAGCCCACCCATACCACCCGGCGAGCCCGGGTGGGGCCAAAGCGGCGGTTGCTCAAGTCGGTGACCAAAAACGCCACGGGGTAGGTGAGGGCGCCAAAGGTGAGCCAGTCGTTGATGGGGTATTGAACCAAAATATTCGAGGCCACCACCACCGCCGTCATGGCGATGATAAAGGGCAGGAGGGGGTGGGAAAAAGCGTTGCGCACAGTCAAAGCCCTGGGGTTGTAAACTCAAGATCGGCCGTTGGCCGTCCAGCATAATCGTCCCCCTCTTCCCCGACAATGGCAGAGATCATTCAGACCGTGGAAATTTCTCTTCCCGAATTGGCCTTGGTGGTGCTCGTGGGCCCCACGGGCGCTGGCAAATCCACCTTTGCCCGCCGGCATTTTCGCCCCACCGAGATCGTGTCGTCGGATGCCTGCCGGGGCCTGGTGGCCGACGACGAAAACGACCAGTCCGCCAGTGGCGACGCCTTTGACCTGCTCCATTTTATCGTCAAAAAGCGCCTGACCCGGGGCCTGTTGACGGTGGTGGACGCCACCAACGTCCAGGTCCGGGCCCGCAAACCCCTGGTCGCCTTGGCTCGGGAACACCACGTCCTCCCCGTGGCCGTGGTGTTCGACATCCCCTTTGAGGTGTGCCTCGCCCGCAACGCCGCCCGGGACGACCGCAACTTCGGCCCCCACGTGGTCCACCACCACATCCGGGACCTGCGCCGCAGCCTCAAAGCCCTCAAGGGGGAGGGTTTTCGCCACATCCACCGCTTTGACGACGTCGCCGCCCTCGACGCCGCTTCGATGGTGCGCGCGCCGTTGTGGAACAACAAGCGCGCCGAGCGGGGACCTTTTGACATCATCGGCGACGTCCACGGCTGCGGCGTCGAACTCCACGCGCTGTTGGCCAAACTCGGCTATACCATCCGCGACCACGGCCGGCGCTACACCGTGACCCCGCCGCCGGGGCGCAAGGCGATCTTTTTGGGGGATTTGGTCGATCGAGGTCCCGACAGCGTCGGCGTGTTGCAACTGGTGATGGACATGGTAGACGCCGGGGTGGCGCTGTGCGTACCCGGCAACCACGACGTCAGGTGTTGTCGGGCCCTATTAAAGGGCCAGGACCCTTCCACGGTGGACAATCGCCACGGCCTTCGAGATACCCTCAAGGCCATCGCCGCCGAGCCCGAGGCCTTTAAACGCCGGGTGGTGGCGTTTATCGACGGCTTGGTGAGTCATTATGTGTTGGACAGGGGCGAACTGGTGGTGGCCCACGCCGGGATGAAAGCCGCCTACCAGGGCCGTACCTCGGGAACGGTGCGGCAATTTGCCCTCTACGGCGAGACCTCCGGTGAAGTGGACGCCTATGGCTTGCCGGTGCGCCTCAACTGGGCGGCCGACTACCGAGGCCGGGCGTTAGTGGTCTACGGCCACACCCCGGTGGTCGAACCCGAGTGGCTCAACAATACGCTGTGCATCGACACCGGATGTGTATTCGGCGGCAAGCTCACCGCCTTGCGCTACCCCGAGCGGGAGTGGGTGGCCGTCGAGGCCCACCGTTGTTACTGGACACCCCAGCGGCCCTTGGCCGCACCGTCATTTCCCAAGGCGGCCGAGCCCGTCGATCCGCGCTCCCTTCAACAGCGGGCCGACGACGACCTCGACCTAGACGACCTACTCTTGGGGCCCTTCGCCGCTGGAGAACGCAGTGTCAACCCGCCCATCGAACAGCGGCTAGCGGCTTTGGAGGGCTTGAGGCGCTTCGCCGTGGACCCCCGCTGGCGCACCTACCTCCCCCCCACCATGGCGGCCCCCGAGCCCGGCGACCCCGCAGACCACCCCCACGACCTAGAGCGCCCCGAGCCCATTTTTGAGGCCTAACGCCGCCAGGGGGTCGAGGCCTTGCTGTGCCAGGAAAAACACATGGGCTCGCGGGCCGTGGTCCAGCTGTGCCGCTACCCCCAGGTGGCCCAGGAGCGGTTCGGTCTCCCCGAGCCCGCCATGGGAATGGTCTACACCCGCAGCGGCCGGCGCTTTTTCAGCGCCGCCGCCCTGGAGGCCGAATTTTTGGCCCATTTGGCCCGGGCCGCCGAGGCGGCGGGCCTCTGGCAGCGCCTGGAGAGCGACTGGCTGACCTTGGACGGCGAGTTGATGCCCTGGTCGTTCAAGGCCCTGGCCCTGGTGCGCGATCAATACGCCGCCGTGGGGGCGGCGGGGGAAGCGGCCACCACCGCCGCCCTGGAGACCCTGGAGCTGGCCGGGGCGCGGGGAGTGGCGGTGGCGGACTTGCGGGCGGCCATCGCCCGCCGCCGGGACCACCTCGCCGCCTACCGCCAGGCCTACCGGCGCTACTGTCGAGAGGCCTGCGACTTGGACCAGCTGCGCTTTGCCCCCTTCCACCTCCTGGCCAGCGAAGGGGCGCTCCACGCCGACCGCGACCACCGCTGGCATCTGGAGCGGTTGGCGGAGCTGGCGGCGGCGGGCGCCCCCGTGGTGGTGGCTACCCCCCATCGCTCGGTGGACCTGGCCGACCTTGAGAGTTGCGCCAAAGCCACGGCTTGGTGGGGAGAATTGGTGGCCGCCGGCGGCGAGGGGATGGTGATCAAACCCCTGGCTTTTCGCCAACGGGGTCGCCGGGGTTGGGTCCAGCCGGCCGTCAAGTGTCGGGGACGGGACTACCTGCGGATCATCTACGGCCCCGACTACCCAGAGCCCCAGCATTTGCAACGGCTGCGGCGCCGCTCGGGGGGCGTCAAGCGGCGGCTGGCCCTCCAGGAGTTCGCCCTGGGGCTAGAGGCGTTGGCAAACTTCGTCCATCGCCAGCCCCTGCGGACTGTCCACCGCCCCATCTTGGGCATTTTGGCCCTGGAAAGCGAACCCGTAGATCCCCGACTTTAGCGCAGCTCTAACCCCAGGCGACTTCCCCGTGCTCCTCACCCTCACCACCACCCACCCACCCGCCACGGACTTGGGCTATTTGCTCCACAAGCACCCCGACCGGGTCCACGTCCAAGCCTTGGCCTTTGCCACGGCCCATGTGTACTACCCCGAGGCCAGCCCGGAGCGCTGTACGGCGGCGTTGTTGCTGGACGTGGACCCCATCGCCCTGGCGCGCCAGTTCAAAGGTGAAACCCGGCTGTTGGCCCGCTATGTCAACGACCGTCCCTTTGTGGCCTCGTCGTTTTTGAGCGTGGCCATCGCCCAGGTGTTCTCCAGCGCCCTGGGGGGCCAAAGCCGGGAGCGTCCGGCCTTGGCCGCCACCGAGCTGCCGTTGACGGTTCAGCTGCCCGTGCTGCCCAGCCGCCGGGGGGGGGAGGCGCTGTTAAAGCGGCTGTTCGAGCCCTTGGGTTACCAGCTGACCGTGACTCCCCACCCCCTAGACGACGCTTTGGCCCTCGGCGATAGCCCCTACTACGCCGTGACCCTGAGCCATCGGCTGACCCTTCAAACGCTATTGCGCCACCTCTACGTGCTGATCCCGGTCCTGGATCGCGAAAAGCACTACTGGGTGGGGGAAGACGAGGTGGCCAAGCTGCTGCGCCACGGAGAGACCTGGCTGGCCCACCATCCCGAGCGCGCCCTCATCGCCCAGCGCTACCTCAAGTACCGCCCCGCCCTGACCCGGTTGGCCCTGGCCCAACTGTTGGCCGCCGAAGGCGTCTTGGAAGACGAGGAGGGCCGGGAAGAGGATGGGAAGGGCACCGAGCCTGGGCCGGGGCGCGGGCAACCAGCGCCACCCTCCCTCCACGAGCGGCGCCTCGACCAGGTGGCCGCCCTGCTGGTGGCCTCGGGAGCCCGCCGGGTGTTGGATCTGGGGTGTGGCGAGGGCAAACTCCTCCAGCGGTTGCTGGCCGAAGGTCAATTTCGCCAGATCAAGGGCGTGGATGTCGCCAGCGGCGCCTTAGAGATCGCCGCCCGGCGGCTGAAGCTCGAACGCCTCCCCGAGGCCCAACGCCAGCGCATCGAGCTCTGTCAAGGCTCGCTCCTCTACCGCGATAGCCGCCTGCGGGGGTTTGACGCCGCCGCCGTGGTGGAGGTCATCGAGCACCTAGAGCCCGAGCGCCTAGAGGCCTTTGCCCGCCATCTGTTCGGCGATGCCCAACCCCCCACGGTGATCGTCACTACCCCCAACGCCGACTACAACGTCCATTACCCAGATCTCCGGGGGCAAGGTCCCCAAGGGGGCCTGCGCCACCCCGACCACCGCTTTGAATGGGGGCGCCAGGCCTTTGCCCGCTGGGCGGCCACCACGGCGAAGTGCTATGGCTATGACGTGACCTTCCACCCCGTGGGGGATGAACACCCCACCACCGGTGCCCCGGGGCAACTGGCCCACTTCCAGCGCCAAAGGGTCTGGGCCAATCCGTAAAAGGCCCCCACCCTTTGCCTTAAGGCAAAGGTTTTGCTATAAAGTCGATCTTTTAAAAGCCCCGGGCAACGATCGCGTGGGGCGTTTGTCCCCTGGGGACAAATCCCGAAAGAAGTTTCCGTGGGGGATTTGCCCAAGGGGGCAAATCCCGAGAGAACATGCCATGTCTAAAATCTGCCAAGTGACGGGCAAACGCCCCATGACGGGGAATCACGTTTCCCACTCCAACATCAAAACCAAGCGCCGCTACCTGCCCAACCTGCACTACCATCGCTTTTGGGTGGAAAGCGAAAACCGCTTTGTGCGCCTGCGGGTGTCCACCAAGGGCATGCGCATCATCGACAAGCGCGGCATCGACGCCGTGCTCCACGATCTGCGCACCCAGGGCGTCAAGGTCTAGCGTTCAAAGCCCCCTCAACCGCCAACCGCCCCATCGAGACTCACGAGGACGCCGCCATGCGCGACAAGATCAAGCTGGTCTCCACGGCTGACACCGGCCACTTTTACACCACCACCAAGAACAAGCGCACCATGCCCAACAAGCTGGAGCTCAAGAAGTTCGATCCCGTGGCCCGCAAGCACGTGATCTACAAAGAGGCCAAGATCAAGTAATCCCAGATTTGGGGTTGGGTCGGCGTTTTACCCGGCCTTGAACATCCAAAAGCCCCCACTTGCAAGGTGGGGGCTTTTTGCGAGTTTTCAGCTGGCCTGCAGGGCGAGGGAATAGCTCTGGAGGGAACGGGAGAATTCCTGCAGGGCGCGGATGCCACTGCGCTCGGCTCCCTGACACCACTCCTGGAGGGCGGCGAGGAGCTTGTCGTTGCTGGCCGTGGTCCGGGTCCACAGGTCGTCCAGTTGGGCTTTGTACTCGTAGACGGTGCGCAGCCGCTGGCTCGCCTGGAGCATGTTTTCCAACTGGGCCCGATCGTCCTCAGACATCAGGGAACCCTCCCGGATCAACAGCCGCCGGCCGCGGCGCAAAAACCGCCGGGTGCGGGCATCGACCCGGGTCAGCTCTTCCCGCAGCACCGGCAAAGCGACGCTGCGGCCGAAGTCGGCCATGACGTAGAGTCGGTTGATCACCACCGCCCGCAAGGTGTCCAGATCCACCGTTTGTTTGTCCGCTATCCGGTGGGGCACGGGGGCGACTTTTTTGATCCGCGCCAGCCCCAAGGCACTCAACACTCGCAGATAAACCCAGCCGATGTCGATCTCCCACCACTTGCTGGAGAGCTTGGCGGAGCTGGAAAAGGCGTGGTGGTTGTTGTGGAGTTCCTCGCCGCCAATCAAAATGCCCCAGGGAAAAATGTTGCGGGCGGCATCGCGGGTTTCGTAGTTGCGGTAGCCCCAGTAGTGGCCCAAGCCGTTGATGATTCCGGCGGCCCAAAAGGGGATCCACAGCAACTGGACGGCCCACACCGTGAGGCCGATGACCCCAAACAACCCCAGGTAAATAAACAGCAGTATTCCCATACCGGTGTAGCGGTGGCGGCTGTAGACGTGGCGCTCCAACCAGTCGTCGGGGGTGCCTTGGCCATAGCGCTCGATGGTTTCCCGGTCGGCCAAGGCCTTGGCGTAGATCTCGGCCCCTTCCCGCAACAGGGCTTTGATCCCCAAGACTTGGGGGCTGTGGGGGTCTTCTTCGGTTTCCACCTTGGCGTGGTGCTTGCGGTGGACGGCCACCCACTCCCGGGTCACCATGCCGGTGGTGAGCCACAGCCACAGGCTAAAAATGTGGCTCACGGCGGGGTGGAGGATCACGGAGCGGTGGGCTTGGGCCCGGTGGAGGTAGATGGTGACGGCGACGATGGTGACGTGGGTCAACGCCAAAATGGCGACGACCACACCCCACGGTGGAAGGTCCAGGAGACCGTTGATCATGAGTACTCCTCAAGAGGGGGTTGGGAACGACGACCCAGGGGACCTTGGATGGGAGGACGGCCAGTGACCGCCAGAGCCGAGGTCGGCGGGCCACCGAACGACTGTTTGGTAAAAATGGCAGGGATTTACCACTACTACGGCCGTACCCCGGTGGTGGAAGATATGAACTTGACCCTGTTGCCGGGGCAGGTATTGGGGCTACTAGGTCCCAATGGTGCAGGTAAATCCACCACCATGCAACTGATGACCACGGCCCTAGTGCCCGCCCGAGGGCGGGTGTGGCTGGCGGGCATCGACGCCCTCAAGGCGCCCCGCCTGGCGCGACGCCAAGTAGGTTATCTGCCCGAACGGCCCCCCGTCTACCGAGAACTTAACGTATTGGAGTACCTGGGCTACTGTGCCGTCCTCAGGGGCCTCAGGGGCCGAGCCCGTGCCTCGGCGGTGGCCTCGGTGCTGGAGCGCTGCGATTTGGGGTCCGTCCGCCGCCGGATCATCGGCCAGCTGTCCCACGGCTACCGCCAGCGCCTGGGGCTGGCCCAGGCCCTCCTCCACGACCCCGCCATCGTGGTCCTCGACGAACCCACCTCGGGCCTCGACCCTTTGCAGCTGCGCCAGGTGCGGGAGCTGATTCGCTCCTTGCCCCGCCACTGTGGGGTGGTCCTGTCCACCCATGTCCTGGGGGAAGTCCAGGCCCTGTGCAGCCACGTTCAGATCATCCACCAAGGCCGGGTGGTCCACCGCAGTGCCCTGGACCGAGCTGCCAAGGCCCTGGTGGTGGGTCTGAACTACCCCCCCGACCTCGCCAGCTTGGCGGGGCTGCCCGGGGTGACGGCGGTCGAGGCCCTGGGGGAGGGGCGGTTTCGCCTCGCCCTCGGGGCCAACGGCGACCCCAAGGCCTCGGCGGAGGCCGTGGCCGCCCGAGGCGTGGCGGCCGGTTGGGGATTGTGGCAGTTGGTGACCGAGGGCGGCGCCCGAGAGCGGGTGTTCGTCCAACTCACCGCCGGGGGCGCCCTCCCCGAGACCCGGGGGGGGCCGTGTTGAACGTCACCTGGGCCATCGCCCGGCGGGAGCTGTGGGGGCTGTTTTCCACCCCCCTGGCCTGGGTGTTGTTGGCCGTCACCCAGGGGCTCAGCGCTTGGCTGTTCTTGGTGTTGGTGGAGGATTTCCAGCGGCTCGAGCCCCGCCTGAGCCCTCTGGAAAACGCCCCGGGGGTGACGGACTTGGTGGTCGCTCCCCTGCTCCAGGGGGCCGCCTGGTTGTTGTTGGTGACCGCGCCCTTACTCACCATGACAGCCATCGGCGGCGAGCGCCGGGACGGCACCTTGGTGCTCCTCACCACCGCCCCCCTGTCCCCCGCCACGGTGGTGACGGGAAAGTATCTGGGGGCCTTGGGCTTTGTGCTGCTGTTGGCCACCCCGGCGGGGGCGATGTCCCTCGCTTTGCTGATGGGGGCCCCCATCGCCCTGGGACGGCTGGCCACCGGCTGGGGGGGGTTGGTGCTGTTGGGGGCCGCCGCCGCCGCCGTGGGGCTGTGGACTTCCACCTTGTTCGCCCAGCCCGCCGCCGCGGCGGGGGCGGCCCTGGGAATTTTGGTGTTCACCGTCTTCGCCGAGGGGGCGGCTACCCCCGAGGAGAGCCGGGCTTTGTTGGTGTATTTGTCCCCCCTGGGGCACTTTAGACCCCTGCTCCAGGGTCTGGTCACCGCCGCCGACCTGGGTTACTTCCTGGGGGTCATCGCGGGCTTTTGGGGGCTCTCTGCCTTGCGGTTGGCCGGGGAGGGCTTGCGGTGACGGCTGATCGGGGGCGTTTTGGCCACCGGGTGCCCCGCCGCTGGCGGCTGCGGGGTTGGACCCTAGTCTGGCTTTTGGCCGTGGGGGCCTGGCTCGGGGTTTCCCACTGGGTTTCCCTGGACGGGACGTGGACGGCGGACTGGACGGCGAATCGGGGCAACACCTTGAGCCCCACCAGCGTGGGTTTATTGGCCAAGATGCCCAAGCCCTTGACCATCCCCGCCTATCTTCGCCCCGACCCCGTGCGCCAGCGCTTGGTAGAGACCCTGGTGGCCCGCTACCAGCGCCACAAAGGCGACCTGGTTTTTGACGTGGTGGACCTCACCGCCACCCCCGAGGTGGCCCGAGAATGGGCCATCGGTGGGGCTGGCGCCCTGGTGGTGGCCTACGACGGTCGCCGAGAAAAAGTCACCACCCTCAGCGAGGCGGCCCTGAGCCAGGCGTTGGTGCGCCTGTTGCGTCCCCCCCGCCCGGCCTATTTCCTCAACGGCCACGGGGAGCGCAGCCCCACGGGCCAAGCCAACCACGACGCCGGCCTTCTGGGGGCGGCGCTGGTGCGGGGGGGCTTTGTCCTGGAGGAGCTGGACTTGATCACCGGGGCGGCACCCGCCCTGGATGGGGTGGGGGTGGTGGCCAGCCCGCGCCTGGCCCGGTTGGACCGGGAGCTGGCCACCTTGTTGGGGTATCTGGAGCGGGGGGGCAACCTGTTGTGGCTCATGGAGCCGGCGGAGGAGCGCAACACCACCTTGTTGGCGGACTACCTGGCCCTGGCGGTGGCACCGGGGACCGTGGTCGACCCCAGCACCGCGAGCCTGGGCCTCCAGCGCACCAGCTTGATTCCGGTGGTGGACTATGGCAGCCACCCCATCACCGCCGGGCTCGACGCCGTCACCCTGTTTCCCACGGTGGCGAGCCTGGAAGTCCAGGCCCTGGAGCCCTGGCAGATCACCCCCTTGCTGCGCACCGGTACCAGCGCCTGGACCGAGCTCGACTCGGAACCCGGTGAATCCACCCTCGACCCCGGCGCCGGGGAACGGCGGGGGCCTTTGCTGTTGGGGGTGGCCATGGAACGCCCCTGGCAGGGCGCGACTGGCGGGGGAGACGCCGCCCGGCAACAGCGGGTGGTGGTGTTGGGCGACGGGGATTTCCTCTCCAACGCCTATCTGGGCAACGGCGCCAACTTGGACCTGGCCCTCAACATCTTCAACTGGCTGACCCGGGCCGATACCCTCTTGGACATCCGGTTGACCGCCACCCCCGACCGCCAGCTGGACCTCTCCCCCCAGGCCTTAACGTGGCGGGGAATGGGCATTTTCCTGCTGTTGCCGGGCCTGAGCCTCGCCATGGGGGCTTGGGTGTGGCGCCGCCGGCGCCGCTGAGGGAAGTCCGTTTCCCGTGCCGGAACTGCCCGAAGTGGAAACCACGCGGCTGGGTCTGGTCCCCCATCTGGTGGGGCGCACGGTGGCGGCGGTGACCGTGCGGGAACGGCGTCTGCGCTGGCCGGTGGCGGCCGAGCTCGAGACGGCGTTGGTGGGCCAGACCGTGCTGGGTCTCGAGCGCCGCGCCAAGTATCTGCTGTTGCAAACCCGCCGGGGCTGGGCCCTGATCCACCTGGGGATGTCGGGCAGTTTGGCGATCCTCACCGAGCCCCGTCCCGTCGCCAAACACGACCACCTGGAGCTAGCTTTGGAGGGTGGGGTGGGACTGCGCTACACCGACCCCCGCCGCTTTGGGGCTTGGCTGTGGACCCCCCATGACCCCGCTGAACATCCCTTGCTCCGCCATTTGGGTCCCGAACCCCTGGCGCCGACCTTCGACGCCGCCTACTTGAGTCGGCGGGCTAGGCTCAAGCGCACAGCCATCAAGACGCTGATCATGGACCAGCGGGTGGTGGTGGGGGTGGGGAATATCTACGCCAACGAGGCGTTGTTCGCCGCCGCCATCGACCCCCACAGGATGGCGGGCAGCGTTGCCCCGGAGCGCTTTCCCCCCCTGGTGGCGGCCATCCAACGGGTGTTGACCCGCGCCATCGCCGCCGGGGGCACCACCCGGCGGGATTTTGTCGACGGCCAGGGCCGCCCGGGGTATTTCCAACAACAGCTGGCGGTCTACGGCCGGGGGGGAGAACCCTGTCGCCGCTGCGGCGGGGTGATCGTCGCCAGCCGGCTGGGCCAGCGGGCCACCTACCACTGCCCGGGTTGCCAGGGGTAGGGGCGGGATTTAGCCCGGAGTGTTGTGCTCCACCCAGCGCTCGCCGTCGGGACGGGTCTCCCGTTTCCAAAAGGGCGCTTTGGCCTTGAGGTCCTCCATGATGGCCCGGCAGGCGTCGAAGGCCGCCGCCCGGTGGGCCGACCACGTCGCCACCAACACGATGGCCTCCCCCGGGGAGATGGCCCCCACCCGGTGGATCACCAACGCTTCCAACAGACCAAAGCGCGCCGCGGCATCAGCGACGATCCGCTCCAGGTGGCGTTCGGTCATGCCCGGGTAGTGTTCCAGCACCAGGTGGGACACGGAACTGCCGTCGTTGAAGTCCCGCATGGTGCCCACAAAGCTCGCCGTGGCCCCAAAGGTACCCCCATGGGGAAAGCGTTGCCCTTGGTATTCCGCCAGGGCGGCGTAGGGGTCAAAGGGACCGTCGGTCAGGGATACCGCCATTTTAACCTCCCGTCACCGGTGGGAAGAACGCCACCTCGTCGCCATCGGTCACTGGATGGTCCAGCTCGCGGTATTCGAAGTTGACGGCGGTGAGGGTGTTGGGAGGCATGGGGGTGTCGGGACACAGCCGTTGCCAAAGGGCTTGGATGGTGGTGGCCTCCTCGAAGTCGAGGTCGAGGTGGGCTTCGCTGCGGCCTAGGCGCTGACCGAGGCCGGCGAGAAATCGAACGCGTACCGCCATGGGCGCTCACTCCTGGGGGGCAATGACAATGCTATGCTCAGAGGTTTGGGTACATTCCTTAAGGTCGACAATCTACCACCAATCCACCAGGAGAAAACACCATGGCCAAGGCCATTCGCATCGCGCGCACCGGCGGACCGGAGGTGATGGACTATCGAGACCTCGAGGTGGGGGAGCCGGGCCCTGGGGAGATTCGGGTCCGCCATGCCGCCGTGGGGCTGAACTACATCGACGTCTACCATCGCAGCGGCCTCTACCCCCTGCCGTTGCCCTCGGGGTTGGGGCTCGAAGGGGCGGGGGTGATCGAGGCCCTAGGGGAGGGGGTAACGGACTTCCAGGTGGGTCAGCGCATCGCCTACGCCGGACCCCCCATCGGCGCCTATGCCACCGAGCGGCTGATGCCCGCCGCCCAGGCGGTGCGGCTCCCCGATGAGATCGACGACCACACCGCCGCCGCCATGATGCTCCAGGGTATGACCGTGGAGTATTTGCTGCGTCGCACCTACCCCGTCCAAGCCGGGGAGACCATCTTGTTCCACGCCGCCGCCGGGGGGGTGGGGTTGATCGCCTGCCAGTGGGCCAAGCACCTGGGGGTGCGAATCATCGGCACCGTGGGCAGCGACGAAAAGGCCGAACTGGCCCGAGCCCACGGTTGTGACCACACCATTAACTACCGCCGGGAGGACTTTGTCGCCCGGGTGAAGGAGCTCACCGATGGCCGCGGTGTGCCCGTAGTCTACGACTCCGTGGGCAAGGATACCTTCCAGGGGTCGTTGGATTGCCTCCAACCCCGGGGCCTGCTGGTGAGCTTTGGCAACGCCTCGGGGGCCATTCCCCCCATCGATCCCCAGCTGTTGTCGGCCAAGGGGTCGCTGTTTTTCACCCGCCCCACCCTCATGACCTACAACGCCCAGCGGGAAGACTTGCTGGCCAGCGCCGAGGCGTTGTTTGCCGTGGTGACCCAGGGGGCGGTCAAAGTGGAGGTCCGCCAGACCTATCCCCTGGCCGATGTGCGCCGTGCCCACGGGGATTTGGAGGCCCGCAAGACCACCGGCTCCACGGTGCTGTTGCCCTGAGGACTCGGCTGCGCGGGGCGATGGGCCCGGGGGTGACACCGTCGTCGGAGGCGGGTTATTTGGAGGGCAATAGCTCTCCGGTGCGCACCCGCGCGCCCCGGGGGGTGCCGCTGAGGCGCCCCATCAGGCCCGGACGGCCGGTGGTCGGGGCGGTGCTGGGGGTGGAACGCTTACCCGTCATCCGCTGCCACAGGTTGGTGTTTCCCTGGGTCCCAGGGCCATGTTCGGGGGAACGGGCCCCGGCGCGCCCCTCCAAGACCGCCAGGGACGTGGCGGTGCTGGCCGCCACGGGCAACAGGGCCTGGCGCGGTTTCTCGGGGGGCGACGACAGGGCGGCCCACTGGTCTTGGCCGTCGGTGTCCCCGTCGCCCGCCACTTCGGTGGCGGCCTCCAAGGTGCGCTGGACCCAGTACTCCAGGGTCTTGGGGGCACTCGAATCGGCCCGCTCCACCTCCAGCATCAGTCGATTGAGGTCGGTTCTGGGGGCACCACCGGCCCGTAGGGCCCCCTGGAGGGCCTTGCGGGCCCGCCCGGGTTGGCCGGCATCGAGGGCTGCCCGGGCCAGGAGCACGGCGCTTTCGGGGTGGCGGGGATTGCCCTTGACCAGCCGCTCGACGCTGGCGAGCAAGCTCTGGGGGTCGCGATTGGCCTGGAACTGCAAATACTGCTGGGCCAGGACCGGATGGGGGTTGCGGGCCCAGGTCTTGCGGAGCAACGCCTCGGCGCTGTGGGTGTTGCCCCGCTTTTGTTCGATGTCCGCCAGCAGTTGGACGGCGGCCACCGAGTTGGGCTCGCGGCGCTGGGCTTCCCGGGCCAGGGGCAGGGCGTCTTTGCTGCGCCCCTGGCGGTGGAGGTCATTGGCCTCGGCCAGGTAGGCGGCCATCATCTGCCGCTCGGCGGCGCTAGCCGCCAGGGCCTTGAGCTCCTGGGCCTGGCGAATGGCCGCCCTGGCCCTCTTCCAGGCGCCGGCTTCCAGGTAGAGTTGGACCAAAAGTGCCGCTAGGGAGCCATTCTTGGGCTGGCGTTGTTGGATGCGCTCGGCGTAGGAGGCCGCCAACTGGGGATTGCCCCCCCGACGGGCTTGTTGCATCAAAAACCTCAGACCCACCACCTCGCTCTCCGGATGGTTGACCATGGCGTGGCTGTGGCGCTGGAGGGCGTTGGCATCGTCGTTGAGCTCCGCTGCCTGGGCCGCCAGCAGCAGGGTGGCCGGAGAGGCGGGCGCCAGCTTGGAAATCCGTTGGCTCAACGCCTTGGCCCGCTCCCCGTCGCCGTTGGCCACCGCCAGAAACCCCTCCACTAACAGCCCTTGTCCCTGGCGCTGGAGGCGGGTGAGCTGAGCCTTGGAGCGCAGGCCGGGCAGGGCGATGAGCCAGGCGAGGAAGTTCACCACCCAAAGTGTCACCAGGCCCGCCGCCAGCAGCAACACCACCGCCAGGGCAAAGGACAACTCCACCGTTTGGTTGGGAGTGGCGAGGGTCAACGTGGTGTCGTTGTCGATCACCCAGACGGCGGCCAGGCCGCCGATGGCCACCACGATGATGGACAGCAACAAATTGCCGGCAATGCTGGCCGGCGAGAGCCGCCGACCTTCGCCGGGTCGGGTCGCCTTCCCCCGGGGACTCAAGGCCCGCATCATGGCAGCCAGCAACTTGAGGATCAACACCAGCGCCACTAGGAGCAGGATCAGTCCTATGATGGCGATGGGCAAGGGGAATTCCCGGGCGGTATCGAAGACCTGCACCGTCACAGTGGCGCCCTGGCTGGCGAGGTACAGACTGCCAGCGGCACCGATGACGACCAATCCCAACACGAGGAGAAATAGTTTCATAGAAGATGGGCCCTGTTGCTCTTTAGTGGTTGACCGACGGCGGGTTTTTATCCCATGAGCTGGGGTTCTAGCCTCGCCGTTGAGGTCGGCGACCAGGGGCGGCCGACGCCAAGGGCGAGGGTAGAACGGGAAACCTCCCCCGATTCCCGGGGAATCGGAGGAGGTGATGAAGGGCGCTGGTGGCTCGTCGAAGGTCGTGAGACGATGTCGCCACGCGCCGACGTGTCGTACTTACATGGAGCTCTGGGCGGCTTCGGTCTTGCGCATGGCGATCATGTAGATGACCACGCCAAACACGGCCTTGGACACCAGGTCGGCGATGGAATAGCCGATCTGCAGGGCGATCTCGACGTCGGGACCGCTGAAGCCCGGAGCCAGCTGAGCCAGGTAGACGATGGGATAGAAGAACCAGGACAGGACCAGAATCCAGCGGGCGGCGCCCACGAGCTCCCTGACGCCGGCAGGCTGGCGCTCGATGGCGTCGGTGAGGCCGGTGAAAAGCTGGAAGACGATGATCAAGAAGGGGATCATCGACAGGAACCAGAACAAGAAGATGGTGGTGGGGTTGTCGGAAACCTCACCGGGGTAGCCCAGGATGATCATCAGCGCCGCTAGGCCGCCCAGCAAAAAGCCCTTGTTCCAGGTCTCCTGGCGAGACAGGCGCATGACCAACAACAACTCGATGAGCAACAGGGGCACCGTCAACAGCCAGTCCACGTAGCGATAGGCGTCGTTAAAGGGCTTGCCCGAGGCTACGTACTGAGCACCGCCCTCGCCCGCGACGCCCTCGAGGACGTAGGCTCCTTGAAAGCTCAAGGAGATCATCACGTAGTGGTAGGCAGCGATGGCGGTGACGAGACCGGTCAAGGTCAAAGCGGGTCGCAAGGTGGGCGCTACGTTGCCGCGCGACAAGAAGAAAAACAGCGTCGCCGCGCTCATGGAGGCGATGGTAAAGGACAAGAAATTGAAGATGATACCGTATTGTTCAACGCTCAAAGTGGGCATGCTTATCACCTGTTGGCGGTTGTAACCAGTTAAACCCGTCTCTTGGCCGCAGGCTCGATCCACCGGTCTAAAGCTGCCACCGGTGGTGGTCGAGCCGCACAACCTTTGACATTGAAGAACACGTTTGTTCAGGGGTTCGCGCTTTTGAATAGTTTTTTTTTGGTGTCCCCATGGAGGGCCGCTGGCCCAGTCGGCAAGGGCAAGAATGGTTGTTGTATCGAATTAATTTGCAGTTGCTGCGCTGCGGTTTTGCGTCCGTAAGACACTGTGTACATTCTTTTGTTTAGATTTTGTACGCGTCTAGCATTGACCGGTGGGGTGAAACTCGCAGCCGAGACCGAGGCGGTGGATCACCTCACACCGCCAGCAGAGCCCCCACGTGGGCGGTGCAGCAGGGACCCAGGGCCTCGAGGTTATAGCCCCCCTCCAAGGTGGAGACCAGCCGGTGGTCACAGCAATCTCGAGCCACCTTGAGGAGCTTTTCGGTGAGCCAGGCGAAGTCGTCCTCGGTGAGGTCTAGGGAGGCCAGAGGATCGCTGTAGTGGGCATCGAAGCCGGCGGAGATGAACAAAAAGTCCGGGGCGAAGGCCCGCAGGGCGGGTTCCACCTTGTCTTGCCAGGCTCGGCGGATTTCCGGGGAGCCGGCGTGGGGGGGCAGGGCCACGTTGAGGATATTCCCCACCCCCCGTTCGTCGGGGTGGCCAGTGCCGGGGTAGAGGGGCATTTGGTGGGTGGAAATGTAGAGCGTGGAGGGATCGCGCTCGAAGATGGCCTGGGTGCCGTTGCCGTGGTGGACGTCGAAGTCGACGATGGCCACCTTGCCGAGGCCGTGGGTCGCCCGGGCGTGGGCGGCGCCGGTGGCGACGCTGTTGAACAGGCAAAAGCCCATGGCTCGGTTGGGTTCGGCGTGGTGACCCGGGGGGCGCAGGGCGCAGAAGGCGTTGCGGGTGGTGCCCGCCATCACCGCATCCACGGCGGCGCACACCCCCCCGGCGGCCCGCAGGGCGGCCTCAAAGGAGCGGGGGGAGACCACGGTATCGCCGTCGATGAATGCCAGGCCCTCCCTGGGCACGGCCCGTTGAACGCGCTCGATGTGGTCCGTGGGGTGGACCCGCTGGATTTGGGGGCGCTCGGCGGCAGGGGCCTCGATCCGGGCGAGGCTGTTGAATGCGGCGACGTCGAGGGCTTCGAGGATGGCGTCCAGGCGCGGCGGGCATTCGGGGTGGCCGGGGCCCGTGTCGTGTTCGCGGCACACGGGGTGGTGATAGAGGGTAGTGGTGGTCGCCATGGGGACTCTCCCGCTGGAGGCGTTGGGGGGATGGAGCCATTGTGGCTGTTGGCCGGCGGGGACGCCAGGTGGTCGGCGTTTCAGCCTTACGCCAGCAGGCCCACGGTTTGCGCCAGGGCTTGGGCGCGGGGCACCATGGTGTCCAGCTCCAGGTATTCGTCGGGGGTATGGGCTTTGTGGCCCACGGGGCCCGTGGCACACAGGGTGGGGGTTCCGACGGCGTAGGTAAAGCCCGAGTCGGCGGACGATTTGGCGTATTCGCCGTCGACGGCAAAGCCCACGGTGGCCGCTGCCCTTCGATAGATCCAAAGGAGTTGTTCGGTGGCGGGGTTGGTAGGAACGGGGAGAAAGATCCGCCGCTCCACCTCACTGGATCGGGTACCGGGGAGGAAGGCCTGGGCCACGATGGCTTCGATGGCGGCCAGGCTTTCGGCCATGGTGGTCTCATCGGGGAAGCGGGTGTCGATGTCCAGACGGGCAAAGGGGGCCACGGTATTCACCGTCACCCCCCCTTGGACTAGGCCCACGTTGACGGTGATGCCCTTGGCGTAGTCGGTGAGGCCGTGGAGGGCGGTGATCTTGCGGGCGGCCTCTTCGATGGCGGAGATGCCCTCGGCGTGTTGTCCCCCGGCGTGGGCGGCGCGGCCCTCGATTTCGACGGTGATAAAAGCGGCGCCGTTGCGGCGGGTGACCACGTTGCCCGACACCCGGCCCGGCTCGGCGTTGAGGACCGCCCGGGCGTTTTTAGCCGCCGTTTCGATGAGGGGGCGGGACGAGGGGGAGGCGATTTCCTCGTCGCCGGTGTACAAAGCCCGCAAGGGCAGGGGGGGGCCACCTGCCCGGGCAAAGGCGGCCATGACGAAGCTGTTGATGACCAGGCCGCCTTTCATATCCGCCACCCCTGGGCCAAAGGCCCGGCTGCCCTCGATGCGAAACGGGCGTTCCGCGGCGGTGCCCACGGGGAATACCGTGTCCCGGTGGCCCATCAACAAGACGTATTCGCCGGTGGTGGGTCCCAGGTTGGCCTCCATGGCGTCGCCGTAGCGGGGGTGGGGGATGCGCTGGCAGGGGATGTCAAATCCGGCCAAAAAGCGTTCGATCTCGGCGCCCACGGCGTCCACCCCCACTTTGTGGTGGCTGCCGGAGTCGATATTTACCAAAATTTCCAACAGGTCGATCATCGCCGGGCGCTGATCGGCCAGCCAGGCGATGGCCTGGTTGTGGGCGGCTTGGGTATGGTCCATGGCAGTGGGGTCT
>JBHJHK010000230.1:0-25836 GCA_050330975.1 Candidatus Competibacterales bacterium | reverse complement strand
GTACGACGTGGGCGACTACATCCCGCCCCTCGTCGCGGCCGTGAACAACTTGGTGGTGTTGGGGGCGTGGGTGTTCTTTTTGGTGTCGTTGGAAAACCGCCTCAAGCGTCGCCGGGTACTGCGGGCCCTCCACGAGCTGCGCACCGTGGCCCACGTGGTGGACATGCACCAGCTCACCAAAGACCCCGAGCGGTTGTCCAGGCACTACGTCCGCACCCGCCACTCCCCCAACGAGGAACGCCTGACGCCCTTGCAGTTGAGTCGCTACCTGGACTACTGCAGCGAAATGCTGGCGTTGGTGGGGAAAGTCGCGGCCGTCTACGCCCAGCACCTGGACGATCCGGCGGTGTTGGCCTCGGTGAACGACGTCGAGCTCCTCACCACGGAGCTGTCCCGCAAGATCTGGCAAAAACTGATGATCCTCCAGGCCATGTACGGCGACCGCGCCCAGACGGCGACGCCCTTGGGACCCAGCGAACTCCAGCAGGCCCCGGGGCGAGCCCTCAAGGGCGCCCAGGCCAAGGTATTCGCCGAGGGCTACGCCAAGTTGTTGGAGCGGGATCGGCAGAGTTTTCTCTGAGGGATTGCTGCTGAGCACTGGCCCCCACAACGGTTATCATGGTCGCCCTTTGCTGAAGCTTCCCGGGGTGATCCATGGGAGAAATCGTCGTGGCCAAACGGCCCGTGGCCCTGCGTTTGTCCACGGCCAGCGTGGCCCGGGCCGATGCGTTGTGGCGCCAACTGGCGGGCCGCTCCGGGCGCTCCAACCGCCAGGTGGACGAGCTCATCGTGGCCTTTGCCTTCAAAAACGACGAGCGCCAGTTCGCCCGCCAGTTACTGAGCCGCAGACCCCACTATTGGTTGTTTCGCACCCACCAACGACACTACTGCGGCGACTTTGTGGTGGTGGATATGTCCAGCCCCAAACTCGAGGGACGGCGGGTGTTTGTGGTGGACCTCAAGCAAAACGCCCCCCTGCGCCGGGGCGGCGGCGCCGGCCGCCAATTCGCCAACGCTCCCGAGGTGGTCGCCGCCCTGGCCCAAGGGGGCCTGGTGACCCCTGAGGTGGGGTTTGACAAGCTCAGCGGGGATCGAAGGCAGGTGCTGGCCTTTTTGCTATGAGCTTGGGGAGGGTGTAACCGGGACCAACGCCGCGCCCGCTAAACAAAGCGATCCGCCAAACTGCCCTGGGCCTTGGCCAACCGCTCCAGGGTACCTGCCCCCCGGCGCAAGGCCACGGCGATGGCGAGAATATCGACGATCACCATCAAAGCCAGGCGGGCCTTGATGGGGGCATAGAAATCGCCGCCGTCCACGGGAGCCAAGGTCAAGGCCACCGTGGCGTTTTCCGCCAAGGGGGAGCCGGTGGCGGTGATGGCCACCACCCGGGCACCGCTGGCTTTGGCGCCGGCGACGCTTGCCAGTAGGTCTTGACTGCGCCCGGAATTGGAAATGGCCACCGCCACATCGCCAGGCTCCAGCAACCGGGCGGTCACCCGGTGGACCTGGGGGTCGCTGTAGGCCACCGCCGCCACACCCAGGCGGCAGAACTTAAACTGGGCGTCAGCCGCCCCCACCCCCGCGCCCCCCAGGCCGTAGAACTCCACCCGCCGGGCCGCCGCCAGGTGGCCAATGGCCACCTCCAGGGCGTTGGGGTCCAGTTGCCCCTGGACCCGCTCCAAACTGGCGACGGCGTCTTCCACCACCTTGGCGGTGAGGATTTCCGGGCCGTCGTCGGCTTGGACATGTCGCTGGACGTAGCGCACCTGGCGACCCAAAACCTGGGCTAAAGACAGCTTGAACGCCTGGAATCCCTCTAGCCCCAAGGCGCGGCAAAAGCGCATTACCGTGGGCTCGCTCACCGCCGCCCGCTGGGCCAACGCCGCCATAGAGGCGGAGAGGACAAACCCCGGGTCGGCCAACACCACTTCGGCCACCCGTTGCTCCGAAGGGCGCAGTTTGGAGCGCAAGGCCCGGATTTCGCCTAACAAGGTCGCCCCTTCTTTAGGATTCTTCGTACCACTGTCCCCCCCCTTCGTAGATCAAGCGGCTGGCCGCCGTGGGGCCCCAGGTGCCGGCGGGGTAGCGGGATAGGTAGTCATCGCTGTCGGCCCAGGCCGCCAGGATGGGATCGATCCAGCGCCAGGCGGCCTCCAGTTCGTCATAGCGCAGAAACAAAATCTGCTGGCCCCGGAGCAGATCGATCAACAGCCGCTCGTAGGCGCTGCGCTGGCGCTCCTTGTGGGCCTCCTTGAGGTCTAGGTTGAGCTGTACCGGACGCAGCACCATGCCATCGCCGGGCACCTTGGCCCGGATGAACAAGCGGATGTACTCCTCGGGCTGGAGACGGATCACCAGCTTGTTGGGGTTCATGGCCCGGTCGGCGGTATCGAATAGGGCGTGGGGGAGGGATTCGAAGTTGATGATCACCTCGGTGACCCGCTCCTGCATCCGCTTACCAGTGCGCAGATAAAACGGCACCCCGGCCCAGCGCCAGTTGTCCACAAAGGCCTTGAGGGCGACAAAGGTCTCGGTGCGACTGTCGGGTCTCACCCCGGGTTCGTCGTCGTAGCCCAAGACCACGGTGCCGTTGATGGCCCCGGCCCGGTACTGGCCCCGCACGGTGTGGGTGAGGGCGTCGCGGTCCCGCAACGGCCGCAACGCCCCCAATACCTTGAGCTTTTCATCCCGCACCGCCTCGGGGGTGTGGTGGGTGGGGGGCTCCATGGCGACGATGCACAAAAGTTGCAAGAGGTGGTTTTGCACCATGTCCCGCAGGGCGCCGGTGTCGTCGTAGAACTCGCCGCGGCCCTCGACGCCGATGTGTTCGGCTACGGTGATCTGGACGTCCCGCACGTGGCTGCGCTGCCACAAGGGCTCGAACAGGGTGTTGCCAAAGCGCAGGGCCAGCATGTTCTGCACCGGCTCTTTGCCCAAATAGTGGTCGATGCGATAGATGTGGGCCTCATCGAACACCGCTCCCACCCGTTGATTGATGGCCTTGGCGGATTCCAGATCGCGGCCCAGGGGCTTTTCAATGGCCAGGCGAGAACCCGGGTGGTTGAGTCCCAGGCGACCTAGCTGTTGGCAGATGGGGACGAAGAGGTTTGATCCCGTGGACAGGTAGAACACCCGCTGGCGGTCGGGGTGCTGGTCGAGGACGGCCTTGAGACCCTCGAAGCTGTCGGGTTGGGTGGCGTCCAGGGGGAGGTAGTCCAGGCGCTCGGCAAACCCCTGCCAGAGGGTTTCGTCGAAGGCCTCGGAGGCGATGTTTTGCCGGGCGCTTTCGGTAGCGGTGGCGATAAAATCCCCCCGGGTCCAGGGGGTGCGGGCCACCCCTAAGATCCGACCGGCGGCGGGGAGCAGGCCGTCGCAGTGGTGGTAGTACAAAGACGGCAACAGCTTGCGCATGGTGAGATCGCCACTGCCGCCGAAGATGACCAGGTCAAAGGGCTCGATGGTGGCGTGCCGGTTTCTTGATCGCAGGGTTTTCATGGCGTCGATCCCTTTGGCGTCGGAGGGTGGAGGTGGCAGGGCGTAGTATAACTACCTCTAGGGGGGCCCTCCAGGCGCCCTCACCCCGGACCTGGCACCCTCGCTCCTGCCAGGCGCCCTCACCCCAGACCTGGCACCCTCGCCACCGCCAGGCGCCCTCACCCCCGGCCCCTCTCCCCCACCTTCGGTGCGGGAGAAGGGTGACTTGGCCGTCGATGCTCGGGGCATCGTCACCGGCGAGGCCCTCGGCCACCTCTAAAGATCGAGTCACCCCTCTCCTGCGCGCCGGCGCGGGAGAGGGGCTGGGGGGTGAGGGCCTTCCTCCACCGGAGCCCCCAAGGCCGGCGGGTGGGCCTTCCCCCAGCGCGCCGACGGCCAAGTCGCCCCCACCCCAAACCTTGCACTCTCACCCCATTGATGTAGGATTACTACAAAGTTTACGGCTCATCCCCGAGGGCTTACCTATGGCCGACCTCCACCCCACCTTGTGCGCCGTCACCGACCGCATTCGCGCCCGCAGTGCCCCTACCCGCCGGGCCTATTTGGCGCGCCTAGACCAAGCTAAAGACCGCGGCCCCTTGCGCAAGGCCCTGTCCTGCACCAACCAAGCCCACGCCTTTGCCGCCGCCCCCGACGACGACAAAAACTGGCTCAAGTTATTCGAACGTCCCAACATCGCCATCGTCTCGGCCTACAACGACATGTTATCGGCCCACCAGCCCCTGGAAACCTTCCCCGCCCGTTTGAAAGCCGCGGCCCGCCAAGCTGGGGCCGTGGCCCAATTCGCCGGGGGGGTACCCGCCATGTGCGACGGGGTCACCCAGGGCCAAGACGGCATGGAACTGTCGCTGTTCAGCCGCGACGTCATCGCCATGGCCACGGCGGTGGCGCTGTCCCACAACACCTTCGACGCCGTCTTGTGCCTGGGGGTGTGCGACAAAATCGTCCCGGGTCTCCTCATGGGGGCCTTGACCTTTGGCCATTTGCCGGTGATCTTCGTCCCCGCCGGCCCCATGACCACCGGCATCCCCAACGCCGAAAAGGCCCGCATCCGCCAGCAGTTCGCCAAGGGGGAAATCGGCCGGGAGGAATTGTTGGAGGCCGAGCTCAAGTCCTACCACGGCCCCGGCACCTGCACCTTCTACGGCACCGCCAACAGCAACCAGATGCTCATGGAAATCATGGGCCTCCACATCCCCGGCAGCGCCTTTATCAACCCCAACACGCCCTTGCGGGACGCCCTCACCGACGCCGCCGCCACCCGGATAGTGGCCATCACCGCCCAGGGGGACGAGTATCTGCCCATGGGCCGGATCGTCGACGCACGGGCCATCGTCAACGCCATGGTGGGGCTCCACGCCACCGGGGGCTCCACCAACCACACCATCCACCTGGTGGCCATCGCCCGGGCCGCGGGGATAGCCATCGACTGGGACGACTTCAGCGAACTATCCGCCGCGGTGCCGTTGCTCACCAAGGTCTACCCCAACGGCCAGGCCGACGTGAACCAGTTCCACGCCGCCGGAGGCCTGGGGTTGGTCATCGGCGAACTCCTAGACGCCGGCTTGCTCCACGGCGATGTCCTCACCGTCATGGGCCAAGGGCTAGACGCCTATCGCCGGGAACCTTTCTTGGACGGCGACCAGCTGGCCTGGCGGCCGGCGCCCCGCCAAAGCCTCGATCCGGCCATCGTCGCCTCCAGGGAAACCCCCTTTGCCGCCGATGGGGGCCTCAAGCTCCTCACTGGCAATTTGGGACGGGCGGTGGTCAAGACCTCGGCGGTCAAACCTCAGCATCGGGTGGTGGAGGCCAAGGCCCGGGTATTCGACGACCAGGCCCAAGTCATCCAGGCCTTCAAGGCCGGCGAGCTGAATCGGGATGTGGTGGTGGTGGTGCGCTTCCAGGGCCCCCGGGCCAACGGCATGCCGGAACTCCACCAGTTGATGCCGAGCTTGGGCGTCCTCCAAGACCAAGGCCATAGCGTGGCCCTGGTCACCGACGGGCGGATGTCGGGGGCCTCGGGAAAGGTGTTGGCCGCCATCCACACCATCCCCGAGTGCCTAGAGGGGGGACCCCTAGCCCGGGTGCGGGACGACGATATGGTGCGGGTGGACGGCGAGACGGGCCAGCTCCAGGCCCTGGTGGACGAGGCAGAGTGGCGGCGGCGCACGCCCCCGGTGCCCGATTTGAGCCACCACCAGCAGGGGCTGGGCCGGGAGCTGTTTGGCGCCTTTCGCGCCACGGTGGACCACGCCGAAGCGGGGGCCGTGGCCTGCGGCCTGGTGCCCCTTTCAGCCTTGACTCCCCAGGTACAGGAAATCGCCTAGATGGACCTCGATGCCCTGCTATCCCGGGGTCTGGTAATCCCGGTGCTGACCCTGGACGACCCCGACCGAGCCGCGCCCCTAGCCGAGGCCCTAGTGGCCGGCGGCGTCACCGTGTTGGAGGTGACCCTGCGCACCCCCAAGGCCCTGGAGGTGATGGCGGCCATGGCTCGGGTGGCGGGGGCCGTGGTGGGGGTGGGCACCGTCACCCGCCCCGAGCAGTTCCAACAGGCCAAGGACGCCGGCGCCCAGTTCGCCGTGACCCCGGGGAGCACCCTGGAGCTCCTGAAGGCGGCCTTGGACAGCGGACTGCCCACCTTGCCCGGGGTCATGACCCCTTCGGAGGCCATGGCGGCCCAGATCGCCGGGTTTACTCGCCTCAAACTGTTCCCCGCCGAGGCGGCGGGGGGCGTGGCCCTGTTAAAAGCCCTGGCGAGTCCCCTCCCCGAGCTCCAGTTTTGCCCCACGGGGGGCGTTGGTCCCCACAACTTCAGGGACTATTTGGCGTTGCCCAACGTGGTGTGCGTGGGGGGCTCGTGGCTGGCCCCCGGCGATGTTGTGGCCGCTTCCGACTGGGGACGCATCACCGACCTGGCTCGACAGGCCACGGCCCCCGGGACCTGACGCCGTGGCCCCCTCGACGCCGACTATCATTGCGGGACCGGTGCGCTGTGTGTTGGACGCCCGGGCCCAGCTGGGGGAGTGTCCCCGCTGGGACGAGGTGAACCAGCGCCTCTACTGGGTGGACATCGACGGCTTTCGCCTCCACGGTTTCGACCCCGCCACAAAAGCGCTAGAAACCCTCCAGTTGACGGAGGAAATCGGCTGCTTTGCCCTGACCCAAGGGGGGGATTTTATCGCCGCCCTGCGCTCGGGGTTTTGCCGCATCGCCTCCCTCCAAGGGGGCCTCACCCCCTTGCCCTCGCCGGACTACGACCGGACCACGACCCGGTTTAACGACGGTCGCTGCGACCCCAAGGGGCGGTTTTGGGCTGGCACCCTCTACGCCCCCAAGGACCACCCGGGGGGCGGTTGGTATTGTCTAGAAGCCGACGGGACCTTCCGGCGTCGGGGGCGTGCGGTGACCACCGCCAACGGCTTGGCCTTTGACCAAAGGGGAGCCTACCTCTACTACGCCGACACCCCCGAGCACGTGGTCTATCGCTGCGCCTTTGACCTGGCCACGGGGGACGTGGGAGAGCCGACGGTGTTTCATCGCTTCCCCCGCGGCCAGGGGCGCCCCGACGGGGCGGCGGTGGACGGCGAAGGGCACTACTGGAGTGCCCTCTACGCCGGGGGGCGCATTGTGCGCCTCGACCCCCAGGGGCAACAGGTGGCGGAGATCGCCGTCCCCGCCCCCTACCCCACCATGGTGGCCTTTGGCGGCGCGGACCTCAAAACGTTGTTCATCACCACTGCCCGGGGGCGCTGCACCCCCGACGAACTGGCCCGCTATCCCCAGTCGGGAGGGCTGTTTGCCGTCGAGGTGGCCGTGGCGGGGTTGGCGGAGCCGCGCTTTGCCGGGTGACAATCCCTAGCGATCCCCCCACTCCCGGCGCCACACCGGGCGGCGCTCGGTCTCGGCTTCTTCTTCGGCGACGGCCCCATCGACCGCTTCGGCGGCGACGGGGCCCTGGGATTGACCCTGGGTGCCATTGACGGTGCCCACGGCGGGGTCCCTGGGGGCGGCAGTTCCCGGCGACGCCCCCTCGGCTAAAGCCGCAAAGCCGGCGGCAAAGCCCTCCAGGGAAATGCCCAGTTCAATGGCCTGGCCCGAGAGATCCCAGAAGGCCACTCGCCCCTGGGACTGGCGGCGAAAGGCCTGGATCAGGGCGTCGTCGAGGGCCAGACCGGCGACGCAGCCCGTGGCGGTGCAGTGGCTGTAGCTGACCAAACGGGGCTCAAGGCCCTCCACCGCCACCGCCACACCCCGGGTGAGGGCCACGTTGAGGGGTACGGCGATGAGGGCCGCCGGTTGGCCCCGGTCGAAATAGCCCGTCACCATCTGCATCACCGAGCGGCGGCTGTCGCTGTCCACCAGGGTTTGCACCAGGGTGCAGGTGGGCGCGGTGTTGGGGCCCAGGGCTTCGCAGCGCACGGCCCAGTCGCCGAACTGCTGGCCGTTCTCCAGGGCTTGGGTCGCACCCGAAATGAGTGCTAGCATGGCGGCACCAGGGATCGAAAGACGATATTTCATAGAATAATCAAACAGTTGGCAAAGGCAAAGGTAGGCCACAGGCACGGGCAGTGTGCAAGTTAAGGGCTGTCCTGTCAAACGGGCGGGGCGAGCGTCACAAAAAATTCATCGATTTCTGTGTTTTGGGGGTTGATTGAATCGGTGCGATTTATTTATATTCTTCCAACGCACTGAATTGTTCACATTTACCAGAGAGCCACGAGATCGTCCACCATGCAAGTCTTTAGCCCCACCACAACCCGTATGCCAAGAGAGTGTTTTAACCCTCTCTCAGCCATACCTACGGTTGTAGGGCATGGTGAGAATCGCACGCTCTCCGGAAGGGTGTCCGCCGACTGAATACCCAGTCGTCGCGAGACACCCGCCCCTGAGCACTCAGTGGCGGGTTTTTTTTTGCCCGCAACCGGTTTGTTCCGCGCCCTAACTGTATGGACTTTACATACCTTGGGATGACAACCCCCAGGTCGGAGGTTCGACTCCTCCCTGATCCACCTGACGGATCGGTAGCTCAGTGGTAGAGCGGGGTGTATTGACGGTCGATACGACTCGCGCGGAACATCTTATTTAGAGACTTTTTACAAAGCTTGTGAGCGTTGGCGAGCGATTTGATCCCGCATCCCAACTCCACAGATTGACCCAGGGGCGCTCCGTGGGGGACGGCGCACCGGGTAGATGGTATAGTCTGTGAAACTCGTGTGGGATATTTTTTTCGACCCAAACTCAAAGTTAATTTTTATCTCTAGATGGTGACGATGATTACACTGTGTTGGCTGATATCGACATTCGGCGTTGGGATAATACCCCTTCCCGTGGGTTCTTTGCCCCTGGGGAATGGTTTTGCCCCAAAGGCCCCAAAAGGCTCGGTTCCATGAACGGATAGCGTTTAGATGATCCGTTTTGCGAACCCGCGCCCGAGTCATCGTCGCGGGTTTTTTTATGGCTATTTTTTCCTGCGCCCCCATGCAATGGACCTACACACCCCTTGGATGTCGGAGGTTCGAGTCCTCTCTGGGCCGCGTTGGCCCGGTAGCTCAGGGGGTAGAGCGCCGAGTCAAGCTGTACCGTAGTCGATTGGACTTGCGCAGGACACTTTATTTTTATTGATTTGCGTCGCTGTCGACAGCGACGGGTAACCAACGGCGAGTAACCAACGGAATGACAGGAGTCACCTCGGTGACAGCAACGAGTCAACCATGGGCTTTTCCCACCGGGGGCACTGAGCGCTCCGGGACGAATTTCGTCGAGGGAGTCCCTTTGGTGCGTTGACGGCGATCCCCCCGGGAACGCCGGGAGACGCCCCGAGGGGCGATCTCTGGGGCAGGTCCCGGCGAAACGATGGGCTTGGGGTCCATCCACAGGGGAGATGGGACGGTGACGGTAGACATCCTAGAACACACGGTGCTCATGGTGCGGCCCCAGGTCCGGCGGGCCGTTCCCATGCCCTTGGCCACGGGCAACGCCACCCGGGATCGGCTGGTGATGCAGGCCTACCGGCGGCTTCAAAGCCGCCTCAACAAGCCCCAGCTCACCGGCCATCAGCGGTCCCAGGCCGTCGCCGACTACCGGCGGGTCGTGGTCAGCGTCTTGGGCAACACCGGCCTAGACCGGTGGCAACCGTAGCCCACCGCCCGCGCGGTCTACAGCGCAATCACAGAAGAGGCTCGCCATGAACGAACAAGACAGCCGTTTGGCCTTGCTCAACAGCCTACTCACCACCCCCCACCAGGAGGTGGGGACCCTCGCCGAGCTCCACCGGGGCTTTATCGCCGAGGACCCGTTGTTCTACGGCCACTTGGCGGTGTGGTACCAAAGCCAGCGCTTCAGCGTCCGGGACCACGGCGAGGTGTTCATCGGTCAGTTGCTCACCTCGGCCTTGCCCGAGCACCGGGAGGCGGGCTTTGTCCTCCTCCAGGCGCTACCTCCCTACCAGGTGGCCCGGGTGGTGCGCTACATGAAGGTGTTCTGCGGCAAGGTGCCCCGCAGCGCCCGCAGCGCCGTGGTCCACTACCTGCGCACCCGGGAGGCCAACCCCGTCCAGTTCGACCGGGCGGTGACCCGGGCCAAGGCCGCCATGAAGAGCCTGTACGCCGGGCTCCACATCAAGCCCTCGGAGCGGGCCGACGAGATTTTGTTCAAGGGGCGCTCCCCGGACGACAGCCTGGCTGCGGCCGTCAAGGCCCTGGCCAAGGCCCAGGAGGCCGGGGTCCAGGCCGAGTTGATCCGCCGCCACCGGATTCCCTTCACCACCGCCGTGGGGGCCCTGAAGGCTTTGTCGGCGGAGGTGGTGGTGGCCTTGGTGGAGGTCATGAGCCCCGCCGAGGTGATCAACCACCTGGGAATGCTCCAGCGCCAGGGCCTGGCGGACGACCCCGCCGTCAAAGGTGCGGTGGAGGCCAAGCTCCACCGGGCCCAAGGTGCTGTGCGGGTGTCGGCCTACAAGGCCAAGGTGGCCGCCGAAGCCGCCAAGGTCGACGCCGAGACCCGCCAGCGCCTCGACGCGGTCACCGACCAGCAGCTCAAGGGCGCCGGACGGATCAAGCGGGCCACGGCGCTGTTGGTGGACAAGTCCTCGTCCATGCACAAGGCCATCGAAGTGGGCAAGCAGCTGGCGGCGCTGATCTCCGGGGTGTGTGAGGCCGAGCTCTACGTGGTGGCCTTTGACACCATGCCCTACGCCGTCCAGGCCAGGGGAGACGGCGCCACGGCGTGGGAACAGGCCTTCCGCCACCTGCGGGCCTCGGGGGCCACCTCCATAGGGGTGGGTCTGGAGATGCTGCGGCGCCAGCGCCTGGCCGTGGAGCAAATCGTCGTGGTCACCGACGAGGGGGAGAACACCGCCCCCTTCTTCGGCGAGGTGTACCAGCGCTACTGCCAAGAGCTCCAGACGGCGCCAGAGGTGCTCATCGTCCGGGTGGACAGCCCGTCCGAGGTGCTCCAGAAGTCGCTACAAAAGCGCGGTATCGCCTTTGAGACCTGGACCTTTGGCGGCGACTACTACAGCTTGCCCAACCTGGTGCCCCTCCTGGCCAGGCCCAGCCGGTTGGACTTGCTGTTGGAGATCATGGCCACGCCGCTGCCCCGGCGCGGCGATGCTTTAAAGGCCGCCTAAAAACTCAAACCCAACCCTCGCACCCCGGTGGGATTTTATCCTCCGGGGTGTGAGTATTGACCGTTTCCAACAGTGATGTCGCTTTTCACGGCAGAGGCCATCGAAGCAAAAGGGAAGACGCGTTTTATATCTTTAACTCAAACCAAGTGTCACAAAAAATTCATCGATTTTCATTGCTTTGAGTATTGCCCAATTTCTAGCATTTATTTATAGTTTACACACGCACTGAGACATTTGAAACACAAGGCGCTTGAGCCCGCAGAGCTTTTGCAGTAACTGCGACTAGCAAACAAGTAATCTTCATTTAAATCAAACACTTATTCATTAGCACAGGGCAAGATCAAGCACCTGTTTCAGATTTCTCAGTGGCGGGTTTTCCAACCCGCTAACAGTTTTGTCCCGCACCCCAACAGAATGGGCTTACATATGCTGTGGATTGCTGAATCCCCAGGTCGGAGGTTCAAATCCTCCCCGGCCCGCCACTATGGGTCGGTAGCTCAGTTAGGTAGAGCAGGGTGTATATTAAAGCCGATGCGACTTGTGTGGGGCAAATTCAACAGTAAAGACCATCGACAAAGCGATGGCAACGGTGATTAATCTTCAAACACGACTCAAGACCTCACCCCTCCAAAGGGGGGTGGGGTTTTTTTTGGGCTTTTACGGATTTTCCGTGGCTCCCCCATTGAGTACCCTTGGGCGCCACCCCTCCATGGACGGCGGTCGCTCCCCAGCGATTTGGCCATCGCTCCCCAGCTCACCGTCGCCGACCCGGCGAGCTTTGGTTTTTTGGCCGGCTCTTCTGGGGATCTGACCCTCAATGGCGCCCAACTAGTGGTCGCTCCCGGCCAGACCCTGGCGGGCTAGTTCCGCCGGGACAGCGCGTCGCGCAACTTGGCCGCCGACTCCTGCAATAGGGAATCAGTGGTGGGCCAGTCGATGCAAGCGTCGGTGATGGAAACCCCGTACTCCAGGGCGGCGGGGTCCCCCTTGAGGGCTTGGTTACCCCAGCCGATGTGGCTCTCCACCATCATGCCGACGATGGAGCGGGTGCCCTCGACGATTTGATGGACGCAGTCGGCGAACACCAAGGGCTGGAGTTTGGGGTCTTTGTTGGAATTGCCGTGGCTGCAATCCACCATCAAATTGACCGGCAGCCCCTTCTTGGCCAGGGCCTGTTCGCACAGGGCCACCGACACCGAATCGTAGTTGGGTTTGCCGCCGCCCCCCCGCAACACCACGTGGCCGTGGGGATTGCCCTTGGTGCGGACCACGGCACACCGCCCGTCCTGGCTGATGCCCAGGAAACTGTGGGGGTGGGACACCGACTGGAGGGCGTTGATGGCCACGTCCAAACTGCCGTCGGTGCCGTTTTTAAACCCCACGGGCGACGACAGACCACTGGCCATCTCCCGGTGGGTCTGGGACTCCGTGGTCCGGGCGCCGATGGCCGTCCAGCTCACCAAATCCCCCAAGTACTGGGGGCAAATGGGATCCAACGCCTCAGTGCCCGTGGCCAGGCCCATCTCCGCCAACTCCATGAGCAACTTCCGCGCTTGGCGCAAGCCTTCTTCGATGTGGAAGGAGTCGTCGAGGCGGGGATCGTTGACAAACCCCTTCCAACCCACGGTGGTGCGGGGCTTTTCAAAGTACACCCGCATCACCAAGAACAACTCGTTTTCCACCGCCTTGGCCAGCCCCAGGAGCCGCTCAGCGTAATCCCTAGCGGCGGCCAAATCGTGGATGGAGCAGGGACCGACCACCACCAACAACCGCGGATCGCGGCGCTCCAAAATGGCCTGGATGGTCTCGCGGCCCCGGACCACCGTGGCCTCGGCGCGACTGGTGAGGGGCAACTCCTCCTTGATGGCCAACGGGGTGGGGAGGAGTTCTTGGGCGACAACGTTGACGTTGTAAGTGCTTTCGTTCATGACTGGAAATTTCGTGGGTGACGGCTTGGTGGGTGACGGCTTCCCAGGCGGCGACTTCGCGGGTGAGCACAGAGCATTTCGCGGCGAGCGGCAAGGCACAGACTTTGCCACCGTAGCACAAAGCCCAAGAGGGGGTGAATCCCACCTCCTCCATCGCAGACGTAGCGCCCGGGCGGTTCTTGTGGAAGAATGGTAGCGGTGGGAAAGAACGGTAGTAAAAAGATAGTAGAAAGTTCTGGAAGGGCTTGAAAAAGCTTTTGGAACGAGGTTCTGGAAAAGTTTTGCTGACCAAGCAGGTGCGACGTGATCGACTCGGAGGGATTTAGACAAAACGTCGGCATCATTTTGTGCAACGCGGACAAGCGCTTGCTGTGGGCCAAGCGCATCCGCCAGCGCTCCTGGCAGTTTCCCCAAGGAGGCATCCACCGCGGGGAGACCGAACTCGATGCCATGTACCGCGAGCTCTTCGAAGAGGTGGGGCTCAGGCCTTGCCATGTACATGTCATGGGCCGCACCAGTGGTTGGTTGCACTACCGTCTCCCCAAACACCTGATCCGCCGGGACAGCAAACCCACCTGCATCGGCCAAAAGCAAATTTGGTTTTTGTTGCGCATGGTCTGCGAGGAAGGGGACGTCAAGCTGGACAACTGCGACCGCCCCGAATTCGACAGCTGGCGCTGGGTGGACTACTGGTACCCCCTCCAGGCCGTGGTGCCCTTCAAGCGCCGGGTTTACCTGTGTGCCCTGCGAGAATTGGCCCCGCTCTTGTTCTGCGACCAACCCATTCCCCCGTTGAAACTGCCGCGTTCGCGGCCCCGGCGCAATGCCGCCCCGCGCCGCGCCCAAGATCCGCGGCGATGCTGGACTCCCTGAGCCGCATCGTCCAGGAGGTCAATTCGGCCGCCAGCCTGGATGATGCCCTGCGCCTCATCGTCGAACGGGTCAAACTCGCCCTAGGTTGCGACGTCTGCTCGGTGTATTTGGCCGATCCCGAGACCGACGACTACGTCCTCATGGCCACCGACGGCCTGCGCCGCAGCGCCGTGGGCAAGGTGCGCCTCACCGCCAGTCGGGGCCTCATTGGCCTGGTGGCCAGCCGGGCCGAGCCCGTCAACCTCCAAGATGCCCAAGAACACGCCCAGTTTTACTTTGTCGCCAGTGTCGGCGAGGCGCCGTTCCACGGCTTTTTGGGGGTCCCCATCGTCCGCCGGCGCAAGATCCTCGGGGTGCTGGTGGCCCAGCAGCGCCGAGCCCGGCGCTTCACCGGCGACGAAGAATCGTTTTTGGCCACCCTGGCCGCCCAGCTGGCGGCCTCCATCAGCCAAGCGGAGATCCGCGAGAGCTTGGATCGCCTGGACAGCAATACCTTGGCGGGGACCCTATTCCTCGACGGGGTCGCCAGCGCCAGGGGTATCGGCATCGGCGAGGCGGTGGTGTTGTTCCCCGATGCCCAGCTGGAGGCAGTACCCGACAAAATCCTCGACGACCCCCAACTCGAGGTGGCGCGCTTTCGCCAGGCGGTGGCCGTGGAGATGGCAGAGCTCAAGCGGCTGGGGGAGCGCATGGGGCGGATGTTGTCCCCCGGAGATCGCGCCCTGTTCGACGCCTACGCCTTGTTGCTCAGCAGCGATAGCTTGATCAACGGCACCGTGACCCGCATCGAGGCCGGCCACTGGGCGCCGGCGGCCTTGCGCACCACGGTGTTGGAATACGCCAACGCCTTCGAAGAGATGGAAGATCCCTACCTCCAGGGGCGGGCGGCGGACATCCGCGACCTGGGGCAGCGGCTGTTGAAGCGGCTGCTCCAGGTCGACGACGATCAACCCCGGGCCTATCCGTCCCGTACGGTGCTCATGGGGGTCGAGATCACCGTATCCCAGTTTTTGGAAGTCGACCCCGACAAGCTGGCGGGGGTGGTGTCCATCCGCGGCACCGGGGCGTCCCACCTGGCGCTGCTGGCCCGGGGCATGGGGATTCCGGCGGTGTTTGGCCTCAACGACGCCCCCTTGGAGCGCCTCCACGGCCGGGAGGTGGTGGTGGATGGCTATTCCGCCCGGGTGTGCATCCGCCCGGGGCTGGCTTTGCGCCAGGAGTACCAGCGCCTGGCCGCCGAAGACGCCGAGTTGTCCCGCCACCTCCAAGACCTCAAGGATCTCCCCGCCGAGACCCCCGACGGCCACCGGGTGGCCCTCCACACCAACTCGGGGCTGGCCGCCGACATCGCCGCCGCCCGGGACAGCGGCGCCGAGGGGGTGGGGCTGTACCGCTCGGAACTGCACTTTTTCCTCCGGGACCGCTTCCCCAGCGAGGACGACCAGACCGAGATCTACCGCCGGGTCCTCAAAGCCATGGATCCCCGCCCGGTGGTACTGCGCACCCTGGATGTCGGCGGCGATAAACCGTTGTCGTATTTTCCCATCGACGAGCAAAACCCATTTTTGGGCTGGCGGGGGATTCGGGTTTCCCTGGACCAACCGGATATCTTCAAAACCCAGTTGCGGGCCATGCTCAAGGCCGGGGCCGAACTCGCCAATTTGGCCATCATGTTTCCCATGATCGCCTCGTTGGGGGAGTTGGACGAGGCGTTGGCCACCCTGGGGCAAGCCCACGACGAATTGCGCGAAGACGGCCTCACGGTGCCCTACCCCAAGGTGGGGATTATGGTGGAGGTGCCCTCCACGGCCTACCTAATCGAGCACTTCGCCCCCCGAGTGGACTTTATCTCCGTGGGGAGCAACGACCTCACCCAGTACCTGTTGGCCGTGGACCGCAACAACGCCCGGGTGGCCAAGCTCTACGACGGCCTCCACCCGGCGGTGCTCCAGGCCATCTACCACGTGGTCAAGGGGGCCCACGCCGCCGGGCGCCCGGTGGGGGTGTGTGGCGAGATGGCCGGCGACCCGGTGGCGGCGTTGCTCCTCACCGCCATGGGGGTGGACAGCCTCAGCATGAGCTTGGGCAACCTCCTCAAGGTGAAGTGGGCGGTGCGCACCGTGCCCCTGGCCCGCACCAAGGAGCTGCTGGCCGAGGCCTTGGCCGCCTGCGACGCCCCCCCGGTGCGGGCCAAGCTCAGCGCCGTGTTGGACGAGTACGGCTTGGGGGGCTTGATCCGGGCGGGGAAGTGAGACGGTTTCCCAGAACATGACAAAACCGTCATCTCGCAATCATCCCGGGAAGTGCTTCGTACTGGGTATTGGGTTGGGTTTTTGGCCCCAGGCCTTGGACCCAACCCATCGATGCCATTCCATCCCATTCCATCCATGTCATCGGCCACACCCCACTACCCAGCGGAGCGTTACCATGAAACAGCTCGTGTTGCTGTTGTCGTTGTTGGTCGCAAGTCCCGTTTTCAGCGCCCAAGCCGAGTCCGATACCCCCTCGACGCCACCTGAAGTCATCGGCCTGT
Organism: Candidatus Competibacterales bacterium; assembly: GCA_050330975.1. GTDB lineage: Bacteria > Pseudomonadota > Gammaproteobacteria > Competibacterales > Competibacteraceae > JBHJHK01. The sequence continues at coordinate 9,377 of JBHJHK010000230.1, read as the reverse complement.
TGTTCTACGCCGACTGGTGTGGCTCTTGTAAGGTCCTCGACCCCAAGCTCAGCGCCGTCAAGCCCCAATTCTCCGGCCAGCCGGTGCTGTTTACCCAGGTGGATATGACCGACGAGTTCACCGTGGAGCAATCGACGCTGTTCAGCAGCGCCATGGGGGTGGAGGCCGTGTTCGCCGAGCACGCCCCCAAGACCGGCTTTATGCTGTTGATCGACGCCGACGACAACGCCATCCTCGATCGGTTGACCAAGGAGCTCAGCGAAGCGGAGCTGGCGGAGAAAATCAGCCAGGCGCTGGAGAAAGCCAGCTAGGGTCCCAGGGCTTACGGCGGCAAGGGCGGGGCCGGTCTGGCCGCGGGCGCCCGGGCTATTGCCCCGGGTTGGGGCACGCCCTCAACGCCCCGCCCGCTTCTCCTGGAGCAACTCCCCAAGCCTCCAGCGCTGTCGACCCTCGGGGGTAAAATTCTCCGGCGCCAACCAGGCCTCCAGGGCGCATTTGACCCCCGGCCATTCGCCGTCGACGATGGAAAACCAGGCCGTGTCCCGGTTGCGGCCCTTGTACACCGTCGCCTGGCGAAACAGCCCCTCAAAGACAAACCCCAGCCGCTCGGCGGCCCGCCGTGAGGCGGCGTTGAGGGCGTCGCACTTCCACTCGTAGCGGCGGTAGCCCAACTCGTCAAAGACCCGCCGCATCATCAAATACATGGCTTCTGTCGCCAGGGGCGTGCGCTGGAGGGCCGGGGCGTAGTTGAGGTGGCCCACTTCAATCGTTCCCGCTCCAGGGGTGATGCGCAGATAACTCGCCACGCCCAAGGCTCTGCCCATGGCACCGTCGACGATGGCGAAGAACAAGGGGTCGTCTTCTCGGCAGGCCCCCTCAAGCCAGCTGCGGTAATCGGCCAAGGTGGCGAAGGGGCCGTAGGGCAGGTAAGTCCACCCTCGCCCTTCGACGTCTTGGCCATAGGCGGTAAAGAGGTCTTGGGCGTGGCGCTCGACATCCAATGGCTCGAGGCGACAGCGGTACCCCACCATGGGGGCGCGGGGCGGGGGCTCACTGCCGCGCCAAGCCTCCACGGGAAAACCCACCGGCTGGCCCAGGGCGTCGTAGTGTACTTCGGTCATCGGCTCCCCCCCACCTGCTCTTCGCTCTGGCGAATGGACCAGGTCAAGCCCATACCCGCGGCGACGTTGAAATTCTCCCGGTGGAGGGGGCTATCTTGGTTGGCGCTGCCGTCGAAGTAACCCAGCCGCAACCCCACCAACAGGCGCAGGCTGGAGGTAAGGCGATACCTCAGCCGAAAATCCAGCTCGCTGCCGATGTAGCCGTTGTCGGCGTCAAACGCCGGCCGGTCATCCCGGGCAAAGCGGGGCCGCACCTGGTAGAAATAGTCGTTGAGACCGTCGTAGCCCCACAGTGCCCCCAAGGAGGCCGAGAAGTCCACCTTGGTCGACCCCAATAAACGGCGATTGCGGTACAAAAGCCCCGGATTGACGACGATGCCCTCGTAGCCCACCGAGGTGAAATCGGTGGAAAACACCCCGCGGACTTGGACGTCCACACTCAATTCGTGGCCCCTTTGCCGGGGCAATAGGTAAAAGTTGGCCCGGGGACCCAGCTCCACCAGATAGTCCAGGTCCGGCATGCCATCCCGGGCGTCGTTTTCGTCGGAATCCGCCGGAAAGGCCCCGTCGGCGCCGATGCTAAACTCCAGGCGCCGGGTGTCGATAAACTGACCCCGGATCAGCTCGCCATCGCCGGTGCGGAAGATGTCACCGCGGTAGATAATCACCGGAAAGGGCAGACCGTTGAGGGAGTTTTGGGCGGCGGCCGGGTAGTCGGGGCCATAGCTAAAGCCAGCGCCGATGCCCAACTCCCACAACGGCAAACCCACCGCCGGGTTGCCCTGGGCGTAGCTCATCCCCGGGATGGCCCCCCCGGCGATTGCGGCCACAACGCCCGCGATGCCCATCATCCACCGACGGCAACTACCGGCCATGGTCTGCCCTTTTGCTGTCTGTTGAGAGTGTGAATTCAACCCCGACCCAACACCGCGCCCACCAGCAAGCGCGGATACAAAGGCCGGGTGCGGTCGTGGTCGGGGGTCACCGCGACATCCGTAAAACCGGCGGCGGCGAAGGCCTCACGCCAGGCCTCGGGGGTGAGAAACCCCCGGACGGGCCCTTGGTTTTCCGGCGGGGCAAAGCCGTCCAGCAACCCCAAGGCGAATTCGATGTAGACCGGCACCCCGGGGCCCGGACGCAGGCACTCCCCGGCCACCAGCCAACCGCCGGCGGTCAGCCAGCGCCGCCCCTGGGCGAGGCTGTAGGCCACGTCTCGGGCCACGTGGAAGACGTTGACCCCCAAGACCAAGTCAAAGGGTCCCTCCAACCCCTGGGCTGTCCAGGGCTCGTCGATATCCAACGGGGCAAAGCCCAAGGCCTTGGCGCGTCGCTTGAGGGCCCGCTCGGCCCGGCGGCGCAAAAAGGGACTGGGTTCGGTGACGGTGAAGGCGACGAGATCGTCGAGCCGTCCCGCCTGGGCCAAGGCGTCCAACAGGGCCGCCGTGGCGCTGCCGGTGCCGGCCCCCACCTCCAGAATTCGCAAGGGCCCAGGGGCTAGCCGCGCCACGGCCGCCGCCGCGGCGATGCGGTTGTTGAGCACGTACAACGGGTTATCGTTGGCGAAAAATCCCAGCCAGTGGTCGACGTTGCCCATGCCCAGCAAGGCCGTCTCCCCCTGCACCTGACCTTTGGCCACGGCGGGGTAGGCGGCGGCGGCGGCCTCCAGAAACAGCGCCGTGGGGCGATTGCCGGCATCGATGGCCAGCAGGCGCTCTCGCCAAGCCGCCACCTCGCCGTCGAGGGTGGCGACTTCCACCGGCGCCCGGCGATAGCCCTTGGGGGAGGTGGCAGCCACCTCCAAGGCGCCCCAGGAAGCCAACCAGTCCAACAGCCAGGTCAGCTGGGTTTCAAAGGCGGGTACCAGCCCCAAAGTGCGCCCCAACTCGGCGGGAGATTGCCAGGTGACCAGGGCATCGAAGGCCCCTAGGGCGCGGAGGACGTCTAGGGCCAGCTCGGCGGTGTAGCGGTGGACCACCTGGACGCTGTGGTAGAGGCTCGGCGGAAACCACTGGGGGGGATAGTCGGCCAGCAGGGCCATGAGCCGCGGATCGGGGGCGGGGGGATTTCCGACGGTGAGGTCGCTCAACTATAACTCCCCGGGACGGCCCTGCCGCCCACCAACCAAACTCTCAAGACCCATGAACCGAGATTCTCCCCCCCGCCAAAGCCACCTCAACCCCCACCCGGTACTGGACCGTTACTATTCCAACGAGGCCCAGCGGCCGGCCTTTGTCCAGGGTCTGTTCGACACCACCGCCGGCCACTACGACCACGTCAACGGCCTTATGTCCTTGGGCTCCGGGCGTTGGTATCGCCGCCGCACCCTGGCCCAAGCTGGCTTGAGGTCGGGTATGACGGTCCTAGACGTCGCCACCGGCACCGGTCTGGTGGCCCGAGAAGCCCTGGCCTTGGGGAGTGAAGTGGTGGGGTTGGACTTGAGTATGGGTATGCTCCACCAGGCCCGCCACCAGTTGACCCTGCCCTTGGTCCAGGGAACCGCCGAGCAGTTGCCCTTCGCCGGGGATCAGTTCGACTTTTTGACCATGGGCTACGCCCTGCGCCACGCCCGGGATCTCAACGAGCTGTTCGCCGAATTCTACCGCGTGCTGGCCGCCCCGGGAACGGTGTTGATCCTGGAGATTACCCGCCCCACCAATCCCTGGGGTCGACGCCTGCTGGGTCTTTATCTGGACCGCTGGGTGCCCCTGGTGGGGCGTTGGACCACCGGCCAACGCCACGCCGCCACCCTGATGCACTACTACTGGGACACCATCGACCACTGCGTGGCCCCCGGGGTGATCACAGCGGCCCTGGCCCGGGCGGGCTTTGAAGGGGTGCAGTGCCAAGTGCAACTGGGGATCTTTCGGGCCTACCAGGGCCTCAAGGGGCCCGGGATGCCGGGGGTGTAACGGTCAACTCCCCCCGGGCCACGGCGGCCTCGGCCCGCCGACAGACAAACCGCCAACGACCGGCCCCCACCTCGTTGAAAACCACCACCAGCGCCTCCTCCGGCAGCACGGGGGCCAAGAACTTGACGCTGGTGGCGGCCAGGGGTTGGCTTTGGGTCACCGGCGCCAACCGGGCGAGGATCTGGACTACGCCATCGAGGAGCACCACCCCCGGCACCACCGGCCGGCCGGGGAAGTGCCCCGCCAGGCTGGGGTGGTGGGCGGGGACGACCATCTCCCCCCAGAGGCCGACCCGGGGATCGGTCGTCTTGGCGTCAGCCACGGCTCCCCCCCGCCAACAGGGCCAGCAGAGCGTCCCGGGGTAGTTTGCCAGTGGCGTTGCGGGGCAAAGCCGCCACCTTCACCAAGGGGCGGGGCAAAAAGGCGGCGTCGATTTCCCGGGCCAAGGCGGCCATGAGCTGGCCTTGGTCGAGGTGAGGCGCCACCACCAGGGCCGCCAGGCGCACCGTCCGCCGGGTTTGACCCGGAGTTGCGGGGGCGTCGGGGACCACAAACGCCCCGTCCTCGACCCCGGGGATGGCCCGTAGACGACCGTTGAGGTCGGCTAGGGATGCCCGCCGCCCGGCGATGTTCACCAGATCCGCCGCCCGTCCCAGCAGGCGAAAGTCCCGGCCACCTCGGGGCTCGATGAGGTCGTTGAAGGCCACGGGTTCCGGTAGAGGTCCCCCCGCCACGGCAAAGCCCGCCGCCGTCTCTCGGAGGCAAAACCCATCGTAGAGCTGCCACCCATCCCCCGCCACCGTGCGGCGGCTGGCCACCGAGCCGGCTTCGGTAAAGCCGTAGATTTCAAACACCGGCGCCCCGAACTTCGCCTCGGCGGCGGCGGCGGCGGCGGGGCTCAGAGGGGCGGTGGCGGAGATGATCATGGCCACCGCCGGCCAAGCCAACTCGGCCTCGACGCACACCGCCAGCGACAGGGGGGTGGTGACCAACACCCGGGGTGGGGGCACCTCCACCAGGGCGCGGTGGATATCCGCCGGGTAAAACGGCCGCCCGCCGTGGAACGCCACCCCGGTGACCAACGGCACCAGCACCGAGGTCTCCAGGCCGTACATGTGCTGGGGGGGCACCGTGGCCACGATGGTCATAGCCCGGTGGGGATCGAAGTCGAACCGGGCCCGGGCCTGCTGGGCCCCCCCCACCAACGACCCCCAGGTCTTGACGTGGGCCGTGGGGCTGCCCGTGCTCCCCGAGGTAAAGGCCACCGCCGCCGGGTGGTCGGCGGCCACCCCCCCCAAGGGCCTTTCCGATCCCCCAGCCAAGGCCCTTTGAACCGTGGCATCTTCCAGTGGATAGTGGTGGGGATAAGCGCTGCCCACGGCCGCGACGACTCCCGGCAGGCGGCTTTGAGGCAACAAATTGGTCTGCCCCCGACTCACCGCGGCGGCAAAGGCCACGGCAAAGGCATAGCGGTCCTCACAGAGGTTGATGGCAAAGGGACGCTCTGGCAAGTGGTGGGCCACACGGGCCACGTGGCGACAGAAGGCGGCCCGCGTCACGGGCTCACCCCGCCACCAGGCCATCACTTCGGTCTCGGGGCGCTCTTTGAGGGGAGAAAGGGCGACTGTGGGGGCCATGGACCCGGATACCCATCGTTGCGTTGCAGGTTTGACAGGGGATCGGCCGTCCCCCGCAGCGGGGCGCCAGGTATCGCTTCAGAGTAATGGGCCCCCTTGGCCTGTCAAGGGCGTCGGAGAATCCCTGGGTTTGGAACGGCGGCACTTTTCCCTAGGCGCTTGTTTTTTCTATTATGGCCCTTGGCCGGCCAATCTGGGCAGGGGCGCTGGGCCGTGCTACATTGCCCCCTGCTCCAAGGGGTCCCCGGGACGCGCTGTTTCGCACCCCCCCCGCCGACTCACCCACTGCTGGCAAACCCGACCCTTTGACCATTCCATCAACCGCAACCGATGATGAGGTACCGCAGCCCATGGGGGACAAGTCGCTCTTCGAGCTGGAGGTGGCCCGCTTGATCGTCGAGACCCTCAACTTAGAAGACGTGGCGCCCGAAGACATCGCCCCCGAGGCGCCGCTGTTTGGCGAGGGCCTGGGGCTGGACTCCATCGACGCCCTGGAGCTCGCCCTGGCCATCTCCAAAGCCTATGGCTTTCAAATGCGCTCCGACGACCCCGACAACGGGCGAATCTTCGCCTGTTTGCGCAACCTGAGCGACCATATCCAACGCCACCAGTCGTCGTGACTGCCCCCTGGACCGCCCTCCCCGAGCGGGGCAATACCCCCGCCCTCAACCTCATCGCCTGGATCGGCCGCCACCTGGGACGGCGGGTGGCGCGCTGGTTGCTCTACCCCATCACCGCCCACTACTTCCTCACCGGCGCCGCCCCCCGCAAGGGCTCGCGGTTGTTTTTGCGAAGGCTCTGGGGCCGGGAGCCCAGCGGTTGGGAGGTGTTTTGCCACTTCCACTGCTTTGCCGCCACCCTGTTGGATCGCTTGTATCTTCTCATCGGCCAACACCAGCACTTTCAATTGCGCATCCACGGCGGCGAGGAGATCTTGCGCCTGGCGGCCGCCGGCAAGGGCTGCCTTTTGTTGGGTTCCCACCTGGGGAGCTTTGAGGTCCTAAGGGTCCACGGCTTGAGCCACAAGGGCCTGCCGGTGCGCATCGTCATGGACACCGACCACAACACCACCGCCACCCGCTTCTTCGCCGCCTTAAACCGGGAGATTTTCGCCACCACCTTGGCCAGGGGCAGCCCCGATTTGCTCCTCAAGGTGGTGGATTGCCTGGAACAAGGCCAACTGGTGGGGCTTTTGGGGGACCGGTTGGTGGGGCGCGACCGGGCGGTGCGCTGCCAATTTTTGGGGGGCGAGGCGCTGTTTCCCACCGGGCCCGTAGTCCTGGCCGCCCTAGCCCGCTGTCCGGTGATCCTCTGCTTCGCCCTCTGCCGGGGGGATGGCCGCTACGACCTGCACTTTGAGCCCTTTGCCGACCTCATCACCCTGGACCGCCAAAGCCGACAGCGGGATGTCCAGACCTGGGTCCAGCGCTACGCCGACCGCTTGGAGCACTACACCCGCCTCGCCCCCTACAACTGGTTTAACTTCTACGACTTCTGGCTGGCCGATGATACCTGACGCGACGCCCCATGGCCCCTCTGGGGGGGCGACCCCGGGGCTGGTGGCCTTCGTCGAAGGCGTGGGGCTATGGACCCCCCGCTGGACCTCGTGGGAGGCGGCGTTGGCCCAGTGGAATACCCCGGCCACGCCGGGGGAGCCGCGCCCCCAGGACCCGCCACCCCCCCTCCCCTTGGCCCCCAACGAGCGCCGGCGGTTGAGCCCCACGGTCAAACTGGCCCTCCAGGTGGCCTTTGCCGCCACCGCCAACGCCGCCCGGCCCCCGGCGGTCCTCGGGGCGGTGTTCGCCTGTGGCGGCGGCAACGCCGAGGCCCTGGAGCGGGTGGTCACCGCCTTGAACGCCCCCGGGCGACCGGTGTCCCCCAACCAGTTCAACAACTCGGTCCACAACGCCGCCCTGGGGTACTGGTCCATCGCCGCCGGCAGCACCGCCCCGGCCACCAGTCTGGCCGCCCACCGGGCGTCGGCGGCCGCCGGTCTGTTGGAAGCGGCGGCGCTGGCCCACGCCGAGGGTGGACCAGTGCTGTTGGTGGTCTACGATGTGCCCCTGCCGCCCCTGTTTGGCCCCCGTGTCCCCCGGGGGGAAGCTTTTGCCTTTGGCCTGGTGTTGAGTCCCACCCCCGCCCATCCCACCACCCACCACCGCTTGTTGCTGGCTTGGCCCGGCTGCGGTCGCCCGTCGCCCGCCATCGCCCCGGGCGACGGGGCGTTGATGGCCCACAATCCGGCGGCTCGGGGGTTGCCATTGCTGCGGGCCATGGCCTCGGAGACGGCGGCGACGGTGGTACTCCCCGGGGCGGGGGACATCCCCTTGGCCGTGGAGGTACAGCCGTGGCCCCCCTAGACCGCGCCGCTATCCTCGCCCTCATCCCCCACCAGGGCACCATGTGTCTTTTGGACGCCGTGGTGGCCTGGGACGAGGGCCAGATCAGCTGCCGGGCCGCCGACCACCAGAGCCCCCACCATCCCTTGGCCCGGTGCGGCCAGCTGCCCGCCCTGGCGGCCTTTGAGTACGGCGCCCAGGCCATGGCGGTCCACGGCGCCCTCCTGGAGGCCCGCCATGGCCGCCGGGCACCCCTGGCCTTTTTGGCGGCCATCCGCGACGGCCAGCTGTGGGTGCCGCGCCTGGACCCTTTTCCCGCCCCCTTGACCGTCGGCGCCCAGTGGTTGACGGGGAGCGCCGGCAACGCCCTCTACCAGTGCAGCGTCAGGGCCCAAAACCAGCTACTGGCCACGGCCCGCATCGCCGTCATCGCCCGTCGAGGGGAGGGATTGTGAGGGGGCGCTGCCGCCGGGGACTGGCGCTAATGGCCCTGGTGTCGGCCGCGGGCCTCCCCCCATCCGCCGGGGCCGACCCCACGGCCGGCCAGCTACTGGCACCCTTGGCCGAGGTCGCCGCCCTGGAGGCTCAATTTCGGGAGACCAAATTTTTGCGCCTCCTCACCGAGCCTCTGGAGCTCCGGGGCACCTTGCACTACCGGGCCCCCGACTATTTGGAAAAACGGGTCACCGATCCCTATCCCTCCACCTCGGTGGTGGAGGGGGAGTGGCTCACCACCACCCAGCCCGGGGAGGGCCCCCGCCACTGGTCCCTGGAGGGTTATCCCGCCTTGGGGGCACTGGCCGAGTCGCTGCGGGCCATCGTCGGGGGGGATGTGGCCCGCCTGGAGCGCCACTATCACTTGGCCGCCCGGGGGGATCTCGGGGCTTGGACGGTGACCCTCACCCCTCGGGTCGAGGCCCTAACCAACCTCTTGGCCACCATCACCGTGGCAGGGGGCGAGGGACGCATCCATCGCGTCACCGTGGTGGAGGCCGATGGGGACCGCAGCGTCACCACCATCGTCGCCACCGCCGTCGAGCGGCGCTAAACGCCGTGGCGAGACGGCGCTGGGCCGGGGTGGCCCTGGGTTGGCTGCTGGCCATGGCCTGCACCTTGGGGGTGGCCTTGACCACCCCGGTGGTCAACGACATCACCCTGTTCGTACCCGCCCTGGAGGACGCCAACCCCTCCGCCAGTGCCCTGGCCGTGGACCAGTTGCGCCGGGGCCCCGCCACCCGTTTGCTGCCCATGGGTCTATCCCATGGCACCCCGGCGGCCCCGGCCCCCCGGCGCCGCGCCCAGGGCGCCCGCCAGGCGGGCCCCGCCCCGCCGCTGGGGGGGAGGGACCGCGCCCCCCCCGCCGACCGCCCC
>JBHJHK010000229.1:0-6885 GCA_050330975.1 Candidatus Competibacterales bacterium | reverse complement strand
GTGCTATCCCCCCACCAAGGGCACCAGGCGCTTAAAGGTGGACCTGGTAGTGTCGTCCACGGCGATCATCTCGTCGAGGTGCTCCACCTGGCGATCGTTGACCAACAGGATAAATCCCCCCTCCCCAAAGGCCTCTAGGGCGCGTTGTACCTGGGCCTCAGGGTCGATGCGCCGGCGTTGGACGATTCGATGGCCATTGCGTGCCACCTCGCCATGGCTCAGCTGAACCAGGCCGCGGAATCCACCGCTGGGGTCTAGATTGTAGCGCTCCACTTCCTGGGTGACCCGCAAGCGAATGAGGGTTGCAACGCTGATGGCGTCGGCGGTGACCGTCAGGGGAAATTGCTGGAGGATGTGGCCGATGTTGGCCTTGTCTTGGACGGTGAGCTGGCGCATGGAACAGTCTCCCTCGATGGACTACGGCAAAGGCGAGTATAACCCTGGATTTTTACGGGTGTCTTGGCGGACTCTACTGGTATACCTGGAGGCCTATGTCACGCCGCCTTACCTGTTGTTTTGCCGCAATCCGGTGCGCAACCTCGTTGCCCTACCGGTCCTGGCCTTGACCTTGCCGGCGCCGATGCTGCGCCAATTCGGGAGCATGTCGTGAGCGATATCCTGTTTCAAAACGCCCAGGTACTGGACACAGAAAGAGGGGTGCTGTGCCCCAATACCCAGGTGCTGGTGCGCGCCGGGCGCATCGTCGAGGTGAGCGAAGCGTCCTTGAGCGCCTCTGGGGCCCGCAGCGTCGACCTCCAGGGTCGGGTGCTGATGCCGGGGTTGTGCGACGCCCACGTCCACGTCATCGCCATCACCGCCGACTTTGCCCGCCTCGAGCGCAGTTCGCCGTTTTATGTCGCCGCCAAGGCCTCGGACATCCTTCGGGGTATGTTGCTGCGGGGATTTACTACAGTGCGGGATGCCGGGGGCTGTGACCATGGCCTAGCGCAAGCCGTGGAGGAAGACTTGCTTCCCGGGCCGCGGATTTTGTTCTGTGGCCGGGCCCTATCCCAAACCGGGGGCCACGGCGACATGCGCAGTCCCGGAGAAAACAGTTTGAATTTTGGTTTTCCCTGTGCCGGTCTTGGGGTGGTGTGCGACGGGGTGCCCGAGGTGCGGCGGGCCGCCCGGGACCAACTGCGCAAGGGTGCCCACCAGATCAAAATCATGGCCTCGGGCGGCGTGGCGTCCCCCACCGATCGCATCGACAGCACCCAGTTTGCCGACGAGGAGATCCGCGCTGTGGTGGAAGAGGCCACGGCGGCCCACCGCTACGTCATGGCCCACGCCTACACCGCCCGGGCCATCAATCGGGCGGTGCGGCTTGGGGTGCGCACCATCGAACACGGCAACCTCCTAGACGAGGAGAGCTGTCGGTTGATGAACCACCACGGCGCCTATCTGGTGCCCACCTTGGCCACCTACCACGCCCTGGCAGAGGAGGGCGTGGCCGGGGGCTTGGCCCCGGACCTCATCCAAAAGTTGGACGCCGTGCTCGAAGCCGGCACGGCGGCCCTCAAGCTGGCTTTTGATCACCGAGTACCCATGGTCTACGGCTCGGATCTGCTGGGGGAGATGCACCGCCGCCAGCTCGACGAGTTCAACTTGCGCAAAGGCGTCATTCCCGCCCCGGACCTCATCCGCGCCGCCACGTGCACCGCCGCCGAGGCGTTGATGCGCCCGGGGGAATTTGGCGTCATCTGCGAAGGGGCCCGGGCGGATTTGTTGGTGGTGGAGGGGGATCCGTTGACGGATATCACCGTCCTCACCCAGCCCCAGCACAATCTCCTAGCGGTGGTGAAGGAGGGGCGGTTCTACAAAAATCGCCTCCCCTCGGCGCCTCCAGGGGGTTGAGCCCTTGGATCCCGGGGGCGAAATCCCGGAGAGATGGCGGAGTTTTGACCCCCGTCATGGCACGTTGGGCATCCATGGGCTTTCATGGCCCAACCGTATTCCCCCAGTCGTCTCATTTCATTGTCCAGCGCCCCTTGTGAACACTTCTGAACACTTCGCCATGATTTTAACCACGCCCCTCATCGATCCCCCTTCGATGGACAAATACGCCGTCAACGGCCCCCGTTACACCTCCTACCCCACCGCCAACCACTTCCATCCGGGCTTTGACGCCGGCGCCTACCGCCGGGCCGCCGAGGCCAGCAACGCCCTCGACCAGGCCACGGGGCAACCCCGCGCGTTGTCCCTCTATGTCCACCTTCGCTTTTGCGACACGGTGTGCTACTACTGCGCCTGCAACCGGGTGATCACCAAAAACCGCGCCCGCGCCAGCGCCTACCTCGCGGACCTCCACCGGGAGATCGAGGCCCAGGGGGCGCTGTTTGACAGTCGACGTCCCGTGAATCAGCTCCATTGGGGCGGCGGTACCCCCACCTTTATAAGCCCCGGGGAGATGACCGCCCTCATGGCCTGTTTGGGGGAGTACTTCGCCTTGCGCCACGACGACAGCGGCGAGTATGGCATCGAAGTGGACCCCCGGGCGGCGGGTCCCGACACCGTCGCGCTGTTGCGGTCGTTGGGGTTTAATCGCCTCAGCGTCGGCATCCAGGATTTCGACCCCGCAGTTCAGAAGGCGGTGAACCGCATCCAGTCTTTTGCAGAGACGGCGGCCTGCATCGAAGCCGCCAAGGCGACGGGGTTTCACTCGGTGAGCGTCGACCTCATCTACGGCTTGCCCCACCAAAGCGTCTCTCGCTTTGCCGCCACCTTGGATGGGGTGTTGAGCCTGGAACCCGATCGCCTGTCGGTTTTCAACTACGCCCACTTGCCGGGGATGTTCAAAATCCAGCGGCAAATCGACCCCGCGACCCTACCCACCCCGGCCGTCAAGCTGGAGCTATTGCGCCTGGTCATCGAGCGCCTCACGGCCAATGGCTACATCCACATCGGCATGGATCACTTCGCCAAGCCCGGCGATGAATTGGCCAAGGCCCAGGCCAAGGGGCAATTGCATCGCAATTTTCAAGGCTACTCCACCCACCGCGACTGCGACTTGGTGGCGGTGGGTGCCAGTGCCATCGGCAAGGTGGGGGATACCTACAGCCAAAACTGGCGGGACGTGGCAGACTACCAGCGGCTGGTCGACCAAGGGAAATTGCCGGTGATGCGGGGCATCGCCCTCGGCCCAGACGACCTGCTGCGCCGGGCGGTGATCGAACAGCTGTTGTGCCACTTCCGCCTGGACCCGGCGGCCTTGGAGGCCGAGTACGACATCGATTTTTGGGCCTATTTTCAAGGGGCTATGCCGACCTTGGAGGCCATGACCGCCGATGGTCTGGTGAGTTTTGCCCCCGATGGCACCTTGACCGTCGAGCCCCCCGGACGACTATTGGTGCGAAACATCGCCATGGCCTTCGACGGCTACTTGACCCCGGCCGTCGCCACCAGCAAACGCTTTTCCAGTGTGATCTGAGGGCCATGTCCCCCGGGCCAGCCGGGGGCTACGCCGTGGCAATGGCACTAGATCACCGCCATCGGCCGAGGTGCTACTTTATTCATAGCTTACGTCGTTCATAGCTTACGTCGTCGTTATATAGCTTTTTGTTATTTGTTAATGCCAAATTGTTTTATTAGAATGAATGACTATAAAGTTAGGTCCACCACCATGGAGTCCACCACCATGACACCCACGGTTCAATCGTTCTTCGACGAGGCCACCAACACGGTTTCCTACATCGTCGCCGATCCCGCCACCCGCCAGTGCGCCATCGTCGATTCGGTCCTCGACTACGAGCCCAACAGCGGCCACACCGACAAGCGCTCCGCCAACCAGATCATCGAGCAGGTCAAGGCGCAAAATCTCACGGTACAGTGGATTTTGGAGACCCACGTCCACGCCGACCACCTGTCGGCAGCCCCCTACCTCAAGGAGCAACTGGGGGGGTTGATCGGTATCGGCAGCGAAATCATCACCGTGCAGAATACCTTTGGCAAAGTGTTCAACGCCGGCACCGAGTTCCAGCGGGACGGTTCCCAGTTCGATCGTTTGTTCAAAGACGGCGATACCTTCGCCCTGGGGGAACTCGAGGGTCGCACCATCCACACCCCGGGTCACACCCCGGCCTGTATGACCTTCGTCATCGGCGATGCCGCTTTTGTCGGCGACACCCTGTTTATGCCCGACTTCGGCACCGCCCGCTGCGATTTCCCCGGCGGCGATGCCCGCCAGCTCTACCACTCCATCCAGAAGATTTTTGCCCTCCCCGACGCCACCCGGCTGTTCATGTGCCACGACTACAAGGCCCCGGGCCGCGACGAGTACCGCTGGGAGACCACCGTCGGCGAGGAGAAGGCCCACAATGTCCACGTGGGCCAGGGACGCACCGAAGACGAATTCGTCGCCATGCGCACCGCCCGGGACGCCAAACTGGGGATGCCCAAGCTGATCTTGCCCTCGGTCCAGGTCAACATGCGCGCCGGACAGCTGCCCCCGGCAGAGGAAAATGGTACCCGCTACCTGAAGATTCCCCTCGACGCCATCTGAGGGCGCCCCCTCAGGACACGTCGGCCCTTTGGACTCCACAAAAACATCCCGCCCCCCCACCACTGACGGGAGGGGGCGGCTCCCGGAGGAGAGAGATCCTTGGACACCCTCAAAGCACTCACCCCATTTTTGTCCGTAGCCCCCCAGCTCAACCCCACTGAGATGGGAGCCCTGGCGGCCCGGGGCTTTCAAACGGTGATCAACAACCGTCCCGACGGCGAAGCGGATGACCAACCCACCCACGCCGCGTTGCAAGAGGCGGCCCAACGCCACGGCCTGGCCTACCACCATTTGCCGGTGGTTTCTGGCCAGATCACCGACGCCGATGTGGCGGCCTTTGACGCCTTGTTGCAGCAAGTCAAGGGCCCGGCCGTGGCCTTTTGTCGCTCTGGTAGTCGCTCTACGAGTCTGTGGGCGTTGGCCAGTGCCGAACGCCTGAGCCCCGCGGCCATTCTCGCCGCCGCCAAGGGGGCGAGCTACGACCTCATGCCCCTAGAGGCCCAGCTCCAGGCCCGCTGGCAGCGGGGCCAACAAACCCCCAGCGCCCTGGAGCGCCAGCATCCCCACTTTGACGTGGTTGTCGTCGGCGGTGGCGCCGGAGGTATTTCCACCGCCGCCAGCTTGCTCCGCCGCCGGCCGAACTTGTCGGTGGCCATCGTCGAACCCAAGACCATCCACTACTACCAGCCCGGCTGGACCTTGGTGGGGGGTGGCGTCTTCGACCGCGCCCAGACCGAACGCGCCATGGCCCGTTGTATACCCAAGGGCGTCCAGTGGATCCCCGCCGCCTGCGCCCGCTTCGAGCCCCAAAGGAGCCGCATCGTCTTGGAGGACGGGGCGTTTTTGATCTACCGGGTCCTGGTGGTGAGCCCGGGAATCGAGCTCAATTGGGGGGCCATCGACGGCCTCTCGGAGACCCTGGGGAAAAACGGCGTCACTTCCAACTACCTGTTCGACATGGCGGCCTACACCTGGGATCAGGTGCAAGCGTTTCAGGGTGGTCGGGCGTTGTTCACCCAGCCTCCCATGCCCATCAAGTGCGCCGGTGCTCCCCAAAAGGCCATGTACTTGTCCTGCAATGCCTGGGAGCGGCGGGGCATCCTCGACCAGTGCCAGGTGGAGTTCCACAATGCCGGCGGGGTGCTGTTTGGGGTCGCGGCCTACGTGCCGCCGCTGATGAAATACGTCGAGCGCTATGGCGTCGACCTTCGTCTCAAGAGCAACCTGGTGGCGGTGGATGGCCCAGCCCAAACCGCCTGGTTTGACGTCACCGACGCCGACGGCCAGGTGGTCCGCCAGCGCCAGGAATTCGACCTGCTCCACGCCGTACCCCCCCAGCGGGCCCCGGCCTTTATCCGCCAGAGCCCCTTGGCCAACGAGGCCGGCTGGGTGGACCTGAATCCGGAGACCCTCCAGCACACCCAATACGGCAACGTCTTTGGCCTGGGGGATGCCGGTTCTACTCCCAACGCCAAAACCGCCGCGGCGGTGCGCAAGCAGGCCCCGGTGGTGGCGGAGAACCTCCTGGCGCTGTTGGATGGTCGCCCCTTGGGGTCTTTGTACGACGGCTATGGTTCTTGTCCGCTGACGGTGGAGCGGGGCAAAATTATCCTGGCGGAGTTTGGCTACGGCGGTAAGCTAATGCCATCGTTCCCCTGGGACTCCACGGTGCCGCGGCGCAGTGCCTGGTTTCTCAAGGAGAAGATGTTGCCCCAGATCTACTGGGATCTGATGCTCAAGGGTCGGGAGTGGTTGGCCGCGCCTGTGCGGTTGCCCCACGATCCCACTCCCCACCAGGCCAGCGACGCCTGCCATTGGGGGGCGACCACTCCTCCCGGCACGGCTACCGGGACCCCTGAATCCAAAAAAGCCACTGAAACGCTGAAAAAGACCGCCTAACCGACGGATCATCCATGACTGTGAGCCCTTGGATTCGCTGGTTGCCCGCCTCTGAGTGGCTGGCTACCTACTCCCGCCAGAGCCTGATTAACGACGGCCTGGCGGCGGTGATTGTCACCATCATGCTCATCCCCCAGAGCATGGCCTACGCCTTGTTGGCGGGGTTGCCCCCGGAGGTGGGGTTGTATGCCAGCGTGTTGCCCCTAGTGGGCTATGGGCTGTTTGGCTCTAGCCGGGTATTGGCGGTGGGGCCCGTGGCGGTAGTGTCATTGTTGACCGCGGCAAGTCTCAGTCAGGTGGCCACCCCCGGCAGCCCCGAGTACGTGGGGGCTGCCTTGGCCTTGGCCTTGCTGTCGGGGGCGTTTTTGCTGCTGCTCGGGGTGTTGCGTCTGGGGGCCGTGGCGGGTGTTGTCAGCCATGCAGTGATTTCGGGGTTTTTTACGGCTTCGGGGTGTGTCATCGCCGCTAGCCAGCTCAAGCATGTTCTG
>JBHJHK010000228.1:0-11747 GCA_050330975.1 Candidatus Competibacterales bacterium | reverse complement strand
GGTTGCCGGGGCCAAAGAGTTCACCGCGGGCACAGGCGAGGAGTTCTTCGCGACTGAAGGCGTGTTGGCGGGGCACAAGCGCATTCCAGGGGGCTTGGGGGCGTGGGTCGGGTGTGGCGTTACCAAAAGCCATGGAAGCTTTGCCCTCTTCCATCGAGGGGGTCAGTTCCTCCGACACTCGTCGATCGAGGGGGAAAGGGTCCAGGTGCAACAAACCAGCTAAAATAAGGTAAAGTTCACGGTCTGACAAGGCCATCTGTTGAATTTTTCCCCCAGGTACCCCGCTGTGGGGGGTTGCCATCCCCACCAAAACAGCGCCGGCGAGCATGCCCGACCCCGGGGTTACCAGTGGGCGATTTCCCGGACATCGACGAGTAGGGGGTCGATGGCGGTGTGCTGGGTCTCCACCAGGCAGACGATGGCCGACACGCCCACGACGCTCAAGTGTTCCCCCTTGAGGTAAAAGCCCTGGGGAGGTGCGAACCCCCGGCGGCCGGTGAACAGGGCGAACTGGTCGACGTTGGCCTGGAGCAGGCGCCGGTAGTGGTGGGCGAAGTGGCCCAGGGCTTGGAGGGCTTCGCGATCGATGAGACCATAACCCTCTACCAATGCCCCATCGTCCCGCAACAGACAGGTGGCGATGACTCCCTCGTGGAGCAGCAATCGGCGAATCACCCGCGCCGATCCTCTGGGGGTTGCAAAGCTGCGTTGACGGCATCAAAACTGCCCTCGCGGTTGGAGATGACCACCGCCCGGTGGAAGGTGGATTCCCCTTGGCTCAAGGGCGAGGAGGTCGGGGGAACATCCATGATCACCGACCAATCCATGCCGATGAGGGTGAAACTTTGCACCGGATCGAAGCCCTCTAACCCTGTGACCCGCCGCCAACCTCGCCCCTGGAGGGCGGCGAGGTGGAAGTTGGCGGCGCACAGGTGGGCCAAGGACTGGAGGGCCTCGGCGTCCAGGCGACTGGAATCGCGGATGACGTGGGAGCCCAGGCTGCCATCGGCACCGAAATCGAAGGCCGCCAGAACCCCCTTGAGGGCCGTCAGTCGGTCCAGCGCCGTCACGGACGATCCTCCGGGGTGCCGTCGGGGGCTCCCTGGGGGGCGCTCCCCTTCAGGACAGCAACGACATCATCGAGACCATGGCCATGGCGAACCCAGCAAAAGTGGTCGTCGACCACGCACAGCGCGCCCCCTGGGCCGCGGAGGATCCAGCCCCGCAGGGGGGCTAGGTGTTGGCCGCCATCACCGGTGGTGGCGGCGAGTTGACTCTGACTGCCCACGCCACTACTGGTGGTGCGGCAAATCAACGCCAACAGCCGTCCCTGTTCGCCGCTCAAGGGCCCTTTGCACTGGTAGCGGTCGCCTCGCAGGGCGTAGTGACCCGCGGCGACGACGCCGGTGCGGGACATGAGTTGGGCAATGAGATTCATGGTTATCCTCCTTTGGGGGATTATCCTCCTTTGGGGGTCGAACAGATCTCTGATCTCAGAGACTTTTGGCGCTGGGATTCGGCGCCCCAGGGACGGCGCCATGGTGGATAACCCCTCCAACCGCCGGCCTCCCCCCGCCGCCGACCGGGGCGTTGGGCACCCCGCTACGGTCCATTATAGTCGCTCCACAGAACCCGCTTCCCCTGTGTCGAGGGGTTTGCCACCGGCGGGGGTGGGGCGGCGCCTGGGGGCGCTGCTCTACGACGGGTTGTTGTTGCTGGCGGTGTGGATCGCCGCCAGTGGGTTGGCATTGGCCGCCTTGGGGCTGGTCGGTCAGCTGTCTTCCCCCACGGGGGATGCCGGTCCCCCTTTGGCGGGGCCCCTGTACCAGAGTTATCTGGTGTGCATCACCTTCGGCTTCTACGGGTTTTTCTGGACCCATGGTGGCCAAACCCTGGGGATGCGGTCTTGGAAAATCCGCGTTTGTGGCCCCGGCGATAGTCCCGTGACCTGGCGTCGTGCTCTCCAGCGCTTTTTGGCGGGGCTCTTGGCCGTGATGTGTCTGGGTCTTGGCCTGTGGTGGGTATGGTGGGACCCCCGGGGCAGAAGTTGGAGTGACTTGTGGTCGAACACCACGACGGTCGTCGACCGAGGCTAATTGTGGCAAACGGTTTGTCGGGGTTTCCCCGGGACCTCGAGCTGACCCAAGCCCTTGACTGGAGGACGGCGGCCAGGGGTGGGGGGGATCGTGGTGCGGTTTGCTGTTGCCCCGTTGCCACACATGGGGCAAATACCCAGACCCATGGGCTTATCAGGGCGTTGCCATTGGGATACATTACCACCGGGACGGCGCCATGGGAGCACCACCCTGGCCACTGACCTCGGGGCGACGGCGCCGTGTCGCGGATAAGAGCCCCGTTGGACATCCACAAGGAGTATGGCATGACAATCCATCCGGTCGGCGACAGCAAGCGACCCGCAGCGATCCTCGCCGCGATGCTGGTGGCCAGTGCCCCAGTCATGGCTCAACAGACCCTCTACATCGGCAATACCGACGGCGAAGTCGCCCAGGTGAGTGGGTCGTTCAACGGCAACGGGAGCTTTTCCACGGGCCTGGTCGGCGGCGTGGAACTGGACGTGCTCAACAACTTGTACCACGCCGGCGAAGGCGAAGCGGGCAATCCCCTGGGCAGTGTGAGCGTCGTGTGCCGGGTCGGTGACCGTCTGGGGGGCAGTTTTGATTCCCAGCGCGATCGCCGGTTGGGGGGCGATGGCGAAGAGCGGGTGACGGGTCTGTCCACCCCGGTGAGTGCGGTAATCGCCCACCAGGCGGGCTTTTTGATCGTCGCCAATAAAAACGCTCCCACCTTGACGGTCCACGGCACCGCCGCCGGGGGCATCGTCCAGCCCGTGGCCCAGACCCCGCTGCCGGCCCTGCCGAGAGATCTGACCTACGACGAAACGGAAGACCGGCTGTTCATCGCCTTGAGCGACGGCACCGTAGGGGTCATCGACGACTACGTCTTCGGCGGCTTTGGCCTGGCCGACAGCGCCATCAGCCGTTTGATCCCCGCCGATGTCAACGGCACCCCCATGGCCACCAACATCCAGGGCGTGGCCTTCGACCCCACCAGAGACCGCCTGGTGGTGGCGGACCTGGGGGCCGACGAGAGCATCCAGGGGCCAGATTTTGCCCAAGACGGCAGTTTGTACTTCTTCAACAATGCCCGCACCGCCCGGGGGGCGGTCAATCCCAACATCGTACTGCGGGGGTTGACCACCCGCCTGGCCAACCCCAGCGACGTGGTATTGGTGGATCAAACCGTCCTGGTGGCCGACCCCCTCACCGACGAATTGACCCTGTTTGACGGCCTCAACGGCATCTTTTTGGCCACCACCCAGCCGTTTTTCGACCGCGCCCCCGACCTGGTGAACCAGGGGGCCAGCAACCCCCTATCCATGGTCCTCGAGGGGCGCCAGCCCCTGCGCCCCGACGGGACCGACATCGAAAACGCCAACATCGCCATCGGCTCCGTGGTGGTGGGGGGCAATCCCGACTTGGCCGCCGACCCCGACCGCACCGGGGGATTTACCGTGCGCTTCACCAGCGACGGCAGTACCGCCTTGACCAGCTTTGCCGCCGATGCCCGGGTCCAGGACCTGGTGTTCGACCAGACTGGCGACGCCTATATCACCTTTGACACCGGCGCCGGTGGCGGGGTGGCGGTGATCAACCGCCTGGCGGAGAGCCGCAGCGACGGCAGCTTCACCACCAGCCGCGACCGACTCATCGTCGGTGCCGCCACCCAGTTGCGCCAGCCCCGGGGCGTGGAGATCGCCGATGAACCCGCCCTGTTGCTGGTGGCCGACGCCGCCGCCGACCTGCCGGCGGTCTACGCCTTTAGCCCCTGTGTGTTGGGCAATACCGCCCCCTTGGGCACCATCGATATGCGCGGGGTGGGGCAGCCCTTCGCCGTCGACTCCGACCCCATCACCGACCTACTGTTTGTGGCCCTGGGAGACGGGCGGGTGGCCGTCTACGACGACTACAGCGGCGACCTCGACCGCAGTACCCCCAGTCGCCTCATCGAGCCCACCTTTGACGGCGACCCCATCACCTCTGAACTGCGGGGGATCGACTATCTGGCGAGTTTGGATCGATTGGTCCTGAGCGACATCGGCGACGAGGGCGTCGCCTTCGATGGCGCCATTGTGATCATCGACCGGGCGGGCGACGCCGATGGGGCCACGGAAGTGCGCAGTGTGTTGCAAGACAGTGGCGCGTTGAACGACCCCGTGGACATCGCCTTCGACGGCGAGGACTTGTTTGTCGTCGACCGGTTGAACCAGGTGTTGGCCCGCTACGAAGACTTGCTGACGCTGCCCACCGGGCTCGTGACCCCGTCGCCAGCGGTGCTGACCACGGTCCTCAACCCCGAGACCGTGGCCTTGGCCCCGGAATATCTGTCGGGTATTCCCCTGAGGAGCTCCGTGCCCGTGGAGGAAAATCCCCAGCGGGAGCCGGCGGTGGTGCGCACCGCCAACGTCAACATCGACGGCATTGCCTGTACCCCCGGCACGGGTATTGCCGCTCTGAACGAAGACGTGGATAGCTGTGTTGTCGCTTTGTCGGTGCGGGATCAAGACGGCGCTCCCATCGCCGATGTGGCCATTGGCGTGCGGGGGTTGGTGGCTCCGGGGGCGTTTTCCACCACCTTTACCCCGAACCAGTTTGGCCCCTTTGGCATCACCAACGTCGATGGCTTGGTGAGTGCCGTCATCGAGCTGCGCGCCGCGGGCACCTATCAATTTCAGATCACCGCCGCCGGCGCCGCCGCCGAAGACGTGACCACCGTGGGGGCCTCCACCGTGGCCACTTTGGACGCCAGCGTCCGCTAATGGGCAACCCCCTCACCCCGGGGTAGGGGCGAGGGGATGGGGCATTGCCGGCGTCCAACCCACCTCGAGGCTCATCGGGAGATCGACCCATGGTCAAACGCCGCGCAATACCCCTGATCGCATTTGCCCTGGTGGCGGGATGCACCACCTCGCCCACCGGCCGCCAGCAGCTGATGCTCACCTCCCAGGCCTCCCTCGAGAGCGCCTCCCAAGCGGCCTTTAGGGAACTCAAGCGCGAACAGCCCCTGAGTGACAATCGGGCGTTGACGGCCTACGTCAACTGCGTGGCAGACGCCATCACCGCCCGGCTGCCCGAGCGCCGCCCTTGGGAGGTGGCGGTGTTCGCCGACGACGCCGTCAACGCCTTTGCCATGCCCGGGGGGAAAATCGGCGTCTTTGAGGGGCTCCTCAAGGCGGCGCGCACCCCCGATCAGCTGGCGGTGGTCATCGGCCACGAGGTGGGTCACGTCCTCGCCAACCACTCCGCCGAACGCCAGTCCCAGAACCTGGTGGCGGGCCTGGGCGTGGTGGCCGGCGGGGTATTGGGGACCCAGGCGGGGATGGATCCCAGCGTCGCCCAATCCCTCACCGGGACTCTGGCGAGCTTGGGGTTTTTGTTGCCCTTTAGCCGGGTCCAGGAGAGCGAAGCCGACGTCATCGGTTTGGAGCTCATGGCCCGGGCCGGATTCGATCCCAGGGCAGCCCCGGTGCTTTGGCGCAACATGGAAGAGGTGCAAGGCAGCCGCTTCCCCGAATTTCTCTCCACCCACCCTTCGGCGGGCAACCGCGCCGCGCGGTTGCAAAGCCTGCAAAACGACACCTTGCCCCTCTACCAAGCCGCGCGTCGGGCGGGTATCAGGCCCGCCTGTCGCGCTCCCCGCTAGGGGTGTGGCCATGGCCAAAGACCCTGGCAACACTTCGAGCCCCCCGGCCGTTGCCCCCGTTGCCGATCCCAGCACCCAGCCTTTGGGGAGTGAAGCTGTGGCTGGCGATGGGACACTCCCCCCTGGAGTGGGGGAGGACGAGGTGGCGACGGAGGTGTCCCTGGGGATAGCGACGGAGGTGTCGCCGGGGGTGGCGACGGAGGTGTCGCCGGCGCGAGACGCCCAGGGAAACCGAGGGGGGCCGGCTGAGGGGGTGGGGCCCCCCCATCCGAGTGACATGGCCACCGCCTTTCCCCCCGGCATTGTGGTCCTGGACAACTACCGCATCGAAGCCCTCCTGGCCCGCGGGGGCATGGGCGAAGTCTACCTCGCCCGCAACATCAGCATCGAAACCCAACATGCCATCAAGGTCATTCGCCCCGAATACCTGGCGAGTCTCGAAGCGCTGGAATTGGCCAAGCGGGAGGCCACGGCGTTGCGCAGCATCCGCCATGACGCCGTGGTGGGCTACGAGGGGTTTCTCCAGGACAAGCAGGGGCGGTTTTTTTTGATCATGGAGTACGTGGAGGGCCCCTCCCTGGCCCGCTTGCTCCGCCAGCGTGTCTTCACCGTGGGGCAAATCTTGGCGCTGCGGGATCGCTTGATCGATGGTTTGGGGGCAGTGCACCGCACCGGCATCATTCACCGGGATTTGTCGCCGGGCAACATCGTTTTGCCGGGGGGCGACGTGGCCATGGCCAAAATCATCGACTTTGGCATCGCCAAGGTCACCAGCGCCAGCGAGACCATCATCGGCGCCAACTTCGCCGGCAAGTTGGGCTATGTGGCCCCAGAGCAGTTGGGGTTATTCGAGGGGCAGATTTCCCCCCGCACCGACCTCTACAGTTTGGGGTTGGTGTTGGCCGCCGCGTCCCGGGGTAGCCCCTTGGATATGGGGAGCACCTTTGTCGACGCCATGGAAAAGCGCCAAACGGTGCCCGATTTAGCCGGCGTGCCCCGGGCCCTCCACGGCCAAATTACGGCCCTGCTGCAGCCCGACCCAACCCACCGTCCCCGTTCGGCCGAGTCGCTGCGCCGGCGTTGGCCGGCGGGGGCGGCGGCGCGCCGGCGCTGGTGGCGGCGATTTATGGGGGCCCTGGCGGCGGTGGCGGTGGTGGGGATCGTCGCCGTCGCCTCGATCATGGAGCTGAGGCGGGGGTATGAAAGCGACGGCCCAGCGGTCTACAGCCCCACGGACCCCAGCCCCACGGACCCCAGCCCCACGGACGACAAGCCGGTGGCGGAGTGGATGGCCGAGGTGTCCCGTTGGGGCGGCGGGGGAGCCATCGGAACGTTGGCCGCCGCCCCACCTACGGAGATGCCCCCCCTGGAGCAGCAGCCCCGCCGAGTCGTCCTGGGTAGCACGGCTCTGGACATCACTGGGGCTTTGGCCTTGTGTCGAGAGCACATCGACCGCTGTGACGCGGCGTGGTACAGCTCCGAAGGTTTGCGCCACGAGACCTTGACCCCCTATGTCATGGATGCCACGGAAGTGACCCAAGGGAACTTTGCAGCGTTTGTCTTCGCCACGGGCCACGTGACCCACGCCGAGCGCCAGGGCTTTTCCCGCTACGCCGATGGCATTGTCAGCTTGATGTTGGAGGGCGCCCACTGGCGCCAACCCCTGGGACCGGGGTCGCGGGTCGATCCCCTAAGCCCCGTGACCCACATGAGTTTTGAAGACGCCCGTCGCTACTGCCAGTGGCGAGGGGGGCGCTTGCCCACTGAAGACGAATGGGAATACATGGCCCGGGGGGAGGCGCGGCGGACTTTCCCCTGGGGCGATACTTGGCAGCCCAGCCGCCTCCAGTGGCCTGGGGCCAAGGGCGTCGAGTCCCTGGCCATGGTGGGATCCCACCCGGCGGGGGCCACGCCTTCGGGTATCCACGACTTGGCGGGGAGCGTGTGGGAGTGGACGGAAACCCTCGAAGAGGGGGGCTATGTCCTCAAGGGGGGGTCGTGGTTAGAGTACAACCCCGCCAACTTTCGCGCTGCCACCCGGCGCGTCGACGGCCCCGATCAGGTCTACGCCGACAACGGTTTTCGCTGTGTCTACGACTGGCCCTTCTGGCCCCCCTTGGAGCCCTAGACCTTGGATGATGTCACCACCTACTACCTGGAAATGCACAGCCTTGGGGCGTTGCGGGACAAGCCCGATCCCATGGGTCTGACCCTTTGGGCGTGCCGGATTCCCCAGTTTCAATTCAATCGCTTCTTGTACCAGTTTGTCGGTCAAGGTTGGGAGTGGACCGACCGGTTGGCGTGGTCCGACGATCAGTGGCGCCTCTACGTGGAAGACGCCGCCACCAAGACTTGGGTGGCCTATGGGCAAGGGGCCATCGCCGGTTATTTCGAGCTCCGTTGCCAGGCTCGAGGGGAGGTGGAAATCGCCTACTTCGGCTTGACTCCCCACTTCATCGGTCGGGGCGTGGGGGGCTATTTGCTGGCGGCGGCCCCCAAGGCGGCTTGGGCCCTAGGGGGGTCTCGGCGGGTGTGGCTCCACACTTGCACCTTGGACCACCCCCACGCCCTGGCCAACTACCGGGCCCGGGGGATGACGGTGTATCGAACGGAGACGTCGCCCCGCCGGGCGCTCTAGCCGGGAGTGATGTCGGGCTTCAAGGTTCCCGGGGGTCCTCTCCGACGGCCACCAGGGAGGTTTGGTGGTGGTCGATGGACTGGATTTCCCGCACTAGGCGAAAGCCCAAGGCGCTGTGGCGCAGCAAAGGGGGTAGGGCTTGGCTCCGGTGGGCGACCCGGAGGGCGCTGGGGGCTTCGTACCAGGTGGCGCCCCGCACGGCAAAGCGGGGATCGTCGGTGGCGTAGTCGCCACAGCGGCTCTGGTCGCCGCGATACTCCGGATCGTAGAGGGAACAGGTCCATTCGCTGGCGTTGCCCAGCAGGTCTTGGAGGCCAAAGCCATTGGGCCGCCGGCTCCCTCCGGGGGCCAAGGTGGCAAAGCCGTCGTCGCAGTTCAAAAGCTCACCCCTGAGCTCGGGCCAGCGCCGTTGCAAGGCTCGGTCGGGGCCGTTTTCAAAGGCACAGGCCTCGGTGGGGTTGGCCCAGGGGTGGGGGGTGGTGGCGTTGGCGCGGGCCAGGTATTCCCATTCCACCTCGGTGGGCAACCGGTAGCGGTGTTGGGTCTGGGTCGATAGCCAGCGGGCGTAGGCCCGGGCGTCGTCGAGGCTGACACAGGTCACCGGCAAATCGTCTCGGTCCCGGGGGAGGACGGTGCGCCAGGTGAGGGTTTTCTCCATCAGCCACTCGCCGCTTTTGAGGTCGAAGTGGAAGCAGCCGGCAAAGCTCCGCTGGCGCTCGGCGTCGGTGCGATAACCCGTGGCCGCCGCGAAGCGGGCAAACTGCCGGCGCTGGACCTCGGTGACCGCGGCGGCAAAGGGGCGCTGGACCGTGGCCCGGTGGGGCACTTCATGGGCCTGACGCCCCGACTCGTCGGGCTCTGAACCCATGGTAAAGACCCCGGCGGGGACCACCACCATGGCGGGTCCCTGCGCCCCCTCCGGTAGCTGGTCGCGGAACACAAACCCCGGGGTGATGAGCTGGAGTTTGGCCTCGAACTGGGCGATTTGGGGCAAATCGTCGTCCAGGGCTCGCAGGGTTGCCAGGGCTTGGCGGGCCCCCCGGGTGTCCAAGGTCTGGAGGTGGCTTTCCACCAGGCGCAGTTGTTGGGCCACTAGAGCCTGGTCCACGGTCTTGGGGTCCACGGTCGCCGGGGCGAGGGTGTCCCGGATTTCTCGATAGTGCTCTTCGAGGTCGGCGAGGCGAGGGTGGAGGGGGTTGAGCTGCTCCAACGCCCCCAAGGCCCGCCGCGCCCGGGCCGGCTCTTGGGATTCCAGGTAGCCCACCACCGAGGCCAGTAGACCCCGCTCCACCGAGGCCAACTCGGCGAGGGCGGTGGGGTGACCGCGGCGGTGGCGCAGCACTTCCCGGTAGCACTGTCCCGCCTCCAACAGGCGGTGGCTCTGCTGGTGGTTGTGGCACTCCTGGAGCAACTGCTCCACATCCACCGTCTGGAGGACCCGACAGCCGGCAAAGCAGAATTCGTAGCCGTAGCTCTGATCTTCGTAGATGGGCTTTTGGAAGCCGTTGGTGAGACTGGCGGTGGTCTGGCCCGCCTTGGCGAACATCAACCGCACATCGAGGCCCGGGGTGGACAGATGCTCCAACAGCGAGCGGGTATAGGGGCTGTGCTGGGTGTCGCCGTCGTCGGCCACGGCCCCGGGCTCCGTGGCGTAGGCGACGATGAGGCCGCTGGGGAGGCGTTCCCCCACCGCCGCCAGGCCCCGGGCGGTGCCGCTGCGGCTCCGCCTGGCCTTGAGGCTGCGCTGGAGGGTGGCGACAAAGGGGTTGTTGCGGCAGGCATCGAGGATCAGCACCCCCAACCGTTGGGCCTGGGCCAGTTCGGCGACCACGGCGTCTTGGGTGAGGGTATAGAGGCGCCGCAGGGCCTGTTCGCCGTCTACCCGGGCGTCGATGGGCAACAGGTAGTTGACCCCATCCACTTGAATGCCGTGGCCGGCGAAGAAGGCCACGGCGACGTCAAAGCTGGCCGCCCGGCGACCGAACTCCAACAGCAACGCCTCCATGGCATCTTGATCCAGGTCGTAGCCCTCCAAGACGGTGAAATTCAACTCCTTGAGGGTGGCCGCCATGGCCCGAGCGTCGTTGATGGGGTTGATCAGCGCCGCCTCACGGGTGTAGCCGTTGTTGCCCATGACCAACGCCAAGCGGGCTTCGCCGCCGCCAATCGCCCCCGAGCTATTGTGCGCCCCCGCCCCGGGGCCAGCGTCCCCTGCACCGGCCTCGACACCCCATCCCGGCGCCCCCACGGCCAGTGCCGCCAACACCACCACAACCCCCAGCCAGGGCTGCGCTATAGCCTTACCCCATTCCCCAACCATTGCTTCAACCCATCCGTCGTCGGTGACTCGCCGCTGATTGTCCGTTTGAAAATCTCGGCCAATTCCAGGGAATCCCAGCTCACTCCAGGGGTACCTCGGGGCTGCTGGGCGTTGAGATGCGAGACTTGAGACTCCAGTATGGGCTGCCCCCCCGGGGACCACAAGGCCGAGGCCTGGGGTGTGGGACGGGGCATGCTATGATCGTCCCCGGAACTGACCCGGATCTGGGCGGGGGGTGAGAGTGATGTTTTTTTTAAAAAAATCAATTAACTATGAGGTGATGGGGGTCGAGATGGGCCCTTGGTCAAGGGTTGGTTTTGCCGCTGTGGTCACCCTGGTGGCGGGCTGTCAAGCCACGGTGCCACCGGCTACCGACGACGCAGATCTCCTGGAATTGGCCTCGCGCTTCTCTGGTGTCGACGACCTCACCGTGGTGGACTGTTTACTGTCGGGCAAGGTGATCAATCTGGGGGGCCGCCACTACACCACCCGACCGCGGTTGGTCCACACGGTGGCCACTTTGTGTGAGATTCGCGGTGGTGTGTATACCACCTTTGATCCAGCCCGCTACCAAGATGCCTACCGCCGCTGGTTGCCCCAGGCCAAGGGGGGCGACGCCACGGCCCAGACCTATGTGGGGGAACTCCACGAACGGGGGTTATTGGCGGGGAGCCCCGATTACGACCAAGCGGCCCAGTGGTACCAGCGGGCCGCCGATCAGGGCAATCCCCGGGCTCAGGTCCGTTTGGCGACCTTTTACGAGCGGGGATTGGGGGTGGAGCAGGATATCGTCGCCGCCCTCAACCTCTACCGGTCGTCCTCGGCCCTAGACGACGACACTTTGACTTGGGTGCGCTCCCTAGAAGACCTGAGAGAGGCGCAACAAAGATTGGCTGCGGAAAATCAGTTGCTGATCCGGGATCGGAGCCGGATCGAGGCTCGGGTGGCGGCATTGGAGGGGGAGTTGGTCGCGGCCCGTAGGGCCCAGTTGGCGACGCAGCGCCCGCTGGAGCAGCAAATCCAGGCTGTGCAATCCTCCGCCGCGGCCCCGCCCCCCCCCCCCCCCCC
>JBHJHK010000227.1:0-2531 GCA_050330975.1 Candidatus Competibacterales bacterium | reverse complement strand
CACGACCTACCCATGGTCCGCCAGGGCCCGCCCCACCACCAGCCGCACCTCCAGGAGGGTCATCGCGGCCACGGGGCGACCCGCCAGGCTGTCGACGGCGGCGACTACCCCCAAATAACCCTGGTCGGCGGCTCGCTGGTCCACGGTGACCCACAAATCCCCCCGCTCCAGGGCGCCATGGGTCTCGGGCAGGGCGTCGAAGGCGGCGATGGCCAGCCCCGGATGGGCGTGCTCCCGCAGGTAGTGGATCACCCCCAAGGCCATCATATCGTTGCCACAAAACAGGGCCTTGAGGCCCGGATGACGGGCCAATAACTGCCCGATCAAGGCGTAGGCCTCGCCGATCTGCCAATGGGCGCTCTCCACCGCCACCACCTCGACCCCGGGCACGGCGCCAAAGGCCGCCAAGGCACCTCGGGTCCTGGCGCTGGCGTTGGCGGCCGTGGGGATGCCCTCGATCACCGCCGCCTCCAAGGGCGGCGTCAGGCCCTGGAGCAGCCGCGCCACGGCCAGTTCAGCGGCGGCGCGGTTGTCGATGCTGATAAACGGCACCGTCCCCAAACCCGCCCGGTGGGCGTAGGCGGGATCGAGCCGGTTGTCGATATTGATCACTGGGATGCCCAAGGCCGATGCTTTGGCCAACACCGGGACTAGCTTTTGCGAGTCGCCGGGGGCGATGACAATGGCGTCGACCCGGCGGTCGATGAGGTCGTAAACCAGGGCGATTTGATGTTCGATGGAGATCTCCTGGGCGGCGGTGCGCACTAGGAGCTGTACACCCAACTCCCGCTCCGCGCGCCGCGCCCCCCGCTCCATGGCCACAAAGAAGGGGTTGGTACGGGTCTTCATCACCAACGCCACGGTGGGCCTGGGGTCTGGGGCTTCGGGTGGCGAGGCGGCGACCTCAAAGGTCTCGGGGGCGGGCCTACAGCCCGCGACAAGGCCCACCCCCAACAGGCCGCCCCAGCGGAGCCAGCGCCGGCGCGTGTAACCGAAGCCCTGGCCCCCCATGGCCCCCCTCACAAAAGCCCCCAGTGCCACGGCTCGTAGACAAAGCCAAAGGCGTTGTTGCGGCCGTAGGGCATGGAAAAGCCAAAGCCATGGGCGTTGGCCGAGAGCCAAGCAAAGGCCTCGGTGGCCGCAAAGGCCTCGCTCAGGGGCTCCACCCCAGGGGTGGTCAGATCCACAGCGAGGCCAGTGTGGTGCTGGCTGTAGCCCGGCGCGGCGTTGACCGCTAAGATCGCCTCGATGGCCTGGCCCCGGGCGAGTTTGGCCTCGATGAGCCCCGCTTGGTAGGCCATGCTGCGAAACCCCGACACCAACTCCACGGCGATGCCGTCGCCTCGGGGCGCCTCGGCGAGGCGCCGCCAGTGGCGGGCGCCCCTGGGGGCTAGGGACACGGGACGGCCAAAGACGTCGAGCCCCACGGTCTCCAAGGTGGCGGTTTCGCCGTAGGGGGGGCGAAAGGGGTTGCGACCGTAGTCCGTGGGGATACCCAGGCGGCGATGGAGGGTGGCCAGGAGGGCCTTTTGATCGGGGGAGACAGGGGCGTTGGCGTCGTCCATGGAAAACCCGGGAGAGGATGACGATGGGCGATAAAATGGCTCTAACAATGGCTCTGATATTTTGTGGACATAGCCATCATATCCCCAAACGTTCGCCGGCACACCCCCTTGTCAGGGGATCGTTCCTCCCTTTAACGTGTAGATCCAAGACGTTCCGCGGTGTGCCATCCCCCAAGAGCAGCCCATTCCCTTGCCCGATCTCCAGGAGACCCCCGTTGACGGCCCCTTTGTCCCCCGCCTTTGCCCGCACTTTTGACAGTGCCCCCTACTATCAGCCGGTGGGGGACGAGGTGGCGCTGTTCGAAGCCGCCTTTGCCCACCAGTTGCCGGTGATGCTCAAAGGACCCACGGGCTGTGGCAAAACCCGCTTTGTCGAGTACATGGCCCATCGCCTGGGGTTGCCCTTGGTGAGCGTCGCCTGCCACGACGATTTGAGCGCCGCCGATCTGGTGGGGCGCTATTTGATCCGGGGGGGCGACACGGTGTGGGCCGACGGCCCCTTGACCGAGGCGGTGCGTCTGGGGGGCATTTGTTACCTCGACGAAGTGGTGGAGGCCCGCAAGGACACCACGGTGGTGATCCACCCCCTGTGCGACGACCGCCGGCAACTGCCCATCGAAAAACGCGGTGAGCTGCTGTTGGCGCCGCCGTCGTTTTGCCTGGTGGTGTCGTTTAACCCCGGCTACCAAAACGCCCTCAAGGACCTCAAGCAGAGCACCCGCCAGCGCTTTGTGGCCTTAGGGCTGGACTACCCCCGCTTCGAGGTGGAGGCCCAGGTCATCGCCACGGAAGCCCAGATCGAACTGGCCGAGGCCAGCAATTGGGTTCGCCTGGGCCAGATGACCCGGAACCTCAAGGGCAATGGCCTCGACGAGGGGGCCAGCACCCGGCTGTTGGTCCACGCCGCCCGGTTGGTGGCGGCGGGGATTACTCCCCAAGTGGCCTGTCGCCGGGGAATCTTTGAAG
>JBHJHK010000226.1:0-6914 GCA_050330975.1 Candidatus Competibacterales bacterium | reverse complement strand
GACGCGGCCCCGCAACGCAGTCTCGCAGTCCTCGTCCAAGAAGAACTGGGCCGGGTTGGCCGGGTCCAGAACTGCGCTCGGCAGCCCGCTGTCGATCACGAGCAGCGACAGCGAATCCGAACCGCCCCGAACCGCCGCGGCGCCCATCCCCGCCGTCGCCCCGGGGGCCGCCGAAGTCGAGGCCCTAGGGGCCTTGGAAGCCCGCTGTTGCGACCTCGATACCCCTCCAGATCACCCCTCCCGCGGGCCTTTGTGGGCCCAGCTAGCCCGGGCCCTCCACGCCGCCGGGGAGACCCAAGACGCCCCGTTGTGCTGGAGTCGCGCCCTGGGGGACGGGCCGCCCCACGCCGCCGCCTGGGCCGAGGAATGGGCCCGCCAGGCCCCGTCGCCCCCAAGTCCCGGGGAGCCGTTGACCCCGGACCACGGCCTGGGGCTGGCGGTGCGCCTCATCGCCGCAGGGGCCAACGGTCGCCCCCCACCGGCCTCTCCAGAACGCCTCCAGGGCTGGCTCGACGAGCTGCCCAGCTTGGAGCTGCGCACCCTGTGGTTAGCCCGCCAGGCCTTGGCCAAGGCGGCGGGAGGCGACCCCGTGGGCCTCCAGCGGACCCGGGAAGCGCTGTTGGCCCAGCTCCAAGACGGCTTGCCCATCGCCGGCCAAGTGCCGAGCTTTGTCCTGCGGTGGGGCGACGCCCTGCGGCTGCCGGCCAGCGCCGAGGCTCGGGGCCAGGCCCTGGCGGCGCTGCACACCCGCTACGGGGAGACCGAACGCCAGATCTCGACCATCGAGGCCGACCCCGCCGCCACCGACGCCTACGTCGCT
The DNA here is from genome assembly GCA_050330975.1 of Candidatus Competibacterales bacterium. Taxonomy (GTDB): domain Bacteria; phylum Pseudomonadota; class Gammaproteobacteria; order Competibacterales; family Competibacteraceae; genus JBHJHK01. The sequence continues at coordinate 6,094 of JBHJHK010000226.1, read as the reverse complement.
TTGGTGTTCGCCTGGGGCCGGGCCCGCCTCGGCCAGCAAACTGCAGTCGCCGAGCTGTTGGCCCCCCGGGAGCCCACCCTGGAGGCCCTGGAGGAAGATCCCCTCCACCGGGCCTGCATCGCCGCCTATCGCGGGGCCATCGCCGAGCAATTGGCCCCCCGTCCCCCGAGGCAATCCCAGCCCAATGCCCCTTGCCAACGCCACCTGGCAGTTTTGGACCCCCTACAACGCTACAAGGCCGAGCGCCTCTTGGCGGGCTCGCCCCTCCTGAGGCACTTGGGCCCCCGGGGAGACCCCTTTTGGGGCTTTATCCAAACCGTCGGCGGCCAGCCGGGGGGTTGGGGGGAAGACCCTCTAGCGGGCCTCGCCGCCCTGGAGGACCAGTGGCGGGAAGCCCCCGACGAGGCCCTCGACGAAGCTGGGTGGGACCCCGTGGCCCCCGTGGCCCTTGCGGCTCGACTCCCCCCCAACCGAGGCCAAGGCCCCTTGGCGCCTTGGCTGGAGCGGCTGCCGCAGCTGTCCCCCGGCACCCGACTCGCCGCCCTGGGGGCGTTGTACCCCTTGGCCGACCGCTGGCGGCGGGGGGATTGGCTCACCCTCTTGGCGCCTTTGTGGCCCACCCCCGACACCGTGGACGCCAACGCCCTAGCCGGGCAATTGGCCCGCTGTGGGCCGCTGCTCCAGCGCTGGGGCCACAACGCCCTGGGCCTGGAGCTATGCGCCGCCCTGGAGAGCCATACCCTCGACCCCCAGGGCCAGTTGGCGGTGGCCGCTGCCCGCGCGGCCCTGGGGGACGGCGCCGACCCCGTCCCAGCCAGCGCCTGGGACGCCCTGGAGCTGGAGCTCGGCCAACTGTCCGCGGCAAACCGTCTGGCGGCCCTGGAAGTGATGGCATTGGCCTTGGGCCGGAGTGAGGCCACCACCGCCGCGGCCAAGACCCGCCGCCTACTCAACCGCTGGCTGGTGGCGACCACGGACAGTTTGAATACCAACAGCCATTTTTGCCTGGCAGTTATCCGCCTGGTGGAGTACCTGACGGCGGCTCTAGCTCCCCCGGAACTGGCCCTGAGCCCCCCAGCTCGAGCCTGGATCGACGCCGACGAGGCGTGGTTGCGGCGCCAGCTCCACGGCGACCCTTGAGCTTACCCGGGCGACGCCCCCCTCCTGGGGGCGTCGCATCAAAGGCGAGTACCAGGGGGTCAACGGGATACGGCTTCGCCGGACAACGATGCCCAGGGGGGCCATCCACCCGGGGAAACATCACGCCCAGGCTCCCGGCAAAAAAATTCTGTGCTATTGTGCATAAGATACTTATATAGTTGTACTGATAGTCGCACCGATGCCAACGGAACGGCAGAGCCCATGAGTACATCCCCGACGCTGAGCGACGACCAACGCACCCTACTCACCTTCTCGGCTCGCTGGCGCCAAGAGATCGTCCAGCGTCTCCGCCAGTACCTCCACGGCTATTTGGAAACCCCCCGCCTGGTGGATCTGGCCATCGCCGACGCCGTGGATCAAGGCTGGCTCGATCCCGGCGACCATCCCACCCTCCAGGACTACTTCTGGCGGCAGATCCAACGCCATGAAAACCTCGGGGCGGTGCAGATAGCCACCCCCGACGGCCGGTACTAGGGCATCCGCCGCCTGCCCGCCAGCACCCCCCCCCTCGAGGTCAAAGACCCCTCGAGCCCCCACAAACTGGCCTATGCCCTCGACCCCTGGGGCCGATGCCCAGGGGAGGTCGTGGGCCGCAGCCACTTCTACGACCCGCGCCTGCGCCCCTGGTACCAACGGGGGCGCCGGGCCATCCGCCCCCTCTGGAGTCCCGTCTACCAATACTCCAGCGACGCCTCGGTGCAGCTGGGCATCATGGCCACCTTGGCCCTCCGCGACCGCCGTGGGCACTTCGCCGGCGTGGTGGGCTGCGACCTGTCCCTCCACGGCCTCGGCCAATTCCTGGCCCGGCTCCCCCTGGGCCCCCGGAGCAGGGTCGTCATCGTCGACGACGCCGGGCTGTTGGTGGCCTCCAGCCACCGGCCCGTGAGCTTTGCCGTCGACGGCGGCTTGGCCCAACGGCTCAAGGCCCACCAGGTCGACGACCCCGCCGTCGCCGCCGCCATAGCCCATCTCACCCACCACCTGGGCCCCCTGGCCGCCCGGACAGAGCCCGCCGTCCTCGACTTTCTCCACGGCGGCGAGATCCACTTCGTCGACCTCGCCCCCCTGGCCCTGGCCAACGCCCCCCAGTGGTGGCTCGTGCTGGTGGTCCCCGAGGCCGAGGCCACCCGCGACCTCGACACCGGCACCCGGCAAAAACTCAGCCGGATCTACGAAACCCTCGCCGCCCTCAACGACGCCCTGGAGCGGCGCGTTTTGGACCGCACCAAGGCCTTGGAGGCCTCCCAGGCGGCCCTGCACCAGAGCGAGGAGCGCTGGCAACTGGCCCTCAAGGGCAGCGGTGACGGCATTTGGGATTGGGATATCGAAGGGGGATCGGTGTTTTGCTCCGAGCGCTGGCGGGTGTTGTTCGGCTACGGCGAGGGGGAGTTCGACGGCACCCTCGCCGCCTTCCAACGGCGCATCTACCCCGAAGACCGGGCCCGCATCGAAGCCCAGCTGGCCGATCATCTGGCCGGCCGCACCCCCACCTACAGCTGCGAGTTCCGCACCCGGGGCCGCGACGGTCGCAGCAAGTGGGTCCACGAACGCGGCCAGGCCCTGTGGAACGCCCAGGGACGCGCCGTCCGTCTGGTGGGGGCGTGCAGCGACATCGACGCCCGCAAACAGCTGGAGGCCGAGCTCATCCACATCAAAAAGCTCGAGACCATCGGCCAGCTCACCGGCCGTATCACCCACGATTTCAACAACCTCCTCACGGTCATCCACGGCAACCTCGCACTCCTCAAGGGGGCGCTGGACCGAGGGGGCCAGGGGCTCGACGACGCCACCGTGGGGGAGCTGGTGGAGGACGCCACCGGGGCCACCCTCAGCGGTATCGCCTTGATGCGCGGTCTGTCGACCTTTGCCCGCCGCCAGCCCCTCAACCCCCAACACCTAGACCTCGGCGAGTTCTTGCCCCGCTTTGAGCGCACTCTGCGTCGCCTGACTCCCCAGAATATCGCCCTGCACACCACAGTCCAACGGGGCCTCCCCCCCCTGTACCTCGACGCAGCCCTGTTGGAGAACGCCTTGCTCAACCTGGCCATCAACGCCCATCACGCCATGCCCGGGGGGGGAAACCTCCGTTTGAACGTCGACGGGGTGGATGTGGTCGACGGCGAGGCCGACCTCGAGCCCGGGCGCTACGTGCGCTTGACGGTGGTCGACACCGGTACCGGGATGGACGAGGTCACTGCGGAGCGGGCCTTGGAACCGTTTTTCACCACCAAGGGTCAAGGGGGAACGGGGTTGGGATTGAGCTCTGTCCATGACTTTGTCAAGCAAAGCGGAGGCGTCTTGCGGTTGCGGAGCGCCCCCGCCCAAGGCACGGAGGTCGCCCTGTATTTCCCCTCGACGATAGGCCGCGGCGTCCCCGCCCTCGAGGAGCCCCTGGCCCGGACGGTGTGACCGCGGCGCAAGCCTCAACCCCGTCATCACCCGCCCACCTCCGTCCTCGCGCCCCCAGCGAGATCCTCGAGACTCGTCCCCGATGCCCGGGGGCCAGCGCCATGCCCCAGAGCCATGCCCGATCCCCTAGCCGCCATCGCCACCTCGGACTACGCCACCCTGGCCGCCGAAGCCCAGGGCCTGAGGGAGCGCCTCAATCGGCTGCGTTTGGCCTTGGGCCGGCATTTTGTCGCCCGCCAGGCGGTGGTGGATGCCCTGGTGGTGGGGGCCATCGCCCAGGAACCGGTGTTGCTGGTGGGCCCGCCGGGCACCGCCAAATCCGCCCTGGTGACGGCGTTGCGGGACGCCTTGGCCATCGGGGCCGACCACTACTTCGAATACACCCTGACCCGCTTCACCGAACCGGCGGAGATTTTGGGGCCGGTGGACATCCAGCAACTGCGCCAGGGGGCCTATCGACGGCGGGTGGCCGGCAAGCTGCCCACGGCCACCATGGCCTTTTTGGACGAGGTCTTCAAATCCAACTCGGCGATCCTCAACGCCCTGTTGACCGTGATCAACGAGGGCAAATTCTACCAGGATGGCCGCCCCGAGCCCGTGGCCCTCAGGGTGCTCATGGCGGCCAGCAATGACATCCCCGCCGATGGGGAGTTGGCGGCCCTCAGAGACCGCTTTGCCCTCAAGGTGCCCTGTCCCCCCGTCCAAGACGACCACTTCACCGCCCTCCTAGACATGGGACTCGCCGCCCACACCCAGCGCGCCCTCAACCAGCGCCCTTGGGCCGAGGGCCACGCCACCCTGGAAGACATCCTCAAGGCCCACCGCTACCTCACCTTGCAGTTTGCCGCCGGGGGCCCAGAGGGGGGGGTCCGTGATCGCCAGCGGTTTTTTCCAGAGCCACTACTCCAGGAGTTTCGCCGTGTGATCAAAACCCTGGCCCGGGAGCAGCGAATCGCCATCAGCGACCGCCGGGTGGTGAGCTACTATCGCCTGGTGCGCACCCGGGCATGGCTGTTCCACGGCGGCCGGGTGGAGCGCCAGGACCTGGAGTTGTTGGCCTACGCCGGCGACAGCGGCGAGGAACTGACCCGCCTGGCGACCTGGGTGCCCCGCCTTCTGGGGTTGGCGTGACACCCGGCGCAGCGGGCGCCGAGGTGGCCAGGGCTTGGCTGGACACGGGGCTTCGAGCCGCCGCCACGGGCCCCGTGGCCGAACCCTCCGCCGTCGCCCCCTGGCTGTTGGCCGCCTATGGCGCCCACCCCTGGGCCCCGCCCCCCGGGGCGGTGGTGGATTGGGGGCGGCTGTTGCTGGGCCCCCGGGTTGCCCCCATGGCGTCAAGCCATCCCGTGGCCCTGCCGACGGCCCTTCTCCCCGCCGTGGCCCGCTACCGAGACCACTTGCTGGGGCGCCTGGGGGTGGATCCCCTCCTGGGGGCGGTCCGGGATGCCGCCGCCCGCCACGGGGTTGTCCCCCAACCCCAGGTGGTGAGCGCTTGGGTGGGCTTGGTGGTGGAGCGCCTCCGGGAGCGCCAGCCCTTGAGCTTGCCGAGTCCCGACTTTCCCACCCTGCGCCGCCAGTTGCGCCACCCCCAGCCGGTGGCCCGGGGGTTGGCACAACCGGGGGCCGAGGGGGTCGCCGTCGAGCTGCTCCAGGAGAGCTATGGGCAATTGGCGGCGGCGGCCCGGCGCTTCACCCGGTTGTTGACCCCCGAGATGGTGGCGGTCTTGGAGGCCCTCCCCGTCCTGGAGCGGCCTTCCCAACGCCTGGCCCTGGGCCAACTCCTCCGGGCCAAGGGGGCCTTGGCGGCGGGGTTGGCCTCGCCCCGACCCCAGGCCCGGGGCGAACGGGCCCCCGCCGGAGCGGCCCGGGGGAACCAACCCACCGGGGGCTTTTGGGAGTTGGCCACCGGGGGCCGTGTGGCGCAACTGGTGGCTTCCGAGCTGGCCCTGGTGGAGGACGACGGCGCGGTGGACGCCTTTGACGCCCGTTGGGCGGCCGATGAGCTGCTGTGCTATCGGCGCGATGAGGGGGCGAAACCCCGGGAGGAGCGGCTATTGGTCATCGCCCTGCCCACGGCCATCGACACCTTGGGCGTCAAAGACCCCGAGCTGCCCCACCGACGGTCGGTGCTGTTGCTGGCAGCCCTCATGGCCCTGGGGGACCGCTGGCTCGGGGATGGATCCCACCGGGCGACGGTGGCTTGGCTGGAGGTGGGTCCACCGAATGTCGGGCCGTGGGAATGGGCGCTCTTGGAGGTGGTGGGGCGGGGGGCGTTCAACGCCGGCCTGGCCCAACGCCTGAGGGTGGCCGACCCCGAAGCCCTGGGGGACTGGCTGGCAGAGCACTTCCCCCCGGGCACCGGGGCGGGGCAGGGGCGCCAGGTGGAACTCATAGAGGTCCACCTGACCCCCCAACCGCGCCTGGGGCAGGTTCTCCAGGCCAAGGGGATAACCCTGGGTCACCATCCCTGGCGCTGCGATGGGCCCGTGCCCTTGCTCCTCGACGCCTCTGCCGTCCAGGGGCC
>JBHJHK010000225.1:0-7518 GCA_050330975.1 Candidatus Competibacterales bacterium | reverse complement strand
GTAACCGGTGATGACGCTGACTTCGTCGCGGATATCTTGGGCCGGGCGGTGGGTGACGAGAAAGTAAACCTCGCCGCGGCGAACGTTCTTGGGGGCTTGATCGGTGGGCACCGTGAGCATGTAGCAAATCCGCCCGCCGGTTTGGTCGAGGACATAGGCGTCCCAAGCCTTGAACCGGTCCAGGCGACTGGGGGTCTGGGCGGTGGCAGTGGTGGCGACGATGGCACCCCAAAAGGCCACCCAACAGAGAAATCGACCCGGGGATCGACCGAGGTGTGGTGCAAACGACATGGCCATGGGCAACGCTGCAGGTCTCGAGGAGTGTGCCAAGGATACGAGGTTTGGCCCCGGGGCTCAATGTGGCCCATCCGGTGGCGCCACGGGAGGGTTCGCCAGGGTCTTGGGGCGCCGAGGCGCCGGGCGCAGGGCCTCGGCGCCGATGACCGCCAGGATCTTGCGCCCCGCCCGCCAACTGCCCCCCAGGGTACCGGAAATTTTCGAGACTCCGATGCGGCGGCGGTAGTCCACGGGTACCTCCAACACCGCCAGACCCCGACGGGCGGCCCGCGCCTGCATCTCCACCGTCCAGCCGTAGTCGCGGTCCGCCAACGCCAGGTCGGCCAAGGCGGTGCGGGTCACGGCGCGAAACGGGCCGAGGTCGGTGTAGACCACCCCCCAGCGCCAGCGGATCAAGGCCGTGGCCAGCCAGTTGCCAAAGCGCTGGACGGGGGTCAAGGCACGGGCCTCCACCTGTCCCTTGACCCGAGAGCCGACGACCAAGGCGGCCCGCCCGGCGACGATGGGATCCACCAGGCGATCCATCTGCTCGGGATAGTCGCTGTAATCGCCGTCGAGGAATACCACGATATCCGCTCCGCCAGCTCGATCACCGAGGGCGGCCAGGCCCGCCTGGCAGGCGGCTCCGTAGCCCCGGCGAGGCTCTGCCACCACCTGGGCGCCGGCGGCCAGAGCCACCTGAGCCGTGGCATCGACGGAGCCGTTGTCCACCACCACCACCGCGTCCACCCAGGGGGGAATGGCGGCGACGACGAGGCCGATGGCCCGTTCTTCGTCCAGGGCGGGGATCACCACGGCGATGCGATGGCCCTCCCTCACGGCACACCCCCTCCCCACCTCCACCGGCGCCAGGCGACGATGGCCAACGCCAGCCACACCGGAGCGTACTCGACATAGACCACCGCCCGGTCGAACCACACCCCGAGCCCAGCGCTGTCCAGGGCGAAGCGCAGGTAGTAGAGGCTCAACAGGGGGGTCAACAACAGCAACGGCCACCAGGGGGCCAGGGGTAGCAGGGGAATAAACCAGGCCCCGTACCAGGGGAATTTGGCCGGACTGAAGAAAAACGTCCCGGCCGCCACCAGGGCGAATTTGCGCCCCCAATCGGCGGGGCAGCGGGGGGGACGCCAGGCCACGGCCAGGGCCAAGCCCAGGGCGGCGACGGCGCACAACAGCCGCACGGCGCTGTGGGCCGTGGCGGGGCCGATGCCCCAGGGGGCCAACAGCGCCTCCATGCCCTCCACGGCGTTGGCGAACAGCGGAGAGTTGTTGCGCCAATAGAGGGTATAGGCCCGCAATCCCGCCCCCCGATCCAGCCCCGCCAGGGCCTGGGGAATGAGGCCCACGGCGACGATGGCGGCGAATAGCCCAGCCCCTTGCAGCTGACGCCCCAGGGTCAAAGGCCGCAGGACTAGGGGCAACAACAGGGCGGGCCAGAACTTGACCAGGGTGGCCGCCGCCAAGGCGACACTGGCCGCCAAAGGCCTGTGGTGGATCGCCAACAGCAACCCCCCCAGGAGAAACGGTACCAGCACCCCCTCCATGTGGCCGGTGTTGAACACCAAATGGACGTAGAGGGGGTTCCACCAAAACAACGCCACCCACAAAGGCGAGCGACCCATGGCCCCCAAGAGGGCCAAGCCCAGGGCCAACGAACAGAGGTCTGCCGCCAACAACACCCCTCGCCAGGCGGCGACACTCCAGGGTTCGATGAGGTAGCTCAGGGCGAAGAAGGCCTGGGCCACGGGGGGGTAGAGGGTGCGCAGGTGGGGGTGATTGACGTCCGCCACCAGGCCCTCGGAAGCGGCTACCACACCTGCCAGGGCGGGTTCTTGGGCGGCCATGACCGCCTGGGGAGACCAGGCGTAGGGATTGTAGCCGTGGACCACTAGGGCGCCGTCGAGGAGGTAGCGGTAGAGGTCGTCTTCGAGGATCACCCCCGAGGGCCAGAGGAGCAACCGCAACAGCAACCCCACCACCACGACCCAGACCAAGGGCCAGCCCGTGGTCTGGGCGCCGCCGGCTTCGAGGCGGGGTAGGGCCACCGCCACCGCCAAGTAGGCCAACCCCGCCGCCCCCAGCAAACCCACCAGGGGCAGCACAGGCCCCTGGGAGGGCACGGGAATGGCAAAGTGGGGAGCCAACAGGGTGGTGGCCAGGGCCGCCACAACCAAAAGGACGCCGCCGACCCAGAAGGTGGCGGTGGCTCGCTGGGGTGTCACGCCCCGGCCATCGGCCACGGGCCGCGGGTCGCCGATGGGCCGTTTGGCCTCACCCCACCCGCACCCCGTAACTCCGAGCCACACCGGCCAGCCCCCCGGGTCTTGGCTCCCCCACGGCGCCAAAGTCCCAAGCGCCGCTCCGGCGCCGGAGTTCGCCGAACACCATGGCCGTGGCCAGGGCGGCGTCTTCGCTCAAGTCAAAGCGGGCCAGCTCCCGGTTGCCGTCGACGTCTAGGGCGCGGATGTAGGCGTTTTCCACCTGGCCGAAGTTCTGTCGCCGCTCCTCGGCCTGGTAGATACTCACCACAAACGCCACTTGCACCACTTGGGCTTCGAGGCCCTTGAGGTCCACTTGGATCTGTTCGTCGTCTCCCTCCCCCTCCCCAGTGCGATTGTCGCCGCTGTACACCACGGCGCCCCGGGGGTCTCTGGGGTTGTTGTAGAACACAAAGTGCTGGTCGCTCATCACCTGGCCCCGGGCGTCGAGGAGAAACGCCGAGGCATCTAAATCGAATTCGACGCCGGCGGTGCGCCGGGGGTCCCAACCGAGGCCAAAGCACACCTGAGTCAGTTGGGGCGCCTCCTTGATGTGGGATACCGACTGCCCTTTGGTCAGGGAAATAGACATGAGAAAACCCTCCTCCGAAGACGGCGCGGGTCAGGGAATCAACCCGACGATGGTTGTAGCACTTCGCCCAACTGTTCAGCCCACCAAACCCCCTGGACGTCGGCGATGATATAGTCGGCGAACCAGGTGTACAACAACAGCAAGGCCATTGCCTTGACCAAACCCATGGTGGCGCCGAAATCAAACCGGGCAAAGGCCACGGTGTTACTAGAGTAACAGTAACGCCAGCAGCTCGGCGATGGGCTCCACCGAGGCGGGGTCGATGGTGACGGATTCGCCATGGATGAGCCCAAACGGCATCAGCGGCAACCCAAAGCCAACGGCGATGTCTGATTTATTGCTCGAAACATCGACTGCCGTAGCGGCGCACTGGCTCTGCCGGGCGTCCCCCGCTGACCCAATGGCGTCGGGCACCGACGCAGCCGCCGCGGCCAAGGGCACGGCAGTGAGGCGGGGTTGGAGGTGCAGCGCTTCTTCTAGACCCACCCTCGCCTCAGCGGGCAAACTACAGGCCAAGGTGATGACAAACCCCGCCACCGCCGACAACAATTATCCTCGAAAGCTGAAATCCACGGCGCAGAATGTCAAGATGGTATAAAGCCCACAGAACGACATCGGGGTCAAACCTCATCAACAGTGGTGTTCAAGTCAAGGCAACCGTTAGAATATTTTCGTCACAACCCCCGCTTTGGCCAAGGGCCCTACCGCCCCGGAGATTGACCGTGATACCCCGTTTAGCCGCATTGTTCCTCGCCTTGGCGATCACAGATCACGCCAGTGCCATCCACAAGTGCATTGGCGAAGACGGTGTCGTCGAGTACGTCAGCAGTCTCACCATGTGCACCAATCCCGTCGCCAACGCCGGCGAGGCAGCCCTCCTAGCCGGCGACTTGGACGAGGCCTTTGAGCAATATCTCCAGTGGGCTCGGCGCGGCGACGCCCACGCCCAGTATCTGGTGGGTCAGTTCTACATGGAGGGCAAGGGGGTCGTCGCCAACACCCAACAGGGGGCGGAGTGGATCGAAAAGGCCGCCACCCAGGGCAAGGTCGACGCCCAAAACCACCTGGGAGAGCTCTACCTGGAGGGTATAGGGGTCGAGCGCGCCCCGGCAAAGGCTCTGCGTTGGTTTGAGCGCGCCGCCCAGCGGGGCAACAGCACCGCCCAGGTGAACTTGGGTCTCCTCTACGCCAACGGCCGCGGCACCGCCCAAAACGACGTCCAGGCCGTCCATTGGTATCGGGAAGCCGCCCGGCAACAAGAGCCCCGGGCGATGCTCAATCTGGGGGTCATGTACGCCGATGGCCGCGGGGTGCCCCAGGACGATACCGAAGCGGTGCGTTGGTACAGGAAGGCGGCGTTGGCGGGCAACGCCGACGCCCAGAACAATTTGGCAGTGCGCTACGTCACCGGCAATGGGGTGGCGGCAGATCCCCGCCAAGCGGCCCAGTGGTTTGGCAAAGCCGCCGACCAGGGCCTCGCCGTGGCCCAAAACAGCCTGGGTTACCTCTACGCCAATGGCCTGGGGGTAAAGCGAGACGACCAACGGGCGGCCGTGTGGTACCAAAAGGCCGCCGACCAGGGCCTGCCCAGCGCCAAAACCCACTTGGGGATCCTCTACTCCGAGGGCCGCGGGGTGCCCCGAGACGACGCCCGGGCCTTCGCCCTGTTCCAAGACGCCGCCCAACGGGGCGACCTCGACGCCCAGACCAACTTGGGCAGCCTCTACGCCCAGGGGCGGGGGACGCCGGTCAACGACATCCGCGCGGTGTACTGGTATCGCCTCGCCGCCGAGCGGGGGGCGGCGGCGGCCCAGGAGAAACTCGGCGATATGTACCTCCAGGGCCGGGGCGTTCCCCAGGACTACGGCCAGGCCACCACCTGGTATCGCCGGGCCGCCGAACAAGAACACGCCCCGGCCCAGTTCAAACTGGGGGTGCTCTACGCCGACGCCAAGGACTTTCGCGACCCCGAGGAAGCCGTCAGGTGGTTGCAGCGGGCGGCCAACCAGGGCAATGCCGCCGCCCGGCGCAAGCTCCAAGACCTGTCTTCCGCCGGGGACACCCCAGTTCCCAATCAATGACTAAAAATGGCATTGATTTTGCTAAATTCCTTGCCAGGCATCCTTGGGATGTCTGTGCTGTACACTCCTCCTTTGGTGGTTATTGCCGAGGCAACCCTTGCCTCGGCTTTTTTTATTTTAGGTTTTTCAAAAACTTAGCGCTTTGAGATTGGTGTTTTGTGGCCTCGCCTCAGGTGGTGAGCAACCAGCAAGACCTCCATCCGCGCCTGACCCAGGTGGTCAGTTGCCACCTCAATAGCGCTTACCAGCGCCCCTATGGGGCTTTTAGCCGCCGGGCCTTTGCCATTTTGGTGCACTGGCGCAGCCGGTGGCCGGGACCTTTGGTGGTAGACGCCGGCTGTGGCGTGGGTTACAGCACCCGATTGTTGGCCGAGCGACACTCCGAGGCCCTGGTGGTGGGCATCGACAAATCCGCCCAGCGGTTGGCCAAAGCGCCCCCTCTACCCGCCAATGGACGGCTGCTGCGGGGGGACTTGGTGGATCTGTGGCGGTTGATGGCGGCGGCGGGCTGGCGCTTGAGTCACCACTACCTGTGGTACCCCAACCCCTGGCCCAAGGCCTGTCACCTCCGGCGGCGCTGGCATGGTTCGCCGGCCTTTGCCGCGTTGTTGGCCTTGGGGGGCCAATTGGAGGTGCGCAGCAATTGGCGAATCTACCTCGACGAGTTTGCCGCCGCCTTGACCCTGGGGCACTGCGGGGCCAAGGTCCGGCCCTTTGAGCCAGGCGACGCCCCCGTCACCCCTTTTGAGGGCAAATACGCCCGAAGTGGCCACCGCCTGTGGCGCTGCACCGCCGACCTCGACGCACCGCAACCGGTGGCCACTTCTCAGAGGAGCAACGCCAACCCCGGGGGAAGGGCCTCGCCGTAGAGCTGACTTTGGGCCCCCTCGTCCAGGGCCCGACCCTCTTCCACCAAGGCGATCCAGGCGGGGGGAGCCTTGGCGGCCACAAGCCTTGCGGCGGTGTGGCGCCGGCGCTGGTCGTCTAGGTCCCGCTGGCGGTCAAAGCTGCGCTGGGCCAACAAGGTGGCGGCCAACGGCGCGGTTTTGACCCGGCTCCAGTCGAGGTCCAACAGGGCGTCGAGCCAAGGGGCGGCGGCCTCGGGGGGGACCACCTGGTGGGCGCTGCCATAGACCGGCTCCCGCACCCCCAGCCGGCCCAGGGCCCACCAGGTCTGGAGGGACTCGTCCCGGTCCTCCAACCGGCGCAAGAACAAGCCCCCCAGGGCCACTTTGGTAGCGGGCTCTAGGTGCTCCAGTACCGCCGCCAACGCCACGGCGTCGTCCAGGGCCTTCCCCTTGGCGGCCCCGCCCCGCTTGCCGCCTGGGGACTTGGTCTTGACCTTGGGTTCCAGGAGGGCGGTGAGATCGATGGCCAACTGGGCTTGGGCCGCCGGGGGTAAGCCCCCCGCCACCCGACGCCACAGGGTCCACCACTCGGCCCACACTTGGTTTTCGCCGCCGTACTGGACAGCGCTGGGGTACAGCGTCCACAACTGCTCCACCCGCCAGTCGTCCAGGGGGTAGCCAAAGCCCGGCCGCAGGCAAAAGCCGGCCAAGTTGAACCACAGCCGCTCGTGGTCGGCGGAGCGCCGCCGCCGGCGAGCCCCCTCCCACAACACCCCAAACAGTTCCCGCAGTAGGGGGGTTTCCCAGCCCTCTCGCTTGCCCAGGATTTTGTCCAGGTCGGCCCGCAGGCGCTTGACCCCCCGGGGTTCCCCCTGGCCCCGGCCGCCGTAGTTCTCCCGCACCCGCTCCGCCGCGGCGGCGAACTGGGGATGCACCGTCTTGGTGCCGAGGACCGTCCCCGCCGCACCACCGCGGAGCTGAAATTCCACTTCCCAGCGCCGCTGGGGGTCATCGGCGGCCACACAGCGCAACGCCAAGGTGCCCAACTCGCTGAGTTCGGCCTCCAACACCACCACCTGTTCCCGGGGGGCTTGCCCTGGGCTCGGGGTCTCGGCGGGGGCGTCCAGCACCGTGGCCAGGGGGGGTAGGGGGCTGTAGTCCCGGTCCAGGGCGACGAGTTCCCCGGGGACGTGGAGGCGGTCGAGGTTGGAGGACAAAAGGTGGAATTGCACCGGCTGGCCCAAGCGCAGGGCGAAGCGCCGCTGGTCGAGACGCACCGGTCGCTCGGCGTCGGTGCCCTTGGGCAATAGGCAAATCCCCTGGCGGGCCGCGGCGGCGGCGGCGGGGGGGGGGGGGGGGCGCCGCCCCGCGGGGGGGGGGCGCCGCACCGGCCCGGGGGGGGGGGGGCCGCGGGCGGGGGCGGGGGGCCGCCGCCCCCCGCG